>DAIRFV010000061.1:0-5719 GCA_036794905.1 Pyrinomonadaceae bacterium | reverse complement strand
GCGGCCTCGGCCTCAAGGTACACGCCGTCGTCGCGCAGCTCCGCGCGCACGTCGGCGTGCGTGAGCGGGAGCGGGTGGCACAGGGGGATGAGGTCGGCCGTGCGCTTGGCGGCCATGATGCCCGCGATGCGCGCCGCCTCCAGCGGGTCGCCCTTCGGCGTCTGCCCCGCGCGCAGCGCCGCGACCGTCTCCGCCGACATCAGCACGCGCGCCGAAGCCACCGCGCGCCGCGCCGTCTGCGCCTTGGCCGTCGTGTCCACCATCGCGACGCGCCCCTCTCCGTCAAGGTGTGTCAGTTCGCTCATCGTTCCAGTCCCCTTCAGCCGGGGAGGCGGACGACCTGCACGACGCCGCCCGCCTCTGCGGCCTTCACCCCCGCGGGCACGATGACGAGCGCCGCGGCGCGCGCGAAGGCGACGAAGTCGGAGGAGCCGCCCCAACGCAGCGGCTCCGCGAGCAGACGCCCCCCCGCGTCGGTCGAGAGCGCGGCCGGCAGGTAGCTCGCGCGCCCGGCCGCGCCCTTCGCGGGGCGCGACAGGACGGCCGTCTCTTCGAAAGGTTCGGGACGGCGCGCGCCCTGCATCACGCGCAGCGCCGTCCGCGCGAAGAGGTTGAAGGTGACGCTGACCGAGACGGGGTTCCCCGGCAGGCCGAAGACGAGCGCCCCGCCGGGCAGACGCGCGAAGACGGTCGGCTTGCCCGGTCGGAGCGCGACGCGCTCGAAGAAGAGTTCGGCCCCGAGCGCGTGCAGCGCCGCCTTCGTGAAATCGTAACGCCCCATCGAAACGCCGCCCGAGAGCACGAGCAAATCAGAACGCGCCGCCGCCCGCTCAATCTCCTCACGTAACAGCTCCGGGTCGTCGCCCGCGAAGGGCAGGCGCTCGACAGTCGCGCCGGCCAGCCGCGCGTAGGCCGCGAGCGAGTAGCTGTTCGAGTCGCGTATCTGATCCGCGCCCGGGCGCTCCGCGACCGGCACCAGCTCCGTCCCCGTCGCCAGCACCGCCACGCGCGGGCTCCTCCGCACGGGCACCCGCGCGTAACCGAACGACGCGAGGACGGCCATGCGCGCCGCGTTTATCTCCTCGCCCGCTTCGAGCACGCGCTCGCCCGCGCGCACCTCGCTCCCGCGCGTGATGTAGAACTGCCCCGGCTCGGTCGTGCGCTCGACGACGACGAAGTCACCGCCCTCCTCCTCGCGCGTCACCTCGACCTGCTGCACGGAGTCCGCGCCCGAGGGCAGCGGCGCGCCCGTCATGATGCGCACGGCCTCGCCCGCCTGAAGCGCCCCGCGCCAGCCGCTCCCCGCCGCCGCCTCGCCCACGACGCGCAGCCGCGCGGGCGTCTCGCGCAAGTCCTCGGAGCGCACGGCGTACCCGTCCATCTGCGCGCGGTCGAACGGCGGCAAGTCCGTGTCGGCGAAGACCTCCTCCGCCAGCACGCGCCCCAGCGCCTCGCCCAAAGCCACGCGCTCCGCGCCCAGAGGCTCCGTCTGCTCGACGACGATTCTGATGGCGTCAGTGACAGTAATCATCTGTTTGGGGTGCTGGGCGGTTGAAGGGGTGCTGGGTGCTGAGTGCTGGGTTTTAGGTGTTGGGGAAGAATCAGTTTTTAACCAGCACCCAACACCCAACACCCAGCACCCCTTCAACCACCCGACACTTTCTTCACCGCCTCTTTACGGAAGCCTTCGAAGAGGAGCCCGCCGAAGGGTTCGAGCAGTTCCGCGACGAGGGCGACGGCCGGGTCGGGGCGCTTCTCGGCGAAGAGCGCGTCGAAGGCGCGCAGGAATTTCTCGGCGAAGAGGGCATCCGCCTGCCGCAGCCGGCGCGGGATCGTCTTGCTGTGCGCCGACCACATCCCGCGCGTGCGGAAGTAGAACTCGGCCGCGTCCTGGTAGAGCCACGCTCCCGTCGCCACCAGCTCCTCCGCCGAACGCGGGAACCTCATGTCGTCCACCCAGTCGGTCAGACGATACCGCCGCAGCGTCAGCTCCTCCTCGTCCCACGGCGGCGGCCCCGCCTCCAACAACTCGCGCGCGCGCCGTTTCCAATCGGCCGAGAACTCGCTCGCCCCGGGAATCTCCGTGCCCTCCCACACCATGCTCATCATCGCCGGCACCCCGCGCTGCCTGTCCAACTCGAAGAACTCCGCGAGCGTCTCCACGTCGTTCACGAACGCCTCCACGGGCCAACCCCCGTACACGTAAGCCTCCCGGTACGCGTTCGCCAGACGCTCGTGGACGACCACGATGTCGAGGTCTGACGCGGGCGTCGCCTCGCCCCGCATCACAGACCCGGCCAGGAAGATCACACGCGCCCCCTCATACCTCTCGCGCAGGACTCCGCGCGCCGCGTCTTCAGGGGTGAGTCTGGAGGTGTCCATAGGGGGGTAATAGTTTAGTGCGAAGCCGGAAAACACGAAAGGCTGCTCGTGTGAGCAGCCTTTTTCGTGACCGGGCGGGCCGGTGGTGGTTAATGGCGGAGCCGACGGGACTCGAACCCGCGACCTCCGACGTGACAGGCCGGCGTTCTAACCAACTGAACTACGACTCCGCGAGAACCTTAAATTTTCAAACGGGCGCGCATGTGGTAGGCACGGAGGGATTCGAACCCCCAACCTCCACCTTGTAAGGGTGGCCGTCTACCATTGACATACGTGCCTGAAAAGAACCGCCTTAACCGTGATTAAATTTAAGAGAAGAGCGCCCGTCTGTCAAGCGGGGAGGGGGATGAAAAAGTAGACAGTAGACAGTAGTCAGTAGCCGGTAGAAAAAACAAGAACGGCGCGCCTTCGGCCATCGGGCCGGGCGCGCCGCTTCGTCTTCCTAATGGCTACTGTCTACTGTCTACTGCTTTACAAGAGCCAGACGGGCAACTCGTCCGCGTTCGCGGAACTCTCACCGGGAGGCGGCGTTTGAGAGGGGGCGCGTTCGGGCGGGTCGGAGGGCGCGGGCGTTTCTGCGTTTTTATCCAAAGGGGCCGGCTCTGCTTCGCGCCCCCTGCGCGAGATGGGCGAGATGATGACCTCGTCAACCTGTCCGTCGAGTCTCCCGATGACCGGCATCGTCCGTCCTTTCCGTCCGCGGTCGTTTGCGGCTATATTCTACGGCGAAAGTTTTATCTGCGAGAGTGTAAGACCGTGCCGAAGCCCCCTGCAAGTTTAAAGAGGTTCGCGCCCGCGGCGGCGGCCGCGCTGCTGACACTTCTCTCCATCCCCGCGCCGGCCGGCCGCGCGCAGGTGCAGGAGGAGGGGCGCCAGCGCCCGCGCCGCGTCTCGCCCACGCCGCCGCCCGCGCCGGCCGCCGCCCCGGCGCGCCCCGCGCCGCCGAAGGGCTCCGCGGGCGAGGAGGTTGACGAGGACGACGTCGTCCGCATCGAGACGCAGCTCGTCTCCGTCCCCGCCGTCGTCACCGACCGCGCGGGGCGGCCGCTGACGGGCCTGAAAGCCTCCGACTTCCAAATCTTCGAGGACGGGCGCCCGCAGAAGATCGCCAACTTCTCGACGACCGAGGCGCCCTTCGAGGTCGCGCTCCTCTTAGACACCTCGGGCTCGACGCGCGAGGACGTGGGGCTCATCCGCCGCGCCGCGCTCGCCTTCGTCGAGGCGCTGCGCCCCGGCGACCGCGTCGCCATCCTCTCCTTCAACACGAAGCAGGAGGGGAGCGACTCGCTCGCCACCGTCGAGCTGAAGGCCCCGCTGACCGACGACCGCGAGCTGTTGCAGGAGGCGGTCGAGTCGGTCGGCGCGTCGAACGGCACGCCCTTCTACGACAGCCTCGCGAAGGTGGCGCGCGATGTCTTCCGCGACCGGCCGACCGAGCAGACGCGCGGCCGCCGCGCGATGGTCGCGCTCACCGACGGCGTGGACTCGACGAGCGAGTCCGACTTCGACGAGGCGCGCGAGCAGCTCAAGCGCGCGGGCGTCGTCTCCTACTTCGTGATGGTCAACACCGAGGAGTACGTCGAAGACCGCCTGATGCAGAGTTGCGATGACGGCGGCGCGCTCAGGCTGTCGAGCACGCAGCTCCAACGCTACCGGCGCGTCATCGCGCCCGGGGCGGCGGCCGAGGACTTCTCGAACTTCTGCCGCATGGGCCAGTTCGAGCGCATGCACGCCAGCCGCACGCTCTACCAGATGGCGCGCCGCGAGATGGCGGGCCTCGCGCGCGAGACCGGCGGCAAGACCTTCCCCGCCGCGGATCTGCGCGACGCGCGCCGCGCCTTCCGCCAGGTGGCCGAAGACATCGGCACGCAGTACAGCATCGGCTACTACTCGACCAACACCGCGCGCGACGGCACGTTCCGCAAGATCAACGTCCAGGTGCGCACCAACAAGGACGCGCAGGTGCGCGCGCGCGAGGGCTACCAGGCCCCGCGGAGCTGAGACGGCGAGCCGCTCTAATAAAATAATCGGGAAGAGGACTGACTAAGGATGACGAAGGACGGACGTGCGTTCGAGCGCATCACGCTCATCGTGCTCGACAGCCTGGGCATGGGCGAGATGCCCGACGCGGCCGACTGGGGCGACGCGGGGGCCGACACGCTCGGCCACATCTGCGCGTCGCGGCAGGTCGAGCTGCCTAACTTGCGCGGCTGGGGGTTGGGGAACGTCCGGAGCTTGAGCGGCGTCGCGCCCGCGGAGAGTCCGCGCGCGTCGTTCGGGCGCTGCGCGCTGCGCTCGAACGGCAAGGACACGACGACGGGTCACTGGGAGATGGCCGGCATCATCCTGGAGAAGGCTTTCCCGACCTACCCGCAGGGCTTCCCCGCAGACGTGATCGAGCGCTTCGTCGCGGAGGCGCGCGTGCCCGGCATCCTCGGCAACTACCCCGCCTCCGGGACGGAGATCATCAAGGTGCTGGGCGAGGAGCACGTTCGCAGCGGCAAGCCCATCGTCTACACCTCGGCCGACTCCGTCTTCCAGATCGCCGCGCACGAGGAGGTCATCCCGGTCGCGCGCCTCTACGAGATGTGCGAGGCGGCGCGCCGCCTCCTGAGCGGCGAGCACGAGGTCGGCCGCGTCATCGCGCGCCCCTTCGTCGGCGACCCCGGCGCCTTCCGGCGCACCGAGAACCGGCACGACTACGCCGTGCCCCCGCCGCGCGACATGCTGCTGCCCGTCCTCTCGGGCGCGGGGCTCGACGTGGTCGCCGTCGGCAAAATCTCTTCCATCTACGACGCGTCGGGCGTCACGCGCGAGCTGCCCGGCAAGAACAACGACCAGTCGATTGACCAGACCATCGAGGCGCTGAGGGGCGGCGGGCGCGGCCTCATCTTCTCGAACCTCGTGGACTTCGACATGCTCTACGGCCACCGCCGCGACGTGGAAGGGTACGCCCGCGCCCTCGAACACTTCGACGCGCGCCTGCCCGAGATCGAGGCCGCGATGCGCGAAGGCGACCTCCTCATCCTCACGGCCGACCACGGCAACGACCCCACCTACCGCGGCACCGACCACACGCGCGAGTACGCCCCGCTCCTCGTCTACGGCCCCGCCGCGCGCGCCGGGGTCAACTTCGGCGACCGCGCCTCGCTCGCCGACATCGGCCAGACCGTCGCCGACAACTTCGGGCTGAGGCTGAAGGCGGGCGAGAGCTTCCTGCAACTCGTCGCCGGCTGAGAATTAACCACAGAGACACAGAGACACGGCTTGTTGATAGTTAAAATCAACAAGCCGTGTCTCTGTGTCTCTGTGGTTACTTTTCCTGCTTACGCCAGAC
>DAIRFV010000060.1:0-25027 GCA_036794905.1 Pyrinomonadaceae bacterium | reverse complement strand
GGCGGCCGCGACAGTTGAGTGCGCGTGTGTAAAAGTTGATTGGGCGGGCGTCACAGGTGGCTCGGAGATAATTTCAGTTTATTGGGCGGGCGTTTCCGACGATTGGGCGGGTGTGTTAGACGACCCGTCATTTATGCAAGTTCGTTGGGGGCAAAGTGTAGTTTATAGGTCGGGCGGTTTAGATGACCGGTCGGACGTTTCAGATGATTGGGCGGGCGTTTCAGATGATTGAGCGGCTGTCACAGAAGACCGGGCGGGCGTGGCAGAAGAGTGGGCGGGTTCCAGAGTTGGCCGGGCGGGCGCGCGAGTTGACCGGGCGAGTGTGAGATATTGCCGGCCGGGTGAGACGGCCGGCAGGTCGGACGTGACAGACGATTGTTTGGGCTCGGCATACTCCTCACTGCCCGCGGAGGATGGACAGCGGCTTCTTCGTCAACACGTCTAAGCTCGACAGCGCGCCGACCGCGCCGACGAGGAGGACGGTGGCGGCGACGCCGGCCGCGTTGAGGGCGGGCGCGAACGCCCAGCCTATCTCGAAGACGTAGCGCGAGACGGCGTAGGAGAGCCCGTTGGCCGCCGCCGCGCCGACGAGGCCCGCCACCAGCCCGAGCAGCCCGTACTCCGTGAGCATGATGGTGAGCAGCACGCGCCGCTCCGCGCCGAGCGTCTTCAGCACCGCCGCCTCGTAGACGCGCTGGAACTTCGTCATCGCGATGGAGCCGACGAGGATGAGCGCGCCGCTTAAGAAGACGAAGCCGCCGATGAAGCTCACGGCCAGCGTGATGTTCGACAGAATCCGGCCCACCCCGCGCACGATGTCCGCCACGTCGATGACGCTCACGTTCGGGTAACGATCCACGATGGCGCGCTGGAAACGCGACCGCTCGGGCTCGGCCGGAGGGCCGTCAACGGCGCCGACGAACGTGGCGGGCGCCTTGTCCAACGCGCCCGGCCGGAAAAGCACGAGGAAGCCCGTCCGCGAGTTGCGCCAGTCCACGCGCCGGACGCTCGTCACGCGCGCGTCAATCTTCCGGCCCTGTATGTCGAAGGTGATCGTGCTGCCCAGGTCAATCCCGCCCGCGCCGCGCAAGCCCTCCTCAATCGAAACCTCCGCCTGTTCGGAAGGCGTCTCGTCCCAGAACCGGCCCGCCAGCAGCGTCTCGTTGTATTCGAGCCGCGGCCTGTACGTGACGACGTACTCGCGCCCGAGCCGCCCGCGCTCGCCGCGCGCGCCCGCGGCCTCAAGGTCAACCTCCCGCCCGTTCACGGCCGCGATGCGCGCGCGCAAGGTCGGAATCAACTCGGCGCTCGCGCCCGTCGTCCCCTCCACGATCTCGCGCACGCCCTCGACCTGGTCGCGCTGCACGTCAATCAGGTACATGTTCGGCAGGTTGCCGCGCCGCGCCACGTCGAACTCGTCGAGCAGGCCCGCCTGGAGCGACTGCACCGACAGGACGAGGAACGCGCCGAGCCCCACGGCCAGCACGATGACGCGCGTCTGGTTGCCGGGGCGGTGCATGCTGTTGATCGCCTGCCGCACGGCGAACGTGCCGAGGCCCCGCGCGCGGCGCACGAGAAAGACGAGCAGCCACGCGGCGAGGTAGAGCACGAGCGCCGTGAGCCCGAGCCCGCCGAGGAAGAAGAGGCCCACGCGCAGCGAACCCGCCTGCCACGAGGTCAGCAGGAGCAGTCCGGCGAGCACCAGCCCCGCGACGAGGGCGCGCCAGAGGTCGAGCCTCTTGCCGGGCGCGTCCTGCTCCGCCTCGCGCAGGAGCATGTTGGGCTTGATGTGACGGATGCGCAGCAGCGGCAGCGCCGAGAAGAGCAGAGAGATGAGCAGGCCCAAGCCCAGCCCCTGCGCCACCGCGCCGGGTTGCAGGTCGTAGACGAGGTTCGGCGGCAAACTCTCCGCGAAGCGCGCGCGGACGAAGAGGAGCGCCGCCTTCGCCAGCGCCACGCCCAACAGGCTCCCCAGCGCGCCGAGCGCGAGCACCTGCGCGAGGTAGGCGGCAGTCAGACGCCGCCCCGTCGCGCCGACGCACTTGAGCACCGCGATGGTCTTCTTCTTCTGATCGACGAAGACGCGCGTGACCGAAGAGACGCCGATGCCGCCGAGCACGAGCACGACGAGCCCGGTCAGCGAAAGATAGTTCTCGGCGCGCGCGAACTGCTCGCCGAGGCTC
This sequence comes from Pyrinomonadaceae bacterium, assembly GCA_036794905.1. GTDB lineage: Bacteria > Acidobacteriota > Blastocatellia > Pyrinomonadales > Pyrinomonadaceae > QHXN01. The sequence goes on along the minus strand of DAIRFV010000060.1, from coordinate 22,844 downwards.
TCCTCGGAATCCTTGTACGAGCGCACGTTGACGAAGTTGTTACCGACCTCTGCGCGGAGCGTTTTGACGAGTTCGGCCTGACGACCCTCGGCCGTCTTGAAGAGCAGCCTCCGGCGCGCGCGGCTGCCGAAGCCCGTGAGCCCGGCCGCTTCGAGGTCGGCGCGCGCGACGAAGACGCGCGGCCCGAGCCTGAATCCGCCGCCCGAGTTGCCCGGCTCCTGCTTCACCACGCCGCGTAGCTCGAACTCGCGCTCGCCGATTCGCACGCGCTCCCCGATGCTCAGCTTAAGACGTTCGAGCAGCAGCGGCGCGACGACCGCCCCGCCGTTCTCGACCAGCGAGAAGTCGAACGGGCGGCCGTCCTCCAGCCGGAAATCTCCGTAGAGCGGGAAGCCGCGCTCGACGCCCTTCAACTCGACCATCAAAGTGCCGCCGCGGCCTTCGTCCGCGGGGCGCAGCATCGTCGGGGCCTCGATTGTCTCAGTCTGCGCCTCGACGAGCGGGGCGCGCGCGACGCGCTCGATTTTGGCGCGCGCCTCCGGCGGCCAGTCGCGCGTCGTGTCGGCCTGCACGTCGGCCGTCATCAGGGCGCGCGCCTCGCCCGCCACCGCGCGGTTCAGACTCTGAATCATCGAGCGCAGCGCGACGATGCTGCCGACGCCGATGCCGATGCACAGGAAGAAGAAGAGCAGGCGCCGCCAGGACGCGCGCAGCTCCCGCCACGCAAGGTTGAAGATGAAGCTCAAGTCCGCGCCGCCTCCTCTTCCAGCTCTGCGCCGAAGCCTTCGGCCGTCGCCGACGAAACTTCGTCGGCGACGACGCGCCCGTCGCGCAGGGAGATGCGGCGGTCTGCGCGCCCGGCCAAATCGTGGTCGTGCGTGACGAGGACGAGCGTCGTGCCGTGCCGCCGGTTCATCTCGACCATGAGGTCGAAGACGTGCATGCCGTTGCGCGAGTCGAGGTTGCCGGTCGGCTCGTCGGCCAGCAGGATGGACGGCTCGTTGGCGAAGGCGCGCGCGACGGCCACGCGCTGCTGCTCGCCGCCCGAGAGCTGCGAGGGGTAATGGTGCGCGCGCCCCGTCAGCTCCACGTCTTCGAGCAGCCGGCGCGCGCGCTCCCGTGCGTCGCGCCGGCCCGCGATCTCCAGAGGCGCGAGCACGTTCTCCAACGCGGTCATCGAAGGAATCAGGTGGAACGACTGGAAGACGAAGCCGAGCTTGCGCCCGCGCAGCCGCGCGAGCGCGTCCTCGCCCATGCGCGTAATCTCCTCGCCGTCGATGAGGATGCGCCCGGAGGTCGGCGCGTCGAGGCCGGCGACGAGGCCGAGCAGCGTCGATTTGCCGCTGCCCGAAGGGCCGACGACGGCGACGAACTGACCGTCGGGTATCCGCAGGTCAAGCTCGCGCAGGATGGTCAGGCGCTCGGCGCCGGACTGTACGGTCTTTGAGACTTGGTATAATTCGATCATGAAAACCCTGCTGTCCGCACTCGATAAATTCAAGCCCGCGGCTCTTTCGATTCTCGCCGCAGCCCTCTTCGCTGCCTGCGGCGGCGGGTCGCGCGAAACTTCTTCGAATCAGGGCGGCGCGACTCAAACCGCCCAGACACCCGCCGCCGCCCCGAAGCCTACGGAGAATGTACCTAAAATCGTCGCCTTCGGCGACAGCCTGACCGCCGGCTACGGCCTTTCGCCGCAGGAGAGCTACCCCGCGCTGCTGCAAAAGATGATCGACGCCGACGGGTTCAAGTACGAGGTGGTCAACGCCGGAGTTTCGGGCGACACCAGCGCGGGCGGCGTCCGCCGCATCGACTGGTCGCTCGACGGGGGCGGCGTCCGCTTCGTCATCCTCGAACTCGGCGCCAACGATTTTCTCCGCGGCCAGCCCGTCGCCGAGACGCGCAAGAACCTCTCCGAAATCATCAAGCGCGCCAAGTCACGCGACGCCGAGGTGCTGCTCGCGGGGATGCTGACGACCACCGAGTCCGGCCGCGACTACGAGATCGAGATCCGCGACGCCTTCAAGTCGCTCGCCGACGAGCACGAGGTCGCCCTCATCCCCTTCTTCCTCGAAGGCGTCGCCGGCATCGACAAGTTCAACCAGCAAGACCGCGTCCACCCCAACGCCGAGGGCACCCGGCTCGTCGCCGCCACCGTCTACCGCCATTTGAAGCCGATGCTTGAGAAAGACAGCCGGGGGAGTGGGAGGTGATGGGTGTTGGGTGTTAGGTTTTGGGTTTTGTTTTGAACCAACACCCAGCACCCAAAACCCAAAACCCATCACTTGATATGAGAGCAGACGTAATCGTCATCGGCGGCGGGGCGGCGGGGCTGATGTGCGCGTTCGTGGCGGGAGGGCGCGGGCGTCGCGTCGTCGTGCTCGAGCACAACGAGCGCGTCGGAAGGAAGATCGAAATCTCGGGCGGCGGGCGTTGTAATTTCACCAACACGGGCACGGCGGCCGCCAACTTCATCTCGCGCAACCCGCACTTCGCGAAGTCGGCGCTGGCGCGCTACACGCCCGCGGACTTCGTCGCGCTCGTCGAGAGGCATCGGATTAAGTATCACGAGAAGAAGCTCGGGCAGCTCTTCTGCGACGACGGCTCGCAGCAGATTGTCCGCATGCTGCTCGACGAGTGCGACGGGGCCGGCGTCCGCGTCGTCACGGGCTGCCGCGTGGGAGCGGTGAGTCGGGGCGAACGCTTTCGGGTCGAGACGAGCCGCGGCGAGTTCGAGTCGGAGTCTCTGGTCGTCGCGACCGGCGGGCTGTCCATCCCGAAACTGGGCGCGACGGACTTCGGCTACCGTCTGGCGCGGCAGTTCGGGCTCAAGGTCGTGCAGCCGGAGCCCGCGCTCGTGCCGCTCACGCTCGCCCCGCGCGACCTCGCGTCGTTCCAACCTTTGAGCGGCGTCTCGGTGCCCTCGGTCGTGCGCTGCGGCGGCGCGGAGTTCGCCGAGAACATCCTCGTCACGCACCGGGGCCTGAGCGGCCCGGCCGTCCTGCAAATCTCTTCTTACTGGTCGCGCGGCCTCGAACTAACGGTTGACCTTCTGCCCGGCGAAGACGCGCGCCGGCTGCTCGAACGAAAGCGCGCGTCCGGCGCGGAGCTGCACACGGCGCTCGCGCAGCACCTGCCGAAACGCTTCGCACAGGTCTGGGCCGAATTGTTCGCGCCGCCGCGCCCGCTGCGCGCCTACAGCGACGCGGACGTTGAAGCGGTCGCCGCGCGCCTGCACGAGTGGCGCATCCGGCCCGCGGGCACCGAAGGCTTCCAGAAGGCGGAGGTCACGCGCGGCGGCGTCTCGACCGACGAGCTTTCGTCCAAAACGTTGGAGGCGCGCAAAGTCCCCGGCCTCTACCTCGTCGGCGAAGTCGTGGACGTGACCGGCCACCTCGGCGGCTACAACTTCCAATGGGCCTGGGCCTCCGCCTACGCGGCCGGGGAAAACGCCTGAGTAGAAAGTAGCCAGTAGTCGGTAGCCAGTAGGAAGACGAAGCGGCGCGCCCGACCTGAAGGCCGAGGCGCGGCGCCTGTTTTTTCTACTGTCTACTGTCTACTGTCTACTGACTACTTTTTTTCCGCCACAAAATTCCCGACCGCGGTGTTTACACGACAGAGAAACGGTTCGTTTCGAGTTTTCACCACAGGAGAGGAGTGAGAGTGATGGGACGCAGAACGATTTTGAATCTGGCGGGGGCGTTGGTTCTCTGCATGGCGGCGGCGGCGGTCACCTCGGCGCAGGACTTCCAGAGGAGCTACAACCTTGAGGCCGGCGGGACGGTCGAGATCGCCAACGTGTCGGGCGACATCAACCTGACGGGCTACGACGGGAGCGCGGTCGTCGTCAACGCCTTCAAGCAGGGGCGCGACGCCAACCTCGTCGAGGTCGAAGACCTGAGCACGCAGGGGCGCGTCCATTTGCGCGCGAAGTACCCGGACACATGCAACTGCGACGCGGGCATCCGTTTCGAGGTGCGCGTGCCGCGCTCGGCCAACCTCAACTTCGACAAGATCACGACCGCCAGCGGCAACCTCAAGGCCGAGGGCTTCGCGGGCCGCCTCCACCTCTCGACGGCGAGCGGCGACGTGACGGTGAGCCGCGTGGGCGGCGAGATCAAGGCCACCTCGGCGAGCGGCAACGTCCGCGTCGCCGACGCCACCGGGCAGGTCAACGCCAACAGCGCCAGCGGCGACGTGGAAGTCGAGTTGACGCGGCTCGACGGCGCGGGCGACATGAAATTCTCTTCGGCCAGCGGTGACGTGCACGTCCGCCTGCCGTCGAACATCGACGCGAACGTCTCGCTCTCCACCGTCTCGGGCGACATCGAGACGAACTTCCCCATCGAGGTCAAGCGCAACCGCCACGGCTCCGGCAGCCGCGCCCAAGGCCAGCTCGGCAGCGGCGCCCGCACCCTCAAAATCACCTCCGCCTCCGGCAACGTCAGTCTGAAGAGCATGTGAGAGTAGACAGTAGCCAGTAGGAAGACAAAGCGGCGCGTCCGGTTTGAAGGCCGAGACGCGCCGCTTCACATTTCTACTGGCTACTGTCTACTGTCTACTTGCCTTTAGACCTCGGGTGGTGGCGCTCGTAGACGCTGCGGATGCGCTCGCTGGTGACGTGTGTGTAGATTTGGGTGGTGGCGAGGTCGCTGTGGCCGAGCATGGCCTGGACGCTGCGCGTGTCGGCGCCGTGTTCGAGCAGGTGGGTGGCGAAGCTGTGGCGCAGGACGTGGGGCGTGACGCCTTCGACGCCGGCCTTCGACGCCGCGCGCTTGAGCATGACCCAGACGTTCTGGCGCGTCAGCGGGCGGCCGAGGTAGCCGACGAAGAGCCGCGGCGACTCGCGCCCCGCGAGCATCAAGCGCCGCGCCGCCTGGTAGCGCCGCAACCACTCCAACGCCGAGCGGCCGACGGGCACGCGCCGCTGCTTGCTCCCCTTCCCCATGCAGACGAGGATGCCCGTGTCAACGTCCACGCTGGCGGCCGGGAGCGTCGCCGCCTCCGTGACGCGCAGGCCGGTCGCGTACATCAGCTCGAACAGCGTCCGGTCGCGCACGCCCTCGGGGGTCGTCGTGTCGGGCGCTGCCAGCAGCTTCTCGATCTCCTCCTGCGTCAAAAATCGCGGGAGCTTCTGCCCCCCCTGCGGGCGCGCGATGTCCGCGGACGGGTCGGCCTTGATGTGCCCGTCGAGCATGAGGAAGCGGTAGAAGCCCCGCACGGCGCTCAGGGTGCGCGCGACCGAGCGCGGCGCCAGCCCCTCGCGCGACAGAGACATGACGAACTGCGTCAGCGTCGCCTTGCCCAGCAGGTGCGGCTCGCACCCCGCGGCCTCCGCCGACGCCTTCAGCCGCGCGAGGTCGCGCCGGTAGCTCTCCAGAGAGTTCTTCGAGAGCCCCTTCTCGACTTGCAGGAAACTCAGGTATTCGCGAATCAGGTCACGTGGCATAGGGTTAAGTAGTAGACAGTAGTCAGTAGTCAGTAGTCAGTAGAAAAACCTTTGTGATTGCGAACCGTGCGTTTATCGTCATCAACCTCCTTAAAGCGGGGACTACTGTCTACTGTCTACTGTCTACTGTCTACTGCGTTTCAGCTCGTCGGCCGGTCGGCCGGGGGGAGCGTGGCGCTGTAGTCTTCGAGGAGGCGGCGCGCGTAGGTGTCGAGGAGTTGTTCGACGCGCGCGGGGTCGTGCGAGGCGACGAGCAGGCCGACGTGGTGGCGCTTGCACAGTCGGAAGACGATCTCGGGGTCAACGTAGGCGGAGGTGTCGGGCCACTCCTGGCGCGCGAGCGTGATGACGATGCCGGCGTAGTCGTCGCGCGCACGGGGCGGCTCGTAGTGGCCGTACTCGCCCGCGACCTCGATGCGCGCCCACTCGCGCCAGAGGTTGACGCCGCGCGCGGCCTCGACCGTCTCGGCGATGTTGGCGCCGCCGACCCGCGCCGCCGTCTCAAGGAAGTAGTAGCGGCCGTCGCCGCCCTGGATGAACTCGGTGTGCGTGACGCCGCGCACGAGCCCGAGCGTGCGCAGCAGCTCCCGGTTGAGCGTCCCCAGCGCCTGCGCCTCGGGAGACTCGCCCGGGACGGTGCGCGTCATGAAGACGCCGCCGCCGTGCGCCACCGTCATCGGCGGCTGGCCGTACTTGCTGACGGCGGTGAAGACCGGCTCCCTGTCCCACACGACGGAATCGACGTGGAAGATGTCGCCGGGGATGAACTGCTCGATGAGGTAGAAGGACTGGCGGTCGCCCAGCCCTTCGAGGAGCGGCCACAGCTCGTCGGCCGACGCGACCTTCTTGATGCCGACGGCCGAAGCCTCGGAGCGCGGCTTCAGGACCCACGGCGGCGCGACGCGCCCGGTGAACTCGCGGATGTGCTCGTGGTTGAGCGCGTGGACGAACTCGGGGACGAGAACGCCGTGGTCGCGCGCCTTGACGCGCATGGCGAGCTTGTCGCGGAAGTAGCGGGCGGTGGTGTCGCCCATGCCGGGGATGCGCAGGTGCTCGCGCAGGGCGGCGGCCGTCTCCACGTCGAAGTCGTCTAAGGGTACGACGCGGTCTATCGCGCGCGTGCGCGCGATGTAGCTGACGCCCTTCGTCACGTCCGCGAGCTTGTAATCCTCGGGCAGGTAGAAGAACTCGTCCACCGACTCGCGCGGCCAGTCGGCGTCGCGCAAGCGTTCCATCGTGAGGACGAGGACGCGGCAGCCCTGCCGCTTGCACTCCCGCATGAACTCCTGCCCCTTCTCGAAGGTGGCGATGCAAAGCACCGTGAGCGGTCGCTTCTCAGACAACGGCGGACTCCCCGGAAAGTGTTAGACGCAGAACGCAGGGATGATAACGCATCTGAAGAGCAGTAGTCAGTAGCCAGTAGTCAGTAGCCAGTAGAAATGTGAAGCGGCGCGCCCGGCCCGAAGCTGAGCGCGCCGCTGTGTCTTCCTACTGGCTACTGTCTGCTGACTACTGTCTGCTGACTACTGCCTACTGACTTCCTTCTCCGCCGCCCACTTCGGCGTGACGCCGAGGTTGTGCATGAGGAAGGCGTAGATGTCGGTCGCCTGCTCGATGGACTTGGTGGTGGAGCTGGCGCCGTGGCCGGACTTGGTGTCGATGCGGATGAGGACGGGGAGGTCTCCGCCCTGCGCCTCCTGCATCGCCGCCGCGTACTTGAAGGAGTGCGCCGGGACGACGCGGTCGTCGTGGTCGGCCGTCGTGATGAGGGTCGCCGGGTACTTCGCCCCGGCCTTGATGTTGTGGATGGGCGAGTAGGCGTAGAGGGCCTTGAACTCGGCCTCGTTGTCGGCGGAGCCGTAGTCGGAGACCCAGTTCCAGCCGATGGTGAACTTGTGGAACCGCAGCATGTCCATCACGCCGGCCTGCTGGATGACGACCTTGAAGAGGTCGGGCCGCTGGTTCGCCACCGCGCCGACGAGCAGGCCGCCGTTCGAGACGCCGTGGATGGCGAGCCGATCCGAAGACGTGTACTTGTTCCTGACGAGCCACTCGGCCGCGCCGATGAAGTCGTCGAAGACGTTCTGCTTCTTGAGCTTCGTACCCTGCTCGTGCCACCTCTCGCCGTACTCGCCGCCGCCGCGCAGGTTGGCCGAGACGTAGACGAAGCCCTGTTCCAGCAGCCCCAGCCTCAGCGCGTTGAAGTTGGGCAGGGTGCTCGCGTTGAACCCGCCGTAGCCGTAGAGCAGCGTCGGGTTGCGGCCGTCGAGCTTCAAGCCCTTCTTGTGGACGACGAACGCGGGGACGCGCGTGCCGTCCTTGCTGTCGAAGAAGACCTGCTTGACCTCGTAGTCGGCGGGGCGGAAGCCCGGTATCTCGGGCGCGCGGAAGAGCGCGGACTTGCGCGTGGCGATGTCGTAGCGGTAGATCGACGGCGCGAAGTTGAAGGAGCTGAAGGTGTAGAAGACGAAGCGGTCGTCCGCCTGCCCGCCCAAACCGCTCGCCAGCCCCAGCGCGGGCAGTTGCACCTCGTTCTCGAGTTTGCCGTCCAGGCTGTAGACGTAGGCGCGCGTCGTCACGTCCTTCAGGTACGTGGCGAAGAGCTTGCCGCCGCCGGTGTTGGCGCCCTGCAAGGGCTCGGCGCGCTCGGGCAGCACGTCCTTCCAGTCCTTCTCCGCGGGGCTCTTCGGGTCGAAGAGGAAGACGCGGCCGTTGGGCGCCTTGTGGTCGGTCTCGACGAGGAGCCGGTCGCCGACGTTCTCCACGACGTAGAAGGACGAGTCGCCGATCTCCGCCACCACGGGGCGCCAGGTCTTGTCGCCGGACTTCGCGTCGCGGTAGAAGAGCGAGTTGCCCTTCTTGCCCTTGCCGCGGTCGGAGACCGTCAGGACGGCGAAGCGCTCGTCGTCCGTGGTCGAGACGGTGTGGAAGCGCTGCGGGTTGGCGGCGTCTGAGTAGGCCAGCTCGTCCGCGGACTGCGGCGTGCCGACGCGGTGGAAGTAGACCTTGTGGTTCTCGTTCTTCGAGGTCAGCTCCCGGCCCTTCTCGGGCGCGTCGTAGCGGCTGTAGTAGAAGCCGTCGCCCGCCCACGCCAGCCCGGAAACCTTGACCCACTTCAGCTCGTCGGCCAACTGCTTGCGCGTCGCCACCTCCATCACGTAGCAGTCGAGCCAGTCGGAGCCGCCCGCCGACTTGCAGTAGGCGGCGTACTTCGCGTCGCGCGAGACGGAGAGCGCCCCGAGCTTCGTCGTGCCCTCGGCCGAGAACTTGTTCGGGTCGAGCAGGACTTCGGGCGCGCCGTCAATCCCCTTCTGGACGTAGACGACGTTCTGGTTCTGGAGCCCGTCGTTCTTCGAGAAGATGTAGTAGTCGCCGCGGCGGTAGGGCGCGGTGTAGCGCGCGTAGTTGTAGAGCCCGGTCAGGCGCTCCTTCAACTGCGCGCGGTACGGAATCCGGTCGAGGTAGGCGAAGGTGACCTTGTTCTGCTCCTCGACCCAGCGGGCGACTTCGGGAGTGTTGGCGTCCTCTTCGAGCCAGCGGTACGGGTCGGCGACCTTCGTGCCGAAGTACGTGTCGAAGTGCTCGACCTTCTTCGACGCGGGGTACTGAAGTTTCTGCGCGCCGGCGGCCGGGCACAGGACGCAAACGAGGAGCGCGAAGGCGAAGAGCCTTGTGATGCGGATGGCAAATCTGTTCATGGTCTTGTCCGTGTGTGAAATCACTGCCCTCGCGGGCTGAAAACATTACTGCCCGATGCCCGCCGACGGGCAGAGTTCGGCTAAGACGCACTCGCTACAGAGCGGCGTCCGCGCCTTGCAGACCTTGCGGCCGTGGGCGATGAGCAGGTGCGAGAAGTCGATCCAGTCCGACTCCGGGAGGAGCCCCGTCAGGTCGCGCTCGATCTTCTCGGGAGTCTTCTCCCGAGACAGGCCGAGCCGCGCGGAGAGGCGCGAGACGTGCGTGTCCACGACGACGCCGGAGGCGATCCGGTAGGCGTTGCCGAGGACGACGTTGGCCGTCTTGCGCGCGACGCCGGGCAGCTCCAGCAGTTCCTCCATCGAGCGGGGCACGCGGCCGCCGTGGCGCTCGCCGATCCGGCGGCACGCGCCCTGGATGGACTTCGCCTTGTTGCGGAAGAAGCCCGTCGGGCGGATGTCGGCCTCCAGCTCCGGGGCGGGCGCGGAGGCGTAATCCTCCCACGTGCGGTACTTGCGGAAGAGGCTCGACGTGACGACGTTGACGCGCTCGTCCGTGCACTGCGCCGACAGGATCGTCGCCACCAGCAGCTCCAGGGCGTTGCCGTGGTCGAGGCTGCAACGCGCCTCGGGATACTCCTTTTTGAGGAGTTTGACGATCTGCCCGACTCGCTTCTTCTCGGCGGGGGTCGCTTCCAAGTTACCGCTCCTCGTTCACTTGCGCCGCGTGCGGCCCCTGCGGCGGGTCGCGGGCTTCGCCTTGGTGGAGCCCGCCATCTCTTTCTTGAAGAGGTCGTAGACCGTCTTCTGCGGGACGGAGACGCTGAGCAGCAGCGTGTTGCCCTCGGTGCGGTTGACGAAGGTCTTGATGGCGTTGAGCGCCGCGCGCGTCCGCGCGTAGTCCTTGTGCTTCGGCGTCTGCTTGGCGGCCTCCGAGCTGAGCCCGGTCTGCGCGGCCAGCACGCCCATGCGGACGATGCCGCTGAAGGCGGAGGCGTGCTCGGGCGCGTCCGTCAGCACCGACGCGCTCAGCGAGTAGTTCAGCGCGTCCATGCCGTGCGCGAGGCTCAACTGCTTGACCCAGCCGACCATCTGCTCGGCCTCCTGGTTCGCGGGGGCCCCGACCTTGCGCAGGTGCTCGTAGAGGTTGGGCGGCAGCTCCACCGTCAGGCTCCAGAGCGCCTGCGGGTCGCGCGAGGCGAGCTCGACCATCGAACTCCTCAGCGCGCCGCGCCCGCCGGCCGCGTCCACCACCGCCTTGACGTACGAGGGCACGCCCGCGACGAGCGTGTTGGCGTCGAGCGCCATCACGGCCAGCTCCGGGTACGGCAGCGGCTTCGGCGGCGTCGCCTCGCCCTCGCCCTCGCCGGTGCCGCCGCCGGTGCCGCTGCCCGTCCCCCCGCCGGTGCCGCTGCCCGTCCCCCCCTCGGGCTTCTTCTCAAGACTCTTGAGGTCGATGATCTCGAGGGTCTTCGAGCCGTAGGTCTCGCTGCGCGGCGTGATGTTCTGCGCGCCCGCGGCCACGCGGCCGAGCGCGAGCAGCGTGTCGGCGTTGAAGCTGCCGCGGATGACGACGACGAACTCGGGCAGGTTGTTGGCGGGCGGCGGGTCGGCGAGGCGCGCGCCGACCGCGACGTACTCGATGCCGCGCACGTCGAAGCCGACCTTCTGTGCCTCGCTCAGCATCCGCGCGTACTCGGCCGGCGGCATCACGCGCGGCAGCACGTCGTTGATGATGCGGCGCGCGTTGACGTAGAGCAAGCCCTGCGCGTCGGGCAGGGTCGAGAGCGCGCTGCGCGCGTCCGTCTGCGCCGCCGCCGACGGCGCGAGCGCGAAGAGGAGGGCCAGAGGCAGCAGGAGCCTCACGGGCTTCAGTTTACTCATCGGTTCCGGGCTTCCTTTCAGAAAAGAGGGGGAGCGATTGAACACGCGTGAACGCTGTCCAAAAATAATGCTTCGATGCGCAAAGTTCAAGGAGGGAGCAGTAGACAGTAGACAGTAGTCAGGAGAAATACAGACGTTAGTCGGAAGGCAGGGGTCTCGGCTTAGACGACAACGGCGCGTGTTGCTTAATGCAGCCCGTGCTTCCTTCGTTGCAGCGCGTGTTCCCTTCCTGCAAGCCGTGTTTCTTTCGTTGCAGGCGCTGCAATAAGGGAAGCCGTTCCAACTCCTTAGTCGCAGCGCCTGCTGCGAAGGAGCGGCGCGCTACTGCCTATCAGCTACCGCATACTGCCATCTGCCTACTGCCTACTCCCCACCGGCACGTCGAGCGCGAAGCCGCCCGGGCGGGCGCGCTCGCCCGGCTCCGTGAAGCGCAGGTCTGCGAACTGCACGACCCAACCGGCTCCGCCTTCGAGCCGCCGCACGCGCGCCACGGGGAAACGCGCGAAGTCGAGCAGCACGCGCGCGGCCTCGTCCTCCGAGGCGCGACGCACGACCTCCGCGTCTGCGCCCGCGGGCTTCTCGTAGCGCACGCCGCCGCGCGGGTTGTCCGTCTCCGTACGCCCGAGCCTCAAGTCGAAGCGCGCGGCCGAGCGCTCGTTCTCGGCGAGGCAGCGCCACGTGAGCGGGTCAGCCAGCACGGGCGTCGCCGCGACGCGCAGCACGCGCTCGCCCGTCCGCGACGCGAGGCCGCGCGCCACCGACTCGGCCTCCGCGCGCGCGCGCACCTGCACGACCGAGAGGGCGCAGCAGTAGAAGAAGACGAGCAGGAGCGCGGCGGCCGCGACCTTCCACTCGAAGCGGCGGCCCAGGCCCTTCCAACGCAGGAAGGCGAACGCGGCCAGCCCGGCGCACCAGTTGACGAGCGCGCCCGCGGGCACGTCCGTGTCCGGCTGCGAAGCCACGCGGAAGAAGAGTGCCGTGATGGCGAGCGCCAGCAACCCCCACCCGGCCGCGCGCCGGCGCGACTCCGTCAGCAGGAAGCACGCGCCGATGAGCACGAGCCACACCCAGGGGTCTATGACGAAGAGCAGGTCGCCGTAAATCCAAGCGCCGTCCCAGGGCAGCCAGGGACGCACGCCGTAGCTGTTCGTCCAGTCGAGCAGCGGGTGCGAGATTGACAGCAGGAGCGAACAGACGAGCAGCCCCTTCAGACGCGCCCGCGGCTCCCTGCCGCTCACGCGCGCCCACGCGCGCTCGGCCGCGTAGAAGAGCAGGGGGAGCGCGACGGCCAGCGCCAGCATCCCCACAATCGAATGCGTGATGCCCCGGTGGTGCTTGAGGTAAAAGGCGGGCCCCCGCGCGAGCGCGACGATGTCGATGTCCGGCAGGTTCGCGGCGGCGACGCACACGAACGTCGAGTAAGGCGACAGACGCCCCAGCCCGGCCTTCGCGGCCGCCAGCCCGACGAGCGAGTGCGTGAGATTATCCAAGGCGTGAACCGTAAACCGTGAACCGTAAACCGTGAACCGTAAACCGTGACAAGAGAAGACCCGTTCTTCCTCCTGTCACGGTTTACGGTTCACGGTTCACGTCTCTTACGATCCGAGCAGGCCGCCGGCGGGCGTCGGCTCCTTGGGGAGCTGCCCGTAGCGCTCGGGGCTCAGCTCCTGGAGCTTGTCGGCGGCGGTGCGCGTGACGGACGATTCGGGCAGCTGCTTGCCGTCCTTGCCCTTGGCGTTGCGCGCCGCCTCGACCATCTCGTAGAGGATTTTGACGGCCTCGTCCTTCTTGCCCTGCTTCTCGTAGACGGAGGCCAGCCGCAGCTTGACGGCGTTCGGCGAGACGGCGCCGGACGTATTCTTCAGAAGCTCCTGATAACCGGCGGCCGCGGCGTCGTACTGCGCGTCGGCCTCGCGCGCCTGTGCGAGCGCGAAGCGGGCGCGCGCCGCCACGTCCGCGTCGCCCTCCTTCGAGAGCGCCTCAAGCTCGCTCAAGCCCTTCGGCCGGTCTATCGTCAGGAGGTTGGCCGCGGCGAAGTAGCGCGCGATCTCCTTGTAGGGCGAGCCGTGTTCGTTCTGCACCTTCTGGAACGCCTCGACGGCCTTCTGCGCGCGCTCGCGCTCGGTCGGGAAGGTGGGGCCGGTCTGGTTCGGCTCGGGCGTGGGCGAGACGGGGGCCTCCGCGATCTTGATGGCCTGGCCGAGGGCGAGCTGCGCGGCGTCCGCGCGGCGCTCGCGCCACCAGTTGAAGGCGAGGAGGAGGACGACGAGCGCGACGGCGCCGGCCACGGCGTAGAGGATCGTCCGCCCGCGCCCCTCGAAGCGGTGCGAGAGGCGGCCGTAGGCGTCGAAGGTCGTGTCGCGGAACTTGTCGTGCTTGAGCTGCTGTGCGCGTTTTTTTGTCGTTCGGGCCAATGCTTTTATCCGGTGCAAGACCGCACTGTCGGGTGCGTTCTCCTGTGTGGAGTTAGAGGCAAAAACCCACTCTAACGGGGGGTTAGGGGGATGTCAAGCAAGCCCGAATGGGAGATTTTCGTTGCCGGACGGCGCCGCGCGGCGCTATCCTGCGAACAGTCCGGGCGCGCCGCCGCATCTAATTAACAGCGTGAAACATTTTTCGGAACAAAGGCTGTCGGGCCGGTGTCGAACGTCCCAGTTGAAGGGGGTGAAGCCCTTCGACAGACCCTCCCGGTTCGACGGAGGACGTTTGTGAGCTTTGGAGAGCCAATCGCCCTCCGCATGGAAGCGGAACTGGAGAGAGGTGCCGACGTGGCGGCCTCGGCGGAGGCTCGCACAGTCCCCTCGGCCGAAGAACAGTTCCTTGAAAGGCTCCGTGCGGGCGAGGCGGCGGCCTTCAACCGCCTGGTCGAGGAGCGGCACGGCGACATCTACGCCCTGCTCTACCGCCTGACGGAAGACCCCGAGGAGGCGCGCGACCTGACACAGGAGACCTTCCTCCAGGCGTTCCGCCACCTGGCGAGCTTCCGCGGCGACGCAGACCTGCGGACGTGGCTCTACCGCATCGCCGTCAACCAGGCGCGCAACCGCTGGCGCTGGTGGAAGCGGCGCCGGCGCGACCGCACGATCTCGCTCGATGCGCCCGTCTCCGACGACATAGATTCCCCGCTCTCGGCGGGGCTGGCGGGCGACGAGGGGCTCGACCCCGAGCGGCAGGCGCTGGCGCGCGAGCGCGAGCTGGCCCTCCACGCCGCGCTCAAGTCGCTCTCGCGCCCCTACCGCGAAGTCATCGTGCTCCGCGACATCGAGGGGCTCTCTTACGAGGAGGTCGCCGACACGCTCGACCTCAACGTCGGCACGGTCAAGTCGCGGCTCTCCAGGGGCCGCAACGAGCTGCGACGCAGGCTCGAAGGCTCTTTGTAAATAGCTGTTAGCTGTTGGCGCTTAGCTGTTAGCTTTTTCCGTTTGCGAACGTCGCCTCCTTCCTTGAAAGGACGCACCGCCCGCCAGACGGATAAAGCTGAAGGCTGACAGCTAACAGCCGACAGCCCTTCCGGATGGCTGCCCCGCCCCGGCTTCAACCGACAACCCCGGTGCCATGTGGGTCAGGAAGCGGCGGAGGCAGGCGAGTCCCGCGCGGTCGTCGCGGGGCCGCGGGGTCAGACGGCGGGCGGTCTTGAAAACGTGGCCAGCAACACCCGTTCTTCTACCGCCGCCCGACGTGACAAGCCCGGCGGTCACGCGGCGCACACAAGCGGGCCGAGCCGAGCCGCAACTGCTTCCTTTCTAAAAAGGGAGCAGCCGGGGTCGGCCAGCCATCCGGGGATGGGTGTTGGGTTTTTGGGTGCTGGGTGCTGGTTAAATCCTTCGCCCGACACCTAAAACCCAGCACCCGAAACCCAATACTATGATGACGTGTTCGGAATCCCAGAAGGCTTTCTCGCCGTACCTCGACGGCGCGCTCTCGCACGAGGCGGGCGCGGCGCTGTCCGGGCACGTCGGCGCGTGCCCGGTCTGCCGTCATCAGCTCGAAGAGACGCGCGCGCTCGTGCGCGGCCTTTCGCTCATGGCGCGCCCCGCCCCGCCGCCCGACCTCGCGGCCTCCATCCGCGACGCGCTCATCATCGAGCGCGCGGCGCGCAACGCCACGCCGCGCCTGACGCCGGCCGAGCGCGTCTCGCACTGGCTCGGCGCGCGGCTGATGCCCTACTCGGTCGGCGTGGTCTACTCGGTCGTGCTCTTCGTCGCGGTCTTCGGCGCGCTCAAGCAGAAGCTGGTCGTCCTGCGGAATCTGGCCGAGGCGCAGGCGCTCGAAAACGGGCAGCAGCCGCGTTGGGACGACGGCCGCGGCGGCTACGACGTGACCCGGCCGCTCTCGCCCGACCTCGCGGCCGCGGCGCGCGCCAACTGGGGCCCCGAGTCTCCGACCCTCAACCCGCGCGGCGCGCTGGCCGCGATGACGGTCACGCCGCCCAGTGACGGCAACCCCGACGACGACGACATGATCGTCGTCGCCGACGTGTATTCCAACGGCAGCGCGGTGCTCACCGAGGTGGTCGAGCCGCCGCGCAACCGGCGCGTGGTCGAGGACCTCCAGAACGCCCTGCGCAAGAACCCGGCCTTCGTCCCCGCCTCGCTCGACCGGCGCCCGCAGACCATGCGCGTCGTCTTCGTCCTCCAGAAGATGAACGTCGCCGACAACAGCTACTGAGTGGAGCGGAGTCGAAAGAGAAGCCCCGCCGGACTTTGGTGCCCGGCGGGGCTTCTCTTTCGGCCGACGAAACGCCGTCGCGCGCGGCGCCTACTTAATCAGCTCGTACAGCCTCGCGGCCAAACCCTGGTTGAGGGCCTGAAGTCGCTTGTGCGTCTCAAGTGCCATCTTCTTGTCCCCGCTCTTCCTGTAGGCGTAGCCGAGGTTGAAAAGCGCGTGGGCGTAGTCGGGTTTCAGCCGGACGGCCTCCGCGTGCTCGGCGATGGCCTCTTTGAAGCGGCCGAGGTTCCCCAGCGCGACGCCGAGGTTGTTGTGCGCCTCGGGCCAGTCCGGCTTCAGGCGGATGGACTGGTTGAGCGTGTCCACGGCCTGCGCGAAGAGCGCCTTCCGCTCCTTGTCGTTCTTCGCGCCCTTATGCGCGAGGTGGCCGTAGGCCGTGCCGAGGTTGAAGAGCACGGCCGTCGAGTCGGGCTTCGCCGCGGCGACCGGCCCGAGCAGGTCTATGGAGAGGCGGTACTGCCCCGTGTTGTTGTAGACCCACGCGAGGTTCGCGGCCGCCCCCGGGTCGCCGGGCTTGAGCGTCAAAACCTTCTTCAGCGCGTCGGCCGCCTCCGGCCAGCTCTTCGCGCGCGCGAGCGCGTAGCCGAGTTTATGCAAGACCTCCGCGTCGCCGTTCTTCAAACGCGCCGCGTCGCGGTAGGCGGCCGCCGCCTCCGGGAAGCGGTTCAGCGCGCGGTACGAATCGCCCAGATGCTCGAAGGCCTCGGCGTTCACCTGCGCGACGCGCGTGACGTGCGCGAAGGCTTCGGCCGCCTCCGCGTACTTGCCCCTGGCGTAGAGCGCCTCGCCGAGGTCGAACTGACTCTCCGAGTCGTTCGGGTCGAGGGCGACGGCGCGCTTGAAAGCCTCGATGGCCTCGTCGTGCCGGCCCAGCGCGTTGAGCGCGACGCCGAGGTTGTAATGCGCGTCGGCGTAGTCGGGCTTGAGCTTGAGGGCCTGCCTCAGGGGCTCGACCGCGTCGGCGTAGCGCCCCGCGTCGACGGCCGCCCCCCCGCGCGCGTTGAGCGACTCGGCCGTCACGGCCGGCGTCGTAGTCTTCTCCGCCGTCGCAGTCTTCTCCGCCGTCGCAGTCTTCTCCGCCGTCGCAGTCTTCTCCGCGGCCTTCGGGTTGGCGGGGGTCGTGGTGTGCGCCGGCGCGGGTCTCGTCCGCGCGCGGCGCGGCGTCGTGCGCTGCGGCGCGGCGCGCTCGCGCGGCGCGGGCTCCTTCGTGCGCTTCGGCTCGATGAAGACGCCCGCGCTGCCCGACAGGTCGCCCTCCTGCGCTAGCGCCGCGCCCGCGCCCTGGACGGTTGCGACCAGCGCGCACGCGAAGGCCGTCAGCAGTCTGCGCGCCACACGCTTCACCTTATCGCGGCTGTACATGGTTCTCATCACGCCGCCTATACTAGCGCGTGCGCGGCCTAAATTAAACAGATTTGGTTCGCCGGAGCACCGCCCCGCGCCCCCGCGCCGGGCCGCGATTCCTCCACACGGGCACTCGCTTGACGCCCTCTCGGGCGGCGTGTTAGGTTTCAGCTTCGCACAACACCATAGTCAATTTGCCTAGCGGACTGACCGGAAGCACGTAGGAAAAAAGTGTGAGCGCGACCACGCTGAAGCAGACGCCACTGAACGCGATGCACCGCCGCCTGGGCGGACGGATGGTCGAATTCGGCGGGTGGGACATGCCCGTCCAGTACCCGGCCGGCACGGTCGAGGAGCACCAGGCGACGCGCACGCGCGCCGGCCTCTTCGACGTTTCGCACATGGGCGAGATCGAGGTGCGCGGCCCCGGCGCGATTGCGTTCGTCAACCGGCTCTGCTCGAACGACGCGTCGAAGCTCGTCGATGGGCAGGCGCAGTACTCCGCCCTGACGACCGAGCAGGGGACGGTCGTGGACGACCTGCTCGTCTACCGCTTCGGCGACGAGCATTTGCTGCTCGTCGTCAACGCCTCGACCACCGGGAAGGACTGGGACTGGATCAACTCGCACCGCGGCGCAGAGGACGTGCGGCTCACGAACCGCTCCGCGGACTTCTGCCAGCTCGCCCTGCAAGGCCCCGCGGCGCTCAACATCCTCCAGACGCTCACCGAGACGCCGCTCGCCGAGATTAAGTACTACCACTTCAGCGAGGGCCGGGTTGACGGCCGCGAGGCCATCATCTCGCGCACGGGCTACACGGGCGAGGACGGCTTCGAGGTCTACGCCGCGCCGGAGCACGCCGAACAACTTTGGCAGAAGATGCTCGACGCGGGCGGCTACGGCACGCCCGGAGGGGTGCTGCCCTGCGGGCTCGCGGCGCGCAACACCCTGCGGCTCGAAGCCGGGATGGCGCTCTACGGCCACGAGATCACCGAGGAGACGACGCTCCTCGAAGCCAACCTCGGCTGGATCACCAAACTGGGCAAGGGCGACTTCACGGGGCGCGACGTGCTCGCGCGCCAGAAGGAGGAGGGCGTCCGGCGTCGCCTCGTCGGCTTCGAGGTCACCGAGCGCGGCATCGCGCGCGACGGGCAGGACGTGTACATCGACGGCTCCCCGGCCGGCCACGTCACCTCGGGCAGCCCCGCGCCCTACCTCAAGAAGAACATCGGCATGGCCTACGTCCCCGCCGAACAGGCGGCCGTCGGCCGCGAAATCCAGATCGACGTGCGCGGCCGTAAAGTCGCCGCGCGGATCGTCCCCGTGCCGTTTTATAAGAGGGATAAGAAGTAGTCAGGAGACAGTAGTCAGGAGACAGTAGCGCTCCGCGTTACGGTCGTGGAGGATGACACCCGCAGGGTTCGACTGACGAAGGTTTTTCCTACTGGCTACTGACTACTGGCTACTGACTACCAAGGAGAATCATGGCAAACGTTCCCGAAGGCTTGTACTACAGCAAGGATCACGAGTGGCTGAGGGTCGAGGGCGAGACGGGCACGGTCGGCATCACCGACCACGCGCAGAACTCGCTGGGCGACGTGGTCTACGTCGAGCTGCCCAAGACGGGCGAGACTTTCGCGGCGCACGACACGTTCGGCTCGGTCGAGTCGGTCAAGGCCGTCTCGGAGCTGTTCCTCCCCGTCGCGGGCGAGGTCACCGAGGTCAACGAGTCGCTCACGGACGAGCCCGAGAAGGTCAACACAGACCCGTACGGCGACGGCTGGATGCTGCGCCTCAAGCTCTCGAACCGCGGCGAGGTGGACAGCCTCCTGTCGGCCGCCGAGTACGAGGACTACATCGGGTCTTTGGAGTAAGAGAAGGCCGTGCGCTACATCCCCAACTCGCCTGAAGAGCGGCAGGAGATGCTGCATGGGCTCGGGCTCGGGTCGGCCGAGGAGCTGTTCGACTCGCTCCCCGCGGACGTGCTGCTGAAGCGCCCGCTCGACACGCCCGCGGCGCTCGCCGAATCCGAACTGCTCGAACTCTTCGAAGCGATGGCGGCGAAGAACGCGGCCGCGCGCCGACCGAGCTTCCTCGGCGCGGGCGCCTACGCGCACTACGCGCCGACCATCATCGACAGTCTCATCCAGCGCTCCGAGTTCTTCACCGCCTACACGCCCTACCAGCCCGAGATTTCGCAGGGGACGCTGCAAGCCATCTTCGAGTTCCAGACGCTCGTCTGCCAGTTGACCGGCATGGACGTGGCGAACGCCTCGATGTACGACGGCTCGACCGCGATGGCCGAGGCCGTGCTGATGGCCGAGCGCGTCACCCGCAAAACGCGCGTGCTCGTCTCGGCCGCCGTCCACCCCGAATACCTGCAAGTCGCCGAGACCTACGTCGCGCACGCGGGGATTGAACTTGGAAGGCTGGAAGTTGACGAGACGAGCGGACGCACCACGCTCGACGCCGCTGCGTTGGAGAAGGACGTGGCGGCGGTCGTCGTGCAGTCCCCGAACTTCTACGGCTGCGTCGAGGACTTGCAGGCGTTCGCCGACGAGGTGCACGCGGCGGGCGCGCTCCTCGTCGTCGTCGTCACCGAGGCCGCGTCCTTCGGGCTGCTGCGCTCTCCCGGCGCGTGCGGCGCGGATATCGTCGTCGCCGAAGGCCAGTCGTTCGGCGTGCCCGTCTCGTTCGGCGGCCCGTACGTCGGGCTCTTCGCCACGCGCGAGAAGTACGCGCGGCAGATTCCGGGCCGGCTCGCAGGGATAGCCTACGACAAACAGGGGCGGCGCGGCTTCGTCCTGACGCTCGCCACGCGCGAGCAGCACATCCGGCGCGAGAAGGCCACCTCGAACATCTGCACGAACGAGGGGCTGATCGCCCTGGCCGCGACCATCTACATGACGGCGCTGGGGCGGCGCGGGCTGCAGGAGGTCGCCGAGCAGTGCGCGCAGAAGGCCGCCTACGCCCGCCGCCGGATCGCCGCGCTCGAAGGCTTCTCGCTCCCCTACTCCGCGCCAATCTTCAACGAGTTCGTCGTCCGCGCGCCGTCCGAGGCCGAAGGGCTTTTGCGCCGGCTGGCGGAGAGCCACAACGTGACGGGCGGGCTCGCGCTCTCGCGCTACTCCGCCGCACGCCCGCACGACTTCCTCGTCTGCGTCACCGAGACGAACAAGCGCGCGGACATCGACGCGCTCGTCGCGGGGCTCAAACAAACATGACCATCACGAAAGCAACCACGCACGTCACGCAGAACGAGGCACTCGTCTTCGAGCGCTCGCAGCACGGAAGGCGCGGCTACCGCCTGCCCCCGCTCGACGTGGAGGAGACCGCGCTCGACGACCTGCTCCCGGCGGAGCTGCGCCGCGACGACGACCTCGAAGGCGTGCCCGAGCTGTCCGAGCCCGACGTGGTGCGGCACTTCACGCGCATCTCGACGTGGAACTACAACATCGACCTCGGGCTCTACCCGCTCGGCTCCTGCACGATGAAGTACAACTCGCGTTTGAACGAGCGTGTCGCGCGCATCCCCGGCTTCGCCGCCCTCCACCCGCTCGCGCCCGCCGAGGACGCGCAGGGCGCGCTCCAGGTGATGTACGAGTTGCAGCAACACCTCGCGGAGATCACGGGGCTACCCGGCATCTCCCTGCAACCGGCCGCGGGCGCGCACGGCGAGCTGACCGGCGTGATGATGATCCGCGCCGCCCTCGACGCGCGCGACGGCACGACCTCGGACGAGGCGAAGCGCCGCAAGGTGATGCTCATCCCCGACTCGGCGCACGGGACGAACCCCGCGTCGGCGCACCTGTCGGGCTTCACGGTCAAGACCATCCGCTCAACCTCCGAGGGGCTGACCGACCTCGAACACCTGCGCGAGCTGTGCGCCGGGGGCGACGTGGCCGGCCTGATGCTGACGAACCCGAACACGTGCGGCATCTTCGAGCGCAACATCAAGGAGATTTGTTCCGTCATCCACGAGGCGGGCGGGCTCGTCTACATGGACGGCGCGAACATGAACGCGCTCGTCGGCGTGGCGCGCCCCGGCGACATGGGCGTGGACGTGATCCACCTCAATTTGCACAAGACCTTTTCGACCCCGCACGGCGGCGGCGGCCCCGGCTCCGGCCCCTGCTGCTGCACGGCGGAGCTTGAGCCCTTCCTGCCCGTCCCGAGGGTCGTCAAGGCGGAAGACGACACCTACCGTCTCGACTTCGCACGGCCGCAAAGCATCGGGCGCGTCAAGGCTTTCTACGGCAACTTCGGCATGCACCTGCGCGCCCTCGCCTACATCCTCACGCACGGCAACGACGGCCTGCGCGAGGCGACCGAGGCCGCGGTGCTGAACGCGCGCTACATCGCCGACGGGTTGGCCGACACCTTCGACCGCCCCTTCGACTCGCCGCCGATGCACGAGTGCCTCTTCACCGACAAGCGGCAGACGCGCAAGGGCGTGCACACGCTCGACATCGCGAAGCGTCTGATCGACTACGGCTTCCACCCGATGACCATCTACTTCCCGCTCATCGTGCAGGGCGCGATGCTCATCGAGCCGACCGAGTCGGTCGGGCGCGCCGAGCTGCAGCAGTTCGTGGACGCGATGAAGGAGATCGCCCGCGAGGCGCAGGAGGACGCGCAGACCGTCCTCGACGCGCCGCACACCACCCGCGTCGGCCGGCTCGACGAGGCCGCCGCCGCGCGCAAGCCCGTCCTGCGCTGGCGCCCCGCCGAGAAGGCCGCGGGCGCGTGAGCCGAACTTGGCAGTCAGGCGAAATGCCGGAAGCGCCGCGCGAGTCCTGAAAGAC
Organism: Pyrinomonadaceae bacterium; assembly: GCA_036794905.1. Lineage (GTDB taxonomy): Bacteria > Acidobacteriota > Blastocatellia > Pyrinomonadales > Pyrinomonadaceae > QHXN01. Next base: position 943 of record DAIRFV010000060.1, on the reverse strand, counting down.
CCGCGCGGCGCTTCTCTCATTCAACCTTTAGTTGCGGGAGTCTGGTCATGCGAGACTTGACGGTGCGCCCCATCGGCTTCATCCGCAGTCAGTACACGGACACAGCGCAAGTCCCGAAGGGCTGCGGCGCGCGGCACGAGGCCGAAGGCTTCATCGAGATACTCGAGGAGTTCGAGGAAGGGCTGCTCGACGTGGAGGGCTTCTCGCACCTCTTCGTCATCTGGGTCTTCGACCGCGCCGGGGGGTTCGAGCTGTCGGGCGTGCCGCCGACCGACACGCGCCCGCACGGCGTCTTCGCCACGCGCTCGCCGCGCCGTCCCAACCCGCTCGGCCTCACGGTCGTCCGCCTGCTCGGGCGCGAGGGGCGGCGGTTGAGAGTCGCCGGGCTCGACATGCTCGACGGCACGCCCGTCCTCGACCTCAAGCCCTACCTCACGTCCGTGCCCGAAGCGGAGCTGCGGCGCGGCTGGCTCGCCGAGGCGGAGGCGCGCAACCGCCCACCCCGAACGGATCAGTCGTAGTCGAGCGGGTTGCGGTAGGGCGCGTCCTTGTCCTTGTCCTTCTCGGCGCGCTTCACCGCCTCCTTGAACTTCTCTTCGAGCAGGCGCTCGCGGTCTTTGACCGAGCCCAGCTCCTGCGAGAAGACCTGCTCGCGCAGCTTCTTCTGCCGCTCCATCTCCTTGGCCATCTCCTCGAAGGAGGCGAGCGGCTTCGCCTTCTCCTCGTGCGAGATGATGACGCCCGTCTGCGCGTCCACGACGATGGCCGCCTCGCAGCACGGGCAGATGACAGTCCAGCTCTTCGTCTCGGCCACGGCCTTACTCCTCCGGAAACTGAATATCCCGCCCGACCTCATGGGGCGCTGTTTGCCGCCGAGTATAACACCGGCCGCCGCGCGCGGGGCGTGTGCGTAAAAGGAAAACAGGCGCCGGAATGGCGCCTG
>DAIRFV010000313.1:0-6811 GCA_036794905.1 Pyrinomonadaceae bacterium | reverse complement strand
CGTGCAGCACGTGGTAGAGGCCGTTGTAGCTGCGCGTCTTCTCGACGGCGACGAGATTGTAGGGCTCCTCGACGACGCAGATCATCGAGCGGTCGCGCGCGGTCGAGGAGCAGAAGCGGCAGGGTTCGACGTCCGTCAGGTTGTTGCAGACCGTGCAGGAGACGATCTTGCGCTTGACCTCTTCGAGCGCCGCGACGAAGCGCTCCACGTCCGGCTGCGTCATCCGCAGGACGTGGAAGGCGAGCCGCTGCGCCGACTTGTGCCCGATGCCGGGCAGGCGCTTGAACTCGTCGATCAGCTTGGTGACGGGCTCGGAGTATTCGAGCATAGGGGTGTTGAGTGTGAGGTGTCGGGTGTGAGGTAAATGCCGAGTTCATCCCCGGCACCCCACACCCGACACCTCACACCCTTACATCAGGCCGGGCGGGAGCATGCCGCCGAGCTTGGACTTCATGGCCTCGTCGATCTTGCGGCCGGCCTCGTTGACGGCGGCGACGATGAGGTCTTGCAGCATCTCCACGTCGCCCTCTTTGACCGCCTCGGGGTCGATCTTGATGGACTCGACCTCCTTGGTGCCGCGCATCTGGACGGTGACGACGCCGCCGCCGGCCGTGGCGTCCACCACCATCTCCTCCATCTCCTTCTGCATCTTCTCCTGCATCTGCTGCGCCTGCTTCATCATCTGTTGCAGGTTCATGCCGCCCGGAAATTTCATCGCGCTTGACCTCGCTGACTGTCCTAAATTTTTCCGCAGAGTCGGTGCCAGCATCCTACCCGCCGCCCGCCGCAAATGCAAAGCCGACTCAGCCGAGGACTTTCGAGACCGAGAGGCGTAGGGACGCGAGCGCGTGCGACTGCAACCTCCGGCCGCGGGCGTACGACCGGACTGTCCGGTACTCGCCGCCCGCCGGCTCGCTGTAAACCTCGATGCGCTCCTCGGGGAGGTTGACGAGCCACGCCTCGGGAATCCCGGCCGCCGCGTAGAGGGGCACCTTGACCTTCTGATCCAACTCAAGCGCCGAGTCCGACACCTCGATGACGACCAGCACGTCCGCGGGCGTGGGCTTAGCCTGTCCGTAGAAGTCCGCGCGCGGCTTGAGCACCGCAACGTCAGGCTGCGGCTCGGAATACTTGTCGAGCCGGACGGGGTTCTGCACCCAGACGATGGCGCTGCGCAGAAGCAGCAGGGTGATGATCTGCGTCAGACGCCCGACGCACGCAGCATGGCGCTCACCAATCGGCGACATTTCGAGAATCTCCCCGCAGACAAGCTCCACGCGTTCGCCTTCCGAGAAGATTCCGAACTGCCCCATCCGCTCATACTCGGCGACGGTGAAGCTGCGTCTGTTTACCTGGACTGACTTGGCATTTTGTACAGACATGGCTTGTCTCCCGTGCGTGAGTTGGCGGACTCCGCTGGCTTTGCGGGCATGATAACACGGGGCCGATTTACGCGCCGCGCGCGCGCGTGCTATAAGCCGTCGAGGTATGAAGCGTTACGTCATCAAGCGGCCGGCGGGGTCGCAGTTGCCCGACCGGCTGGCGCGCTACCGCGAGGAGCTGAACGAGGAGCAGTTGGCGGTGGCGACCGCGCCCGCGGGCTCGGCCCTCGTCATCGCGGGCGCGGGGAGTGGGAAGACGCGCGCCATCACCTACCGCGTCGCCTACCTCGTCGAGCACGGCGTCGCCCCCGCGCGCGTGATGCTGGCGACGTTCACGAACCGCGCCGCGCGCGAGATGCTCCGCCGCGTCGAGCAGTTGACGGGCGGCCAGGGGGACGCGGCCCGCCGCGTCTGGGGCGGCACCTTCCACCGCATCGCCAACCTGTGCTTGCGCCGCCACGCCGAATCAATCGGCTTCACCTCGAACTTCTCCATCCTCGACGCGGAGGACGCCAAAGACTTCCTCTCGGTCTGCGTGGACGAGGCCGGCGTGGACACGAAGGCGCGCCGCTTCCCGAAGGCGGAAGTGCTGCAAGACATCATCAGTTTCGCCACCAACACCGACACGCCCATCACGGATGTCGTCCCGCGCCGCTACCCCTACTTCGAGCCGCTGGCGCAGCAGATCACGCGCGTGGATCGCCTCTACATGGAGCGCAAGCGCGAGCGCAACGTGATGGACTACGACGACCTGCTGCTCAACTGGAAGCGCCTGCTCGAAGAGCGCGAAGAGGTCGCGCGGATTTACCAGGAGCAGTTCGAGCACATCCTCGTCGACGAGTACCAGGACACGAACAAGTTGCAGGCCGAGATCGTTGACCTGCTCGCCGTCCGCCACCGCAACGTGATGGTGGTCGGCGACGACGCGCAGAGCATCTTCGCCTTCCGCGGCGCCTCGGTCGAAGGCATCTACGAGTTCCCGAAGCGCTACCCCGAGGCGCGCGTCTTTCGCCTTGAGACGAACTACCGCTCGACGCCCGAGATACTGGCCGTCGCCAACGTCTCCATCGCCTCGAACCGGCGGCAGTTCGCGAAGACCTTGCGCGCCGCGCGTCCCTCGCAAGGCTTACAGCCCGCGCTCGTCCCCTGCCGCGACGCCGACCAGCAGGCCGCCTTCGTCGCCTCGCGCGTCCTCGAGCTGCGCGACGAGGGCGTGCCTTTAAGCGAGCTGGCCGTGCTCTACCGCTCGCACTACCACTCGCTCGAACTACAGCTGGAGCTGACGCGGCGCGGCATCCCTTACCGCGTGCGCTCAGGCGTGCGCTTCTTCGAGCAGGCGCACATCAAGGACGTGGTCGCCTACCTGCGACTGGTCGCCAACCCGCGCGACGAGCTGGCCTGGAAGCGCGTGCTGCGCCTCATCCCCAACGTCGGCGCGGCGACGACGAATCGCATCTGGGAGCGCATCCAACTCGCCCCGGACCCTCTGGCCCTCGTCATCAGGGGCGACGCCGACGCGACCGCGTCGAAGCGCGGCGCGGGCTGGCCCGAGTTTCGTTCTCTCCTGGAAGAGCTCGTCCGCGACGAGGTGCGCAACTCGCCCGCGCGCCAGATCGAGACCGTGCTCGCGCGCGGCTACGAAGACCACCTCGAAAACACCTTCGAGAACGCCGAGGCGCGGCTCGAAGACCTCCGCCAGCTCGCGCACTACGCCGCGCGCTACACCTCCGCCGACGAATTCCTCGCCGAACTCTCCCTGCTCTCGACCGAGCGCTACGGCGCGCCGCAGGGGCTCACCAGTGAGGACGTGGTCGAAGGCGGCGACGAGGACGAACTCCTCACGCTCTCCTCCGTCCACCAGGCCAAAGGTCTCGAATGGCGCGCCGTCTTCATCCTCTGGGCCGCCGACGGCAAGTTCCCCTCGCCCCGCTCCCTGCGCGACACCGAAGGCGAAGAGGAAGAGCGCCGCCTCTGGTACGTCGCCCTCACGCGCGCCCGCGACCAGCTCTACATCACTTACCCCTTGATGGTCACAGACTATTCTTCAAGGCAGACCGTCCTCCAACGCCCCTCCCGCTTCGTCACCGAAGTCCCCCCCGACCTCTACGAAATCTGGAGCCTCGAAGAAGAGTCCACGACGACGCCCGCGCTCGAAGCGCCTGCTCCGGACGACGGCGACGGTGGGGGCGGCGAGCCGGGCGGCTACGTCAATTAAGACCCGCCCGCGCCGCGTCTGCGAACGACACTCGGGCGGTGTGTTAGACTGCCGGGCCAAGACGGGGGCCGAGCCCGGTGACAAACGAAGTGAGCGTTCGCGGCGGGGCCGCGCTTCACGTTCGGCCTGCTGTGGTTCCGAAGATGGGAACGATGAAGTAGGAACGCTGAACGATGAACCGAAGACAACGGTCTTACAGCTCATCGTTCAGCGTTCCTACTTCATCGTTCTAAAGTTGGAGGATGGAATGATTCGAGAGGGCGAGCCTTTGACGACCGACCTGTCGCTGGCGGCGGAGGTGAGGCTCTATTACGACGTGTACGCTCCGGGCGGGGAGCCCGCGCCGCTGCTTTTGGCGCTGCACGGGTACGGGAGCAACAAGGGCTGGATGATGCGCGAGGCGCGGCAGCACGCGCCCGAGGGGTTCGCCGTCGCCGCCTTGCAGGGGCCGCATCAGCACATGAAGGAGCCGCGCGAGCCGGGCGCGCCTCTGCGCTACGGCTTCGGCTGGCTGACGAACTTCCGGCCCGAGGAGTCCGTGGCCCTGCATCACAGGGCCGTGCTCGACCTCGTCGAGACGCTCGTCGCGCGCGGGGTCGCGCGCAGAGACCGGGTCTTCCTCCTGGGCTTCTCGCAGTCGTGCGCGCTCAACTACCGCTTCGCCTTCACGCACCGCGAGCGCCTGCGCGGCGTCGTCGGCATCTGCGGCGGGCTCCCCGGCGACTGGGAGACGAACCCCGCCTACGGCGAGACGCGCGCCTCCGTCCTGCACCTCTCGGGCGCGCGCGACGAGTTCTACACGCCCGGGCGCGTCGCGCCCTACGCCGGGCAACTGCGCCAACGCGCGCGCGACGTGGAGACGCGCACCTACGACGCCGCGCACGAGTTCGTCCCCGAGATGCGCGGAGACGTGCGCGCCTGGCTCGCAGAAAGGATTTGAAATTTCAGATTTCCCGGGCTTATCCTCTCGGCCGGAAAAGAGCGTCAGGAGAACGATGGTCATGAAACACCTCTTCACACTCGCGTCGCTGCTGGCGGTGGCGGCGGTCGTCGTCGTCGGCTACCAGCAGGGCGCGCCGAAGTCGCAGAAGGATGACGCGAACGTCGCGGCCGTGCGCGCCGTCATCGAGGCGCAGGCGGCGGCCTGGAACCGCGGCGACGTGTCCGGCTTCATGGAGGGCTACGCGAAGGAGGACGCGATCACCTTCATCTCCGGCGACGCCTTCACGCGCGGCTGGCAGACCGTCCACGACCGCTACAAGGGGCGCTACGACACGCGCGAGAAGATGGGCGCGCTCGCCTTCACCGAGCTTGAGTTCAAGCCGCTCAGCGAGTTCTACATGATGGCCACGGGGCGCTGGCAGCTCACGCGCGCCGCCGACACGCCCCGCGGCCGCTTCACCCTCGTCTTCCGCCGCACCGCCGCCGGCTGGCGCATCGTCCACGACCACACGTCCTCGGAGTGATGAGTGATGAGTGGAAGAAGGTGTTGGGTGCTGGGTGTTAGGTGCTGGGGAAGACCCGGCTTTTACCCAGCACCTAACACCCAGCACCCAACACCTTCTTTACCCGGGGTGAGCGAATGACAGAGACGCTGGCCGTCGTCAACTGCTCGCAGGTCGTCACGCTGGCGGGGCCGCGGCGCCCGCGCGTGGGGGCGGAGATGCGCGAGCTTGCCGTCGTCGAGGGCGGCGCGTTGCTCGTCCGCGGCGGTGTGATCGAAAAGGTCGGCGGGCGCGAAGAGGTCGAGCCGCTGATAGATGCCGATTGCGAGGTCTGCGACGCGGGCGGGCGCGTGGTGACGCCCGGGTTCGTGGACGCGCACGCGCACCCCGTCTTCGCGGGCGACCGCGCCGACGAGTTCGAGCAGCGCGCCGCCGGCGTGAGTTATCAGGAGATCGCCGCGGCGGGCGGCGGCATCCGCTCGACCGTGCGGCGGACGCGCGCCGCCGACGAGGGCGGGCTGTTCGCCGCGGCGCTCCGCCGCGAGCAGTGGTTCCTGCGCACGGGCACGACGACCGTCGAGGCGAAGTCCGGCTACGGCCTCTCGGTCGAAGACGAGCTGAAGATGCTGCGCGTCGTGCGCCGCCTGAACGCGGACGGCAGTCTCAGATACGTCCCGACCTTCCTCGGCGCGCACGAGGTGCCGGACGAGTACCGCGGGCGGCGCGAGGAGTACGTGTCGCTCGTCGTCGAAGAGATGCTGCCGCGCGTGGCCGAAGAGGGCCTGGCCGAGTTCTGCGACGTGTTCTGCGAGGAGCGTGTCTTCACGGTCGAAGACTCGCGCCGCGTGTTGGGGGCCGCGCGCGCGCGGGGCCTTTCCTTGCGCGTCCACGCCGACCAGCTCACGCGCGGCGGCGGCGCGCTGCTCGCGGCCGAGCTGGGGGCGAAGACCGCCGACCACCTCGAACACACGGACGCCGGAGGGATCGCGGCGCTCAAACGCGCGGGCGTGCAGCCCGTTCTGCTGCCCGGCTCGGTCTACGCGCTCGGCTCGGCGCGCTACCCCGCGGCGCGCGCGATGATTGACGAAGGGCTCGCGGTCGTCCTCGCGACGGACTTCAACCCCGGCTCCTCGCCGACGCCGTCTCTGACGATGATCCTCTCGCTCGCCTCGACGCACATGAGGATGACGCCCGCCGAGGGGGTAGTGGCCGCCACCGTCAACGCCGCCTACAGCCTCGACCGCGGCGACGAAGTCGGCACGTTGGAGGCGGGTAAGCGCGCCGACTTCGTCGTCCACGACTGCGCCGACTACCGCGAGCTGGCCTACTTCTTCGGCGTCGAGCACGCGCACGCGACCTACGTCGGCGGGAGGCTGGCCTTCGCGCGTCACCCCTGAAGGTGCTTGCGGAAAATAATCGTTGACGCTCGGCGGGGGCGTCGTCTATCATCGCCGCAACACTGGAAAGGAGGTGATCCGAAAATATATGAATTCAAATCACAGTGAGGTGGCTGGAGTCTCCTGAACAGGGATTAGCACCACACCGCAGTAGCGAGCCTATGGCCGTCAATCCCTGAAGCGAAAGTTTACGGAGCCGAGACTCCGCAGGCAGACGAAGTTCAGAGAGGCTAATCCACACAGTCCACCGGGCCGTAGGCAGAATGAGAGGCGGCACCCGACGAGGTGCCGCCTCTTTCATTTTTGCGCGGTCGAGTTTTTTGCGCGGTCGAGTTTTTTATCACGGGGCGGTTGCGAGCCGCCCCGCGGCAC
>DAIRFV010000312.1:0-6812 GCA_036794905.1 Pyrinomonadaceae bacterium | reverse complement strand
GCGTGCGTCAGGCGTCGAAGACCGCCCGCAACGCCGCGCGCACGGCTTCGAAGTCTGCGAGCAAGGCCGCACGCCAGGCGTCTAAGTCCGCGAGTAAGGTTGCGCGCCAGGCTTCGAAGTCGGCGGGTCGCGTTTCCGCGGCGGCCTCGCGCGCCGCGAAGGCGGCGGCCAAAGGCGCAGGCAAGGGCGGGGCGAAGTCGGCGCGCAAGGGCGGCCGCAAGCGCTGAAGGGCCGCACGCGTGAGATGCTTACGAAGACCCTCAAGCCCGCGCTCTCACTCGCGCTCGCCGCGGCGTTCTCTTTGCTGATGAGCGACACCGGCGGCCAGACCAGAACTGAACCGCCGCGCCCGCGCGCGCGCGACATCGGCCTGCGCGTGGGCGTGCTGCCCGCGGGGCGTCTCGACGCCATCACGGACGTGGAGGGCGTGAGGGTCGGCCACACGACTCTGATTCGCGGCGAGGACGTGCGGACGGGCGTGACGGCCGTCGTGCCGCACGGCGGGAATCTGTTTCGGGAGAAGGTGCCCGCGGCCGTCTTCGTCGGCAACGGGTTCGGGAAGCTGATGGGCTCGACGCAGGTCGAGGAGCTGGGCGAGCTTGAGACGCCGATTCTCTTAACGAACACTCTGGGCGTCCCGCGCGTGGCCGACGCGCTCGTCGAGTGGATGTTGGGCCTGCAGGGCAACGAGGACGTGCGCAGCGTCAACGCCCTGGTCGCCGAGACGAACGACGGGCAGCTCAACGACATCCGCGGCCGGCACGTCGGGCGCGAGGAGGTCTTCGCGGCGCTCAAAGGCGCGAAGGGCGGCGAGGTCGAGGAGGGCTCGGTCGGGGCGGGCACGGGCACCGTCGCCTTCGGCTTCAAGGGCGGCATCGGCACGGCCTCGCGCGTGGTGCCGGCGCGCTACGGCGGCTACACGGTCGGCGTGCTCGTGCAGACGAACTACGGCGGCGTGCTCACGATGAACGGCGCGCCGGTCGGGCGCGAGCTGGGCCGCTACTACCTCAAAGACGACCTTGAGCCCGCGCGCCGGGCCGGGCGGAAGAAAGAACGGCCGAGGCCTGCGTCGGACGTTGACCGCGCGGACGGCTCTTGTATCATCGTCGTCGCAACGGACGCGCCGCTCGACGCGCGCAACCTGCGGCGGCTGGCCGCGCGCGCCATGCTGGGGCTCGCGCGCACGGGCTCGCCTTCGACCCAGGGGAGCGGCGATTACGTCGTCGCCTTCAGCACCGCGCCGCAGAATCGAATCAGGCACGGCGACACGGCCCTGCGCCGCGTCGAACTCCTCCCCAACGACTCGATGTCGCCCCTCTTCCTCGCCTGCGTCGAGGCGACCGAGGAGGCCGTCTACAACTCCCTGCTCCGCGCCACGACCGTCACGGGGCGCGGCGGCGCCCGCGTCGAGGCTTTGCCGATTGATAGAACAATCGAGGTCCTGAAGAAGTATAGAGCGATACAGGGAGGACGTTGATGGAGGAAGAGGGGCGTCTGGAAGATGAGCGGCGGCGCGGGGCGGGCGGGACGCGCGGGGGCGTCGGCGAGTTTCTGCTGGGGCTGGGGATGGCCGTCGCCGGGGCGTACCTGCTGACGCAGCGCGTGACGGTGACGAGCGGCTACTGGACGCTGTGGGGCTACAACGCCTTCGGCCTCTCCCTGCTGCCGCTCCTCTTCGGCACGGGGCTGCTCTTCTTCAACGGCCGTTCAATCGCGGGCTGGCTGCTCACCTTCGCCGGCGTCGTCATCATCCTCGTCGGCATCATCGCCAACCTCGGCGTCTACTTCCAGCCGACCAGCCTCTTCAACACCCTCGTCATGCTCGTCCTCCTCGCCGGAGGCATCGGCCTCGTCGCACGCTCTCTCAGGCCGCACATGTGAGCGGCCCGCCCCGCGCCGACACCACGCGCGCGGCGTTGCGGCGAGTCCGCGTCGGTGGGTATAAATGTCGGGCGTGAATCGTGGCTCTGACCGAAGCTCTCAGGAATCCGTTCCGTAAAAACAGCGAGGGGTAAAAATTTATGGAGACTTTTTCGCGGGCGCGTCGTGCGTGGCCGGCTCTGTTACTGCTTGTGGTCTCGGCGGGCGTGTGTGCGGGGCAGGCGCCGGACGCGAAGCCGGCGCAACCGGACGCGGGCGGCGGCAAGGTGACGACGGTCTTCCTCGTCCGCCACGCCGAGCGCGCGCAGGAGCCCGCGCCAGACCCGGCGCTGACGGAGGCGGGCCGGGCGCGCGCCGAGGCCCTGGCCCGCCTGCTCTCGGGCGCGGGCGTGAAGGCCGTCTACACCTCGCAGTTCGCGCGCACGAAGCAGACGGCCGAGCCGCTGGCGAAGCTGCTCGGCGTGCCCGTGGACGCCGTGGCGCTCGGCGTGAAGCCGGACAGGCCGAGGGAGGTGAGCGAGCAGTCCATCCGCGAGCTGAAGAGCCGGGTCGAGGGGCACGCGGGCGGGGCCGTGTTGGTCGTCGGCCACACCAACAGCGTCCCCGACCTCATCCGCGAGCTGGGCGGCGACATCGTCCCGACGATGGACGAGAGTAAGTACGATAACCTCTTCGTCGTCACCGTCTACGCGCCGGGGCGCGCGAAGGTCGTGCAACTGAAGTACGGGGCCCCCTGAGCGGCCGCCGGCGCCGCCGGGGCCGAACGCCTTTGAAGAAGTCAGGTTGAAGAGAGGCATCGCGTGACGTTCATCTCGAACAGAAAACTCGTGGCGGTCGTCGCCGCCGCCGTGCTGCTCACGTTCGCTGACGCCCCGGCCGCGCCGCAGGAGGCGCCGCCGATACGCAACTTCCTGCGAATCAACAAGGAGTTCTGCACGGGCGGCCAGCCGCGCCTGGAGCACCTCGCGAAGTTGAAGGAGGAGGGCGTCAGGGCCATCATCAACCTGCGCCAGCCGAGCGAGCACCGCGCCGGGGAGGAGCGTGCGGAGGCGGAGCGTCTGGGCCTGCGCTACTTCAACATCCCCGTCGCCTACGGCGAGCCGAAGGAGGAGCAGGCCACGGAGTTTCTGAAGCTGACGGACGACGAGGCGAACCGCCCGGCCTTCGTCCACTGCACGGGCGCCATCCGCGTCGGCGCCTTCTGGATGATCCGCCGCGTGCTGCGCGACGGCTGGACGATCGAGGAGGCCGAGAAGGAGGCCGAGCAGATCGGCCTGCGCGAGGCCCCGCACCTCAACGACTTCGCGCGCGCGTACATCGAGAAGCATCGGAAGAAGAAGTAGACAGTAGACAGTAGACAGTAGGTAAGAAACGGGCGGCGCGTCTCAGCCATCAGCCGGGACGCGCCGCCACTGGTTTTTCTACTGCCTACTGCCTACTGCCTACTATTACTGCCTACTGCTCTTCCCCCGACAGCTTCTCCCGCTTAATGCCGTGCGGGTTGGTGGAGCGCTCGCCGCGTTTGCGTGTGGACTTGCGGCGTGGTCTGACTTCGCCTGTGTGGCCGACGGAGCGGATGGGTTGGAGGTCTTCGGCTTCGCCCTCGGGGTCTACGAGGCGCGTCTCGATGTGCTCGTCGGCGATGGTCTCGTCGGTCATGACGGTGGGGTCGTCGGGGTGGTGGAGCCCCGCGGCCTCGCCCCCGGGCGTGGTCACGACGACGGCCTCGCCGGTCGGGGTGTCGGCGTTTTCGACCGCGTCCTCCGGCAGTCCGGCCAGCGCCCGCTGGCGGCGGAAGTGCCCGTGGATGTCTTCGGCGGTCTTGCGGCCGACGAAGGGCGAGAGCTGTTCGATTGTCGCCTCCGCGACCTTCTGGATGGAGCCGAGGTTGCGGAGCAGTCGGTTCTTCCTCTTCTCGCCGACGCCGGGGATGGCCGTCAGCTCGGAGGTGAAGTCGCGCAGCTCCCGGCGCTTGCGGTGGTAGGTGACGGCCGTGCGGTGCGTCTCGTCGCGTATCAACTGGATGAGGCGCAGGACGGGCGAGTGCGAGTCGAGGTAGATGGGCGAGTCTTCGCTACCTTTACGCAAGAGGTGCGAGACTTCGTTGTGGCGGCGCGGGGGCTTGACGACGCCGATCATCGGGATGGCCTCTAAATCGAGTTCCCTCATCGCCGAGGCGGCGGCCGAGAGCTGACCCTTGCCGCCGTCGATCATGACGAGGTCGGGCAAAGGGTTCCCCTCGTCGAGCTGGCGGCGGTAGCGCCGGAAGACGGCCTCGCGCATCGAGGCCGGGTCGTTCGAGCCCTCCACGGTCTTGATCCTGAACTTGCGGTACTCCGCCCGGTTCATCTTCCCGTTCTCGCACACCACCATCGCGGCGACGTTCTCCGCGCCCGAGATGTTCGACACGTCGAACGACTCGATGCGCGCGGGGAAGCGCGGCAGCTCCAGGACCTCCTGCAACTCTTCGAGCACGCGCTCCATGTCGGGCTTGAGGACGCGGAAGCGCTGCTCGAAGGCGATCTGCGCGTTCTTCTCGACCAGCTCGATCATCTCGCGCTTCTGCCCGCGCTGCGGGTCGAGGATGCGCACGCGCCGGCCCTTGCGCTCCTTGAGCGCCTTCTCCAGCAGCTCCCGGTCTTCGAAGTCCACGGGCACGTGTATCTCGCGCGGCACGTAGTCGGTCGAGTAGTACTGCGTCAGCACGTCGGAGAGGAACGAGGCCGCGTCGAACGTGTCGTCCTCGGGCAGGTCTTCCCAGAAGAACTCGCGGCGGCCGACGATCTTGCCCTCGCGCATGGTGAAGAGCTGTAAGGCGAGGCGCGCGCCCTCGCGGTGGAAGCCGAAGATGTCCACGTCGAGGTCTTGCGTGAAGGCCATCTTCTGCTGCTCGGAGACGGCGAGCACGGTCTTGCGCAGGTCGCGGTACTTCGCGGCCATCTCGAAGCGCATCTCGTCGGACGCCTGCTGCATCCGCCGCTCGTACTGGTCGGCCAGCTCGCGGTTTTTGCCTTCCAGAAACATCCGCACGTCGCGCACGGCCTCGGCGTACTCGTCGGGCTTGCAGAGGTCTTTGACGCAGGGGCCGAGGCAGCGCTTGATGTGGTATTCGAGGCAGGGGCGCGGGAGCCGGCCGTCGATCTCGATGTCGCAGGTGCGGAGCTGGAAGGTGCGGTTGATGAGGTCGATGGTGCGGCGCGCGAGCGCGGCCGGCAGGAAGGGGCCGAAGTAGAGCGCGCCGTCGCGCTGGATGCGACGCGTAATCATCACGCGCGGGAAGGGCTCGGCGATGGTGAGCTTGAGGTGCGGGTACTGCTTGTCGTCCTTGAGCAGCACGTTGTAGCGCGGCTTGTGCTGCTTGATGAGGTTGGACTCCAGGACGAGCGCCTCGACCTCCGTGTCGGTGACGATGAATTCGAGGTCTGTGATGCGCTTGACCAGCTCGCGCGTCTTGCGGTCGTGCCCGCGCCCCGACTGGAAGTAGGAGCGCACGCGGTTGCGGAGGTTCTTCGCCTTCCCGACGTAGATGATCTTGCCCCCGGCGTCCTTGTGCAGGTAGACGCCCGGGGCGGTGGGCAGGTTCTTCAGTTTCTCTTCCAGGGTCAAGGGCATCACCCGCTGGCTCGCGCGCCTGAGTTGTCCGTGTGCGGACAGTGTAGCGCACGCCCTGCGGGCGCGTGAACCGCAAACCGTGACGGGAGCGTCAACCGTGAACCGTGAACCGTGACAAGAAGGAATTGCTTTCCGCTTGTCACGGTTTACGGTTTACGGTTCACGGTGGTTATAATCCCGCCCCGTGCGATTCCCCTTCGAGCCCCCGCCCGCCAGAGAGTTCGACGCCGTCGGCTTCGGCCTCAACGCCGTGGACTACCTCGTCGTCGTCCCGCACTACCCCGCCTACGACACGAAAGTCCGCCTGGTCGAGCACGAGCGCGGCGCGGGCGGCGAGACGGCGAGCGCCATGACGGGGTTAAGAAGGCTCGGGATGCGGACGGCCTACGCGGGCCGCTTCGGCTCGGACGACGCCGGCCGCTTCGGCTTCGAGGCGCTGCGGGCCGAGGGCGTGGAGGTGGAGTTCGCAGAGGTCGTCGAGGGCGCGGCCAACCAGATCGCATACATCCTCATCGACGAGCGCACGGGCGAGCGCACCGTCATCTGGGACAGGGACGCGCGCCTCTCCTACGAAGAGCACGAGGCGCCGCCCGGCTTCGGCGCGCGCGGGCGCGTGCTCCACATGGACGGGCACGACACGCGCGCCCGCGCCCGCGTCGCGCGCGAGGCGCGCGCGGCCGGCACCGTCGTCTCGCTCGACATCGACAACGTCTACGAAGGGCTCGGGGAGCTTCTGCCGCACGTGGACGTGCTCATCTCGTCGCACGAGTTCCCGCGCAGGCTGACGGGCGTGGACGACGAGCACGCCGCCCTCGTCGAGATGAAATCGAAGCTGCGCGCGGACGCGGTCGTCGGGATGACGCTGGGCGAGCGCGGCGCGGTCGTCTACCACGGCGGCGTCTTCGTCGAGTCGCCCGCCTTCGCGGTGCCCGGCGGCTGCCACGACACGACGGGCGCGGGCGACGCCTTCCACGCGGGCTTCATCTACGGCATGCTCCGCGGCGAGGAGATCGAGGGCTGTCTGCGGACGGGCTGCGCCGTCGCCGCGCTCAAGTGCCGGGCGCTCGGCGCGCGCACGGCGCTGCCGACCCAGCCCGAGCTGGAAGACCTGCTCGCCAACGGTATCCCACTCCGGGGACATTCGTGACCAGTAGGCAGCAGGCAGTTGAAAGGCAGAAGGGTTGAGCCCCGGGGGGCGGCATGTTTATAGCTCAAGGGACATTGTTAAATCCCCAGGCTCCGGAGGAGCGGCATGTGCATGTCGCCCCTGACGGGGCTCCGGGTCTTTTAGGACGCCGGGGCTATAAACATGCCGCCCC
>DAIRFV010000311.1:0-6816 GCA_036794905.1 Pyrinomonadaceae bacterium | reverse complement strand
GGCGACGCTTTCATCGTCGGTTGATGATGAAAGCGTCGCCGCCCGCCGTCCCTCTCTATCGTTAACTGACGATGAAACCGTTGCTGCCCGCCGTCGCTTCTCTATCGTTTTCAGGAAACGCCGCTTCGCGTAGTGCCGCCCGCCTCCTCGTGAGCTATTCTTACCTCATACCTGACGGAGGGAAGATTCATGTACCGCAAGACCTACTACGCGACGCACCCCGGCTCGGTCGAGGGCGCGACGAACGAGCAACTGCTCGACCGCTACCACATCCCCGGCCTGTTCGCCGAAGGGGAGCTGCGCCTCAACTACCTGCACTACGAGCGCTTCGTCATCGGCGGCGCCGCGCCCGCGGGCTCGCCCCTCTCGCTGCCCGCGCAGCAGGAGCCGGCCTCCGCCAGGGGCCGGCCCTTCCTTGAGCGCAGGGAGCTGGGCGCGGTCAACGTCGGCGCGGGGGTGGGAGTCGTGACGGTAGACGGCGAGCGGTACGAACTGGCTCCGAAGGACTGCCTCTACGTCCCGCTGGGGAGCAACGAGGTGACGTTCGAGTCTGCGGATGCGGGCAGCCCTGCCAGATTCTACCTCGCCTCCACGCCCGCCCACGCGCGGTTCGAAGTCGTGCATGTGTCGGTGGAGAAGGCGGTGCCGCTCAACCTCGGCTCGAAGGAGACTTCCAACGAGCGCACCATCTACCAGTACGTCGTCCCGGCGGTCTGCAAGTCCTCGCAACTGCTCCTCGGCGTGACGCTGCTCAAGCCGGGGAGCGTCTGGAACACCTGCCCGCCGCACCTGCACGACCGTCGGAGTGAGGTCTACTTCTACTTCGACTTGAAGGAAGGGCAGCGCGTGATGCACTTCATGGGCGAGCCCGAAAGGACGCGCCACCTCGTGCTGTCTGATGCCGAAGCCGTCGTCTCGCCGCCGTGGTCGATCCACATGGGGTGCGGCACGTCGAGCTATTCGTTCATCTGGGCGATGGGCGGCGAGAACTTAGACTACACGGACATGAACGTCCTCGACCTCTGCCAGTTGAAGTGATGACCGTTGAGAGTCGGACTGAACGAGCGTCGGGCGCGGGCGGAGCCCTCCCGACGGAGGAGCAGCAACGGCCGCTCGCGGTGGGCCTGCGCGCCGCGCGCGCGAACCTCGTCCCGGCGCTGCTCATCCAGGCGGCGGTCGTGACGGTCGTCCTCGCCTATTATTTCTGGGAGCCCGCGCGCGCGTGGCTGGCGCGGCTGGCGGAGTTGAAGCGCGAGGGCGGTTACCTCTTCTCGTTCGCCTCGGGCGTGTTGGCGGGCGGGCTGCTGCCTGAGCTGTTGACGGTCGCCGTCTTTCAGAAGTGGCGGGTGCGGCGCGAGAACCTCGGAAACCTTCTGTTCGGCGCGTGCTTCTGGGGCTTGATGGGGATGATGGTGGACGCGCTCTACCGCGCGCAGGCGGTCGCGTTCGGCACGGAGGTCGATTTCGCCACCGTCTTCAAGAAGACCGTGTTCGACCAGTTCATCTTCACGCCGTTCGTCTCCATCCCGCTCACCGTAGTCGTCTTAGAGTGGAGGCAGGCGGGCTACCGTCTGGGCGCGGTGTCGCGTGCGCTCGGCCGGGGCTTCTACCGGCGGAAGGTTCTGCCCGTCGTCGTCAGCGGCCTCGGGTTCTGGCTGCCGGTGGTGGTCTTCATCTACAGCCTGCCGCCGCTCTTGCAGTTCCCGCTCTTCACGCTCGCGCTGACGCTCTGGGTGATGATCATCACCTGGATCAGCCACGCGCACAGAGAGGCGCCGCGCCCGGGCGGTACTGTTTAAAAGAGGGAGAGGTTATAATCCACGCGCCTCCCCTTCAATCCCGCGCGGCCGAGTCAACCGCGCCCGCGTCTCGCGTCATCGAACGAGGAACTTATGACCCCGACCACGCACAGGCTCCGGAACCACCGCGCGACCTTCGCCCTCGCCGTCTGCGCCGCGCTGACGTTGGCGTCGGCGCTGCCGCTGAGCGTCGCGAGCTGCCGCACGCAGACCGCGCCCGCCGACGACACGGCCGCCTACGAGCGCCTGCGCACGCTCACGCGCGGCGGGGTGCTCCCCGCCGAGGCGCAGTTGGCACAGCTGGCCTCTGCCAACAAGGGCACGCGCGCCGGCTCGCTCGCGCAACTGGCGCGCGCGCGGGCGCGGCACGAGGCGCGCGACTACGCGGGCGCGGCCGAGCTTCTGCGCGCGACGGGTTTTAAAGACGAGACGCAGGTGGGCGACTACGCCCTCTGGCTGCGCGGCGACGCGCTCGACAAGGCGGGCCGGCGGCCGGAGGCGCGCGCCGCCTTCGAGGAGCTGGCGCGCGTCTACCCCGACTCGCTGCGCGCGCGCGACGCGACCCTGCGCGCCTCGCAGATGCTCCTCGGCGAGGGCCAGCCTTCGGGCGTGCCCGTCGCCGTCAAACGCCTGGCCGACGCGGACGACGACGGCGGGCTGCTCCTCACGGCGAAGGCTTACGAGCAGTCGGGCGAACGGCTCAAGGCGCTCGCCGCCTACCGCCGCCTCTACTTCTACGCGCTCGCGACCGTCGAAAAGGAGGCCGAGGCCGCCGCCGCCTTCGCGCGTCTGAACTCCACGCCGGCGCCCGCCAACGCCGAAGAGGCCGCCGCGCGCGCCGAGCGTCTGAACAAGGCGAAGCGCTACGCCGACGCCGCGGGCGCTTACGCCGACGCCTTCGCGCGCTTCCCCGAGACGCGCACGCCGCAGGCGCAGCTGCGCCGCGGCACGGCCGCCTTCCACGCGCGCCGCGCGCCCGAGACCATCGAGGCTCTAAGCAACATCCCGACCTCGGCCGGCGAGACGCGCGCCGAGGCTTTGAGCTACCTCACCCAGCACTACGCGCGCGCGAAGCAGTGGCCGCAGGCGCGCACGACAATCGAAGAGATGCGCCGCACGCATCCGCAGAGCCC
Organism: Pyrinomonadaceae bacterium; assembly: GCA_036794905.1. Taxonomy (GTDB): domain Bacteria; phylum Acidobacteriota; class Blastocatellia; order Pyrinomonadales; family Pyrinomonadaceae; genus QHXN01. Next base: position 3,884 of record DAIRFV010000311.1, on the reverse strand, counting down.
GTTCACCATGCGCGCGCTCGTCGCCGCGGGCACGGCGGCGAGGGACGCGAAGAACACGGCGGACGCGCACTACTTCTACCGCGCCGCCGTCCAGCAGTTCCCCGGCGAGCCCGAGGTCGCGGGCGCGCAGTTCGAGCTGGCCTGGGCCGCGCACGACGCGAAGAACGTCGCCGAGTCGTCGCGCCTGCTGATTGAACATCTGGCGAACTACGCCGGCCGCAACACGGACAACCGCGGCAAGGCCGGCTACTGGGCCGCGCGCGACTCGGAGCGCGCGGGGCTGCTCGGCGAGGCCGTCGCCATCTACGAGGCGATGCTGGCTCGCTACGAGGCCAACTGGTACGGCTACCTCTCGAAGCAGAGGCTCGAAGCGCTGCGGCCCGCCGGCCACGCCGGCCGCTATCCCATGAAGACCGACGCCGCGCTCGTCGCGCGCGCCGTCGAGAATTTGAAGCCCGTCACCATCGCGGAGGAGACGGCCGGCCCGGCGGAGGCCGCGCGGCTCGTGAAGGCCGAGCAGTTGAGCGCCGCCGCGTGGGACGAGGCGGCGCACGCGGAACTCGACCGCGCGCTGGAGGGCAAGACGACGAGCCCGCGGCTCAACCTCGCCAAGGCGCAGCTCTACCGCGCGCGCAACGACAACGTGCAGGCGTTCAACGTGCTCCGCCGCAGCTTCCCCGACTACTCGCAGATGGAGCCCGAGGAGTTGACGCGGGAGGAGTGGGACGTCTTCTACCCGCTCGCCTTCTGGGACGCCATCCGCCAGGAGGCCACCGCGCGCGACCTCGACCCCTACACCGTCGCCGGCCTCATCCGCCAGGAGTCGGTCTTCAACCCGCGCGCCGTCTCGCACGCCGACGCCTACGGCCTCATGCAGTTGCTCGTCCCGACCGCCCGCATGATGGCGCGCGCGGGCGGCGTCGACGGCTCGGTCACGGCCGAGTCGCTCCTGAGCGACCCGCGCCTCAACATCCGGCTCGGCACGTCCTACATGCGCGAGCAGCTCAGAAAGTACGGCCGGCTCGAATACCTCGCCGCCGCCTACAACGCCGGGCCGGGGCGCGTCGTGCAGTGGCGCGCGTCGCTCCCGCTCCAAATGGACGAGTGGACGGAGGCCATCCCCTTCCGCGAGACGCGCGGCTACGTGCAGGGCGTCGTGCGCAACATGCTCCAGTACCGGCGGCTCTACGACGAGCAGGGGCGCTTCCGCCCCGAGGTCGGCACGCGCGCCGAGCGCCGCGACATCTCGCAGGGCGCGCCGGCCCCCGCGGGCGACAACACGCGCCCCCGCCGCGTGTCGAACGAAGACGAAGAGTGAGGTGAGTTCGAGGTGAAGAGGGAAGTGTGGTTGTTGACGATCTGCGCCGTCGCCCTCTGCGCGTCCGGCGCGCGGGCGCAGGGGCGCAAGCCCCCGGCGGCGAAGGCCCCCGCGAAGACCGCGGCGAAGCCCTCGGGGGGTGTGCTCAACGTCGCCACGCAGCCCGGCGCCGTCGTCTGGGTGGACGAGGTGCGGCGCGGCGCGGCGGACGCGGGAGGGAAGTTGTCGCTCAAGCTCACGCCCGGACGCCACGCCCTGCGCGTGCGCGCGAAGGGGTTCGCCGAGCGCACGCTCGCCCTGCCCCCGACGCAGCGCGGCGCGTTGAGCGTGGTGCTGACGAAGACTGAGGACGAGGCCGAGTTGGCGTTCCAGCAGGCGGAGGAGGCGCGCGAGAAGGGTAACAACGCGGCGGCCGTGGAGTCGTACCGGCAGGCTCTCAAACTTCGCCCGCGCTTCGCCGCCGCGCACCTCGGGCTGGCGCGCGCGCTCGAAGCGCAGGGGAACGCGGACGCGGCGCTCGAAGAGTTGAAGGCGGCGCGCGCCGACCGCCCCGTCTACCCGGAGTCGTGGGCGGTCGAGGGGCGCCTCCTGCGCACGCTCGCCGACTACGACGCGTCGCTCGCCGCCTTCGCGCGCGCGCTGCGCGAGTCGCGCGGCTTCCAGCCCGAGGCGCACACCGGCGTCGGGCTCGTCTACGAAGAGCAGGGGAATCACGAGGAGGCCGTCGAGGCTTTCCAGAAGGCCATCGCGCAGCTCTCCGACACCGAGCCCGTCCTCTACGAGCTGCTGGCGCGCAACCTCGAAAAGGTCGAACGCTGGAAGGAGGCGGTCGCCGCCTACGAGAAGTACCTCGAACTCGCGCCGCAGGGCGCGCACGCCTCGGCCATCAACTCCATCATCGACCAGCTCCGCCAGCAGGCCGCCGAGTCGGAGCAGCAACAGCCGCCGCGCTGACGCGCGCACCGAGGCCGAAAGTATGAGCGAACACGGCAAGTGCCCGATGGGCAAGTACCCCTGGCTGGCGACCTTCTTCGCCCTCGCCTTCGTCCTCGTCTTTCTCGCGCACAAGCTCGGGCTGCTGTAGCGCGCTGCCGAATTCAAGACTTTTAACCACAGAGACACGGGGGCACAGCCAATTGAATCTAGCTGTGCCCCCGTGTCTCTGTGGTTAAAAGTCTTCTTTAAAGTCGCGCCTCGAAGACGCGGTTGAAGGGGGTCTGTGTGGCGCGGCGGAACTCTTTGAAGCCGGCGCCCGTGACCACCTCGCGGAGCGCGTCTTCGGTGGCCACCGCCCCGAGCGCGGGGCCGCCGAGCGCGAGCGAGTTCGCGGTGCAGCAGAGCGTCGAGGCCGCCGAGAACGTCCGGCCGACGATGTTGATGTTCTCCTCGACGCTGTCGCCGGCCATCGGCTCGACGATGAGGGCGCTCCCGCCCTCGGCCAAAACGGCGGCCGCGCGCCGCGCCGCGCCCGCGGGGTCGCCCATGTCGTGCAGGCAGTCGAAGAAGCAGACGAGGTCGTAAGGCCCTTCGGGTACCCGGTCGGCCGCAGCGACCTCGAACGTGGCGCGGTCGGCGACGCCCGCCTCCTCGGCCGCCCGGCGCGCGTGCTCGATGGAGGGCGCGTGGTTGTCGAAGCCCGTAAAGCGCGAGTTCGGGTAAGCCTGCGCCATGATGATGGTCGAGGCCCCGTGGCCGCACCCCACGTCGGCCACCGTGCCGCCCGCCTTCAGCTTCTCGTCGATGCCGGTCAGCGCCGGTATCCAGTCGTTGACCAGATGCGCGCGGTAGCCGGGGCGGAAGAAGCGCTCGACGCCGACGAAGAGGTCCGGGTCGTGGTCGCCCCACAGGATGCCGCCGCCCTGCTGGAACGCTTCGACGATGCGCGGCACCGCGTTCGTCATCGCCTTGATGAGGTAGAAACCGCCGCCGACGAAGGCGGGGCTCTCCTCGTCGGCGAGCGCCGCGGCCTGCTCCGGCGAGAGCGCGAACTTGCCCCCGGCCGGGTCGTACTCGACGTAGCCGCCCGCCGCCTGGTTAATGAGCCACTCGCGCACGTAACGCTCCTGCGTCCCCGTGCGGCCGGCCAGCTCCGCGGGCGTCGAGGCCCCGGCCTCGGCCAGCGCCTTGTAGAGCCCGAGCCTCTGCCCTATGTAAACGAGCGACGAGCTGAGCGCCGCCCCGAAGTCCGTGACCACCTTGCCTAAGAATGCTTCAAGCTTCTCCTGGTTAATCTGATTGGCTTCAACTGGTGAACTCACTTTGCAGACACCTCCTGTTGGCGTTTCGTCGGCGAGGCTTTCCCCAAGTCGTCGGTTCGGGGGTTCGGGCGGGGAAGTTTCTACACCCGCACCCCGCCGCGCGTCAACGTCCGGCCGCCTCGGTTTGCCCGCCGCCCCCGTCTGTGAGAGCATCGCCGCGACTTTCGGCCGGAGGAAGAGCAAGCGCATGGCAACACCCGAAACAGGCAAGCGCAGCCGCGTCTCGCAGAAGGCGGGCCGCTTCACCGAGTCGGTCATCCGCGAGATGACGCGCGAGGCGCTGAAGCACGGCGCCGTCAACCTCTCGC
>DAIRFV010000557.1:0-1752 GCA_036794905.1 Pyrinomonadaceae bacterium | reverse complement strand
CGCGAGCGCACGCGCCCGCGCGAGCCGCCGGACGAGCCGAAGATGTTCGTCTCGCCGGGGGCGGGCGCCGCGCCCGGCGGCGCGTTCGCGCCACGGTCGGCGCGCGGGCGGGCCGAGTCGTTGAAGAAAGGGTCGGTCTCCGTGTCCCAGTCGTCTTCGGCTGCGACTTCGCCACCGCCGGTGCGCCCGATCATGGCGAGGATGACGCGCTCGCTGACGCGGCTCTTCTTCAGCTCGATGAGCCTCTCGGTGGAAAGGTCGAAGCGCGTCGGGCGCGAGTTGATGATGGCGACGACGGCCTTGTCGCTGAAGCCGCCGCGCACGAGTTTGATGACGGAGGCGTTGGTCAGGACTTGTTCTTCCGCGCGTTGCGTCTGCGCGCGGGCCGCGGCGCAGTGCAGGAGCACGGCGGCTGACAGGACGGTGTACATCAATAGACGCGGCATAGCTTCACCTCAAGGCCGGCGCGAAGTTCATCCTCAGGGGGCGGCGGCGGCAGGCGCGCTCGCGGTCGGCGCGTCGCTCCTGCCGTAGCGGGCGCCGATGAGCCTCACGTAGTTGCGCGTTTCCCTGTAGGGGGGGACCCGCTTGCCGTACTTCATCACCGCGCCCTCGCCGGCATTGTAACTCGCCAGTGCCAGGTCTACCCTTCCCCCCCACATCTCAAGGAGTTCTTTCAGGTAGCGCGTCCCCCCGGCGACATTTTGCGCCGGGTCGAAGACGTTGCGGACGCCGAAGCGCCGGGCGGTGCCGGGCATGAGCTGCATCAGCCCGCGCGCGCCCGCGGGGCTGACCGCCCGCACTCTGAAGTGCGACTCGTGCTCCATCACGCAGAAGATGAGGTAGGGGTCTACGCCGTGGCGCGCGCCGTTCTCGCGGACCAGCTGATCGAGACGCGCGCTGCCCGTCGTCCAGCCGAAACCCCTTTGCGGACGCTCGGGCGCACCGGCGGCGTTGGTGGGGACGTCACGCTCGACACGCGCGACGCGCTCCTTGCCGATGAAGATGGAGAAATTCGCGCGCTTGTACCACACGCCCTCGGTGGTCTCGTCGGCCTCTTCGACCTCGATCTTGGCCCCGCCCACAAGGTGAATCCAGACGGTCTGCGCCGGTGGTTGCGGGTCGGAGGGCGGCGCGGCGGGGTCGGCTCTCTTCACCGACTCGGCGGGCGCGGGCGGCCGCGCCGCGCCCGTGACCTTCTGGACCGGGACCTTCTCGACGGGACTCTTCTCGATGCGGCTCACGCGCTCTTTGGCGATGAACTGCGTGACGCCCGCCCGGCGATACCAGACGCCTTCGGCGTTCTCCCACGCCTCGTCCACTTCGACGACGGCGCCATTCGTCAGGTGCAGACGGTCGGCCAGCGCCGCCGTCGAGAATATCGTCAGGGCGCAACAGACGAGCGCGAGCCGGAAGAAGGAGGTGGCCGGCGCGCCTCGCCAGAGCCGAGCAGTCTGGGAGCTGCGAGGGGTCATTGCATTCACAAACCGAAGGGCGCCGGGCCGGGGTGCACGGCGGCCTCCCCTACTGGCCTCCGTTTTCAGACTTCGGCTTCTCCTGCTTCGGCGCGCCGAGGGCCTGGCGCGCGGCCGCCGCCTCCGCGGCGCGGCCCAGCCGCTGGTAGACGTCGGCCAGTTGTTGCAGCGCGGCGCGCGACGCGGGGTTGAGCCCGCGCGCGGACTCGTAGTGCTTGAGCGCGTCCTCGTAGCGCCCCGCGCGTTCGAGCGCGTTGGCGACGTTCATGTGGCCCTT
>DAIRFV010000556.1:0-1756 GCA_036794905.1 Pyrinomonadaceae bacterium | reverse complement strand
GCGGTCGAGGAACCAGCGGTCGTGGCTGATGACGACGGCGCAGCCGGCGAAGTTCTCCAGCGCCTCTTCGAGCGCGCGCATGGTGTTCACGTCGAGGTCGTTGGTCGGCTCGTCGAGGAGGAGGACGTTCGAGCCCTCCTTCAACATCTTGGCGAGGTGGACGCGGTTGCGCTCGCCGCCCGAGAGCGCGCCGACCTTCTTCTGCTGGTCGGAGCCGGAGAAGTTGAAGCGGCCGACGTAGGCGCGCGAGTTCACCTCGCGCGGCCCGAGCTTGATGGTGTCAGACCCGCCCGAAATCTCCTCCCAGATGGTCTTCTCCGGGTCGAGCGTGCGCGACTGGTCTACGTAACCCAACTGCACGGTCTCGCCGACGCGGATGTTGCCGGCGTCGGGCTGCTCCTCGCCCGTGACCATGCGGAAGAGCGTGGTCTTCCCCGCCCCGTTCGGGCCGATGACGCCGACGATGCCGCCGGGCGGGAGCTTGAAGGTCATCCCCTCGACGAGCAGACGGTCGCCGTAAGCCTTCGACACGCCCTCGGCCTCGATGACGACGGCGCCGAGGCGCGGCCCCGCCGGGATGTAAATCTCAAGCTCGCGCGTGCGCTGCTCGTTCTGCTGGTTGAGCAGGGCTTCGTAAGAGTTGATGCGCGCCTTCGACTTGGCGTGGCGCGCCTTCGGCGCCATGCGTATCCACTCCAGCTCGCGCTCCAAAGTCTTCTGCCGGTCGGACTCCTGCTTCTCCTCACGCCGCAGGCGCTCCTGCTTCTGCTCCAGCCAGGAGGAGTAGTTGCCCTTCCAGGGGATGCCCTCGCCGCGGTCGAGTTCGAGAATCCAGCCCGCGACGTTGTCGAGGAAGTAGCGGTCGTGCGTGACGGCGATGACCGTGCCCGCGTACTGCTGCAAGTGGCGTTCGAGCCACCCGACCGACTCGGCGTCGAGGTGGTTGGTCGGCTCGTCCAGGAGGAGGATGTCGGGCTTTATGAGGAGCAAACGGCAGAGCGCGACCCGCCGCTTTTCGCCGCCCGAGAGAACCGCGACCTTCGTCTCGCCCGGCGGGCAGCGCAGCGCGTCCATCGCCATCTCAAGGCGCGAGTCCAAGTCCCACGCGTCCTGCGCGTCGAGCTTCTCCTGCACCTCGCCCTGCCGTTCGAGGAGCTTATTCATGTCGTCGTCCGACATCTCCTCGCCGAAGCGTGCGTTGATCTCGTCGAACTCTTTCAGGAGTGAGACCGTCTCGGCGACGGCCTCCTCGATGGTCTCGCGGACGGTCTTCGACTCGTCGAGCTGCGGCTCCTGTTCGAGGTAGCCGATGGTGTAGCCGGGCGAGAGGACGGTCTCGCCCGTGTAGCCCTTGTCCACGCCCGCGATGACGCGCAAAAGCGTTGACTTGCCCGAGCCGTTGAGGCCGATGACGCCGATCTTCGCGCCGTAGAAGTAGGACAGGTAGATGTCCTTCAGCACCGCGCGCTTGTCGTAATGGCGGCTGACGCCGACCATCGAGTAGATGATTTTGTTGGGCTGTGTGCTCATTTAGACGTGTGAAATCCTCTTTCCGGATGTTTAAGGGTTTGAGACCTAACAAGGTACGACAGGCGTGGGGGAAAGGCAAAAGGAAGTAGACAGTAGTCAGGAGACAGTAGTCAGTAGCGCTCGGCGATGCGGTCGTTGAGGATGGCGACCGCACGGTTCGAGCGACGAAAGGTTTTTCTACTGACGCGATGTGCAAGTTTTAGTTTGCCAGCAACTCAGCCAAGCG
>DAIRFV010000001.1:57319-78695 GCA_036794905.1 Pyrinomonadaceae bacterium | reverse complement strand
TCCTTCTGCTCGCCGGCCTCGTTGAGCATGAGGACTTCGACCTTGTACTTCCCCTTGGGGAAGCCCGACGGGGGCGGCGTAAAGGTGTAGGTCGCCGTGCCGCTGCCCGGCAGGTCGAGCGTCTTTTCGAGCCCGGCGATGGGCCCGCTCGGCTCGCCCTCCACGTTTTCGATGGCGAGGCGCCCCGTCACCTTGACCGCGCCCGGGGCGTTGGAAATGGTCGCGACCGCGTAGACCGTGTCGCCCGGCGCGAAGGTCGTCGTCTGCTGTGTGGCGGCCTGATCCTTGCCGAGCTTCAGGTCGCTGATGTTGGCCGTCGAGGCGCTGAAGTTGCACGCGACGGCGGCGAACACCAGAAGCCCCAAGGAGACTGCCAGTCCCCCTCTCGCTGTTCGCATCCTAACTCCTTTCGTGTTCAAAAACCGGTTCGGGAGAAACGTTGGATATCCGGCCGTCGCCTCACCTCAGCCCGGACGAGCGGCGGCACATACTATCATTTTTGCCCGGATGGTTCGGTAAAATATGCGGGCAGGTTTCTGAAAGTAAATCCCCGTGGATATAATTCGGGCACGCCAGCAAAAGGAGATTCACATGCGTCATTTCAACCGGCTGTCAATCGTCGTTCTGATTCTTCTCTTCGTCGCCTGCGCGCCCGCGTCGGCGCAGGAGTCGGAGGAGGCGGCCGTGCGCGCGGCCATCGAGCACTACTTCCGGGGGCACGCGACGGGGCAGGGCGAGCACTTCCGGAAGGTGTTCCACCCGGACGCGAAGCTCTTCTTCATGCGGGACGGCAAGCTGACCCAGTGGACTTCCGAAGAGTACATCTCCCGCGCCGCGGGGAAGCCCGCCCCGGACGAGGCGCAGAGGAAGCGGAATATTGACAGCGTGGACATCACCGGCGACTCGGCGGTCGTCAAACTGACGCTGGACTACCCGAGCGTCGTCTTCACGGACTACATGTCCCTGCTCAAGATAGACGGCCGCTGGATGATCGTTAACAAGACCTTTCACGCCAAGCGCCGTTGAGCCGCGCGCGGGCGCGTGAGGTTAAACGTTAGAGACGCACGCCCGCGCGGGCGTCGCCGTGTCTCGGTGGCGCAAGTTATCCGCGGCGGCCACGTTCCATCCGGCAGAACTCGGTGGGAGTGGATTGAGAGGAGCGAGGTGGAACTATGAAGGGTTTCGTCTTACTGTTCGTCGTGATCGCTTTCGCCGCCCCCTGCGCGCCCGGCTACGCCGCCGAGCCGGCGGCCGCCGCGGCCGTCGCGCACGCAAAGTCTCTTAAAAAAAAGCCCGGGAAGCGGCTGCGCGCGTTCCGCTCGGAGCGTGAGCTGAAGAGGTATCTCCGAAAACTCGGCGTCGCGCGGAGGCTGCCAGCGCCGCTCCCGGTGACGGTGAAAGCGCTCGCGGCGGCCGACGCCTCATCCACGGTCACCCTCACCGACGCGACGACGGCGGCGGTGCCCGCCAACGGCGCCGACGAGTCGGTCACGAACGTACAGCACGCGGGCGTGGACGAAGGCGGGATCGTCAAGCTGCACGGCAACTACCTCGTCGTGCTGCGGCGCGGCCGGCTCTTCACCATCGACATCAGCGGCGGCGGGCTGCGCCCCGTCTCGGCGTTCGACGCGTTCGGCCCGGACATCGACCCAAACGGCGCCTGGTACGACGAGCTGCTCGTCTCGGACGAGACGGTCGCCGTCGTCGGCTACAGTTACGAACGGGGCGGCACGGAGGTCGGGCTGTTCCGCATCGACGGCGCCGGCCGCCTCAGCTACCGCGCCACCTACCAACTGCGCTCGGACGACTACTACTCCGCGCGCAACTACTCGAGCCGCCTCGTCGGCAACAAGCTCGTCTTCTACGCGCCGCTCTACCTGTCGCCCTACTCCGAAAACCCGTTCGAGTCGTTCCCGGCGCTGCGCCGGTGGCGCGAGGGCGGCGAGGAGGGCGAGTTCCGGCGCATCATCCCGGCGACGCGCGTCTACCGCCCCTCGGAGGACTTGAGCGACGCCGGCGAGTTGTCGCTGCACGCGGTGACGGTGTGCGACCTCGCGCGCGGCGACATGACCTGCGGGGCGACGGCGCTGGTCGGCCCCCCGGGCAACGTCTTCTACGTGTCGCCGCGCGCCGTGTACGTCTGGACGAGCCACCGGGATGGCGACGCGGAGCAGGGCGTCTCGCGCTCGACCGTGTACCGCATGCCGCTCGACGGCTCCGGCCCGAGCGCCCTGCGCGCCTCGGGCAGCCCCGTGGATCAGTTCTCGTTCCTCGAGAGCGAGGACGGCCACCTCAACGTGCTGGTGCGCTCCGACGCGGCCGGCGACGGGATGCGGGACGCGGAAGGTGCGGCGGGCGACGTGAGGCTGTTGCGCGTGCCGGTCTGGAGTTTCTCGGACGGCCGTAGCGCCGCCCCGGCCTCAAGCTACCGCCGGCTCCCGGGGCCGCCGGGCGACGCCTTCCAGAACAGATTCGTCGGCGAGTATCTGCTCTACGGCACGGGCAGCGGCTGGGGGCCGCCGGGCGGCGAGAACCGTTCGAGCCTCCACGCGGTGCCGTGGGCGGGGGGCGAGACCGTCTCGGTTCAGCTCGGGCACGGGGTGGATCGGATAGAGGCTCTGGGCTCGGACGCGGTCGTCGTGGGGGCGGACGAGCAGGACTTGCACTTCACCAGCGTGCGGCTCGGCGGCGGGCCGCGCGCCGCGGGGCGCTACACGCGCAAGGGCGCCGCGCAGGGCGAGCTGCGCAGCCACGGCTTCTTCTACAAGCCGGAAGGCACCGACTCGGGTCTGCTCGGCCTGCCGATCAGCCGCCCCGGCCGCCCCGGCTTCGAGCACCTGTTCGGGGAGTCGGCCGCCGTCCTCTTCCTGCGCAACGAGTCGCTGAACCTGACGGAGGTCGGCGAACTCTCGGCGCGACCCGAGACGGCGGCCGACGACGCGTGCCGCGCCTCCTGCGTGGACTGGTACGGCAACGCGCGGCCGCTCTTCCTGCGCGGGCGCGTCTTCGCCCTGCTCGGCTACGAGCTCGTCGAGGGCGCGCTCGAAGGCGGCCGCTTCCGCGAAACGCGGCGCGTCAGCTACGCCCCGCGGCCGGCGCAGAACGCTTCGCGCTGATCGGCCAACGTCCACACGCACGACGCGACCCGGGACACAGCCGCCGCCGGCGGGTTGTGTCCCGGGCCAATTTTTTTGAGCCCTCGTCGCCGCGCCCTCGCTGTTGCGCGCTCGGATGAAGGCTCAGCGGGTATAAGATGTGGACATGGAGAGACAACTTTACATCCCCGTCATCCTCGGCACCGCGCGCAAGGGGCGCGCCAGCGAAGCGGTCGCGCGGTTCATGCTCGGCGAGGTGTCGAAGCGCGCGGGCGTCGAGACGGAGCTGATCGACATCCGCGAACTCAAGCTCGCGACGGACGACGCGGGCGAGTCGCTCAAGGACGCGCGCTTCTCCGAGCAGATGAGCCGCGCCGACGGGCTCGTCATCGTCATGCCCGAATACAACCACGGCTACCCCGGACTCCTGAAGCACGCGCTCGACACGAACCTCAAGGAGTACATCCACAAGGCGGTCGGCGTCTGCGGCGTCTCGGCCGGCGGCTGCGGCGGGACGCGCGCCGTCCAGAACCTCCTGCCGGTGCTGCGCGAGCTGGGGCTGGTCGCCATCTTCTGGGACATGAACTTCTCGGCGGCGCACAAGCTCTTCGACGAAGCGGGGAACCTGCTCGACCGGGCTTACGTGAAGCGCGCCGACCAGTTCCTCAAAGAGCTGATCTGGATGGCGAAGGTCTTAAGGCACGGCCGCGAGCGCGTGTCGCTTGACTGAGGAGGGGAGGCTTGATGTCTGACGCAGACAAGATGAAGTGTCCGGCCTGCGGGGCGGAGATGAACCACCACGCGGACAAGATTGACTACGGCGCCGCGCCCGAGTCCGAAGCGGAGGCGGCCGGGGTCGTCTTCGAGGCGCACACCTGCCCCGACTGCGGGCGCTCGGCCACGCGCACGGCGCGCGCCGAGAGTTGAACGAATCGAGTTCGGCGGCGGCAAAGCGCCCACCTGAACCGGGCCGCGGCGCCGGCGCTCAAATGTGCGGAGGGGGAGCCGATATGGCTTGCCGGCGGAACGCCTGTTATTATTGACTCAGCCACCAGTAAAAAGTTAATCCCGTAAAGGCAACGTGCGACGCGGCCCCTATGAGCAACATTTTAATTGTTGACGATTCGCCGACCATGAGGAGGATGGTCACGGCCTCGCTGCGTTCGCTGCCGGGCGCGAGCTTCGGCGAAGCGAGCAGCGGCCTCGAAGCCATCGAGCGCCTCGCGCTCGCCCCCGTGGACTTGATGATTCTCGACCTGAACATGCCGGACATGCACGGCCTGGAGGTGCTGGACTTCCTGCGCCGCCACCAGGCGTACAGCCGCATCCCCGTCATCGTGCTGACGACGAGGGGCGACGAGGCGAGCCGCGCCGACGCGCTCGCCGCCGGCGCGTCCGTGTATCTGACCAAGCCGTTCGCGCCGCAGGCGCTGTCCGCGCAGGCCGCAGCCTTGTTGAAAGCTCATCCAGAAAGGGCCTAGTGTCCGACCCGCACCTCGACAGCGGCGGCGATTTTTTCGCGCAGTTCCTCGACGACTACTTCGCCGAGTGCGACGAGCACCTGACGCTCGTGCGCCGTCACCTGCTCGCGCTCGAAGAGCAGGCCGGGCGGCCGGACGTTGATGCGTCCCTGCTCGACGAACTGTTCCGCAGCTTCCACACGCTCAAGGGCATCTCGGCCATGGTCGATTTGAGCGAGGCCGAACAGCTCGCCCACCACATGGAGAGCTACCTGCGGGCCCTGCGCCAGCAGGAGGTGCGGCCCGGCGTGGAGGGCGTCGAGACCCTCATGGCGGCGACGACCGTGCTTGAGCGGGTCATCGCCGCGCGTCGCAAAGACGAGACGGCCCCGGCCATCGACACCACCGTCGCGCGACTTCGTGCGCTACACTCGGAGGCCGCGCCGACGGCCGAACAGCCCACGACATCAGGAACCGTTGACACCGGTGCCGCCGATGCCGAGTCAAGGCAGACTCCGGCTGAGCCCCCCGCCCCCGCGGGTCGGTCGGCGCAGACGCCCGTCTGGCGGTTTGAATTCGTCCCGACGCCCGCGCTCTCCGAACGCGGCGTCAACGTCAACAGCGTCCGCGCGCGCCTGCAAGAGGTCGGAGAGATTCTACAGGCCACGCCGCACGTCAGGGGGCAGGGCGAGATCGTCTTCGTCTTCGTCGTCGCCACCGGCGTCGAAGAAGCGACGTTCGCGGGCTGGCGCGAAGACAACCTGACGTACGCGCCGGTCGAGGCAGCGACCGCGGACACGAATCGAACACCGCCGCCGGCCGAGCAGGCGCCCACGGCTCCCGCCTCGGCCGAAGACTCTCGATTGAACGCGGACGCGCCCGCCGCGGTGATGCTCGCGCCCTCCAACGTCGTGCGCGTTGACCTCGCGCGTCTGGACGATCTGATGCGCCTCATCGGCGAGCTGGTCACGAGCCGCGCGCGTCTGGACGAGAGCCTGAAGCACTTGCAGCGGCACGTCGCCCCCGCCGAGTGGCGCGCGTTGCAGGAGACGAGCCTGGCGATGTCGCGCCAGTTGCGCGACCTGCGCGAGGGCGTCATGCGCGTGCGGATGGTGCAGGTCGGCGAAATCTTCGAGCGCATGAGGTTCGTCGTCCGCGACCTCGCGCGCGAGAGCGGCAAGGAGATTCGGCTCGAACTGCGGGGGCGGGAGACGGAGATTGACAAGTTCCTCGTCGAGCGGATGATGGACCCGCTCCTGCACCTCGTCCGCAACGCCGTCAGCCACGGGCTGGAGACCGTGGAGGAGCGCGCCGCGGCGGGGAAGCCGCCGGAGGGCAAGCTCACACTCAGCGCCGCGACCTCGGGCGAAAACGTTCTGATCGAGATCGCGGACGACGGGCGCGGCATCGACGCGGAGCGCGTCGCCGCGCGTGCGCGCGCGCGGGGGTTGATTGCCGGGGGCGTGCGGCTCGACGAGGCGCTGCTGCTGGAAGTGATCTGCGCGCCGGGCTTCTCGACGCGCGACGAGGCCGACCGCGCCAGCGGGCGCGGCGTCGGGATGGACGTGGTCGGCAGCACGGTCGAGGAACTCGGCGGGACGCTCAGGCTGGCGACCGAGAAGAATCGCGGGACGCGCTTCCGCGTTGAGCTGCCCCTGACGCTCGCCATCGCCGAGGCCCTCATCGCCACCGTCGGCGGCCAGCGGTTCGCCTTCCCGCAGACGGTGGTGCGCGAAATCATCGAGGTCGAGTCTTCGTCGGTGAGGATTTTGGAGAACAACGAGATCGTCGCGTACCGCGGCGGGGTGCTGCCGCTGGTGCGACTGGCGCGCCTCTTCGGTCTCGCGGAGACGCGGGGAGATTCCTTTCACGTCTTCGTCATCGGCGGCGGCGCGGGCGCCGTGGGGCTGGCCGTTGACCGCGCGGTCGGGCAGCGGGAGGTCGTGGTGCGCGGCCTGACCGACCCCTTGGTGAAGGTCGCGGGCGTGGCGGGCGCCACCGACCTCGGCGACGGGCGCGTCGTGCTCATCCTCGACGTGGCCGCCCTCAAACACGCGGTGCTCGGCGGCCGACTCGCCCACGGAAACGGGGCGGCCTGAAGAATCATGTCGAATACAACGAACGACGCCGAACCTTTCATCCTCTTCGAGCTGGCCGGGACGACGTACGGCGTGCGCAGCCGCTTCGTGCAGCAGATGGAGATGATCGAGCACATCACGCCCGTGCCGAACGCGACGCCCGCGGTCGAGGGGGTCGTGCTCGCGCGCGGTCAGGTCATCCCGGCGCTGAGCCTGCGCGTGCGCTTCGGCTTCGAGAAGATTCCGTACGACCTGCGGGCGCGCCTCGTGGTCGTCAGCAGCGGGGGGCGCACCATCGGGCTGATCGTGGACACGGCGCGCGAGTTCTTACGCATCCCCGCCGGGACAATCGAGCCGCCGCCCGAGGCGATCACGGGCCTGAGCGGGAAGTACCTGGAAGGCATCGCGACCATAGGCGGGCGGATGATTCTCGTCCTCAATTTGCAGGAAGTGATTGACATCGGCGACCAGCAGCCGGTGGCTTGAAGCCGGCGGTTAACAGGAGACGGTCATGGCAGCACAGATTGAAGGCGCGGCGACGAGCCTCGGCGCGGACGCCGTCCGCGAACAGGCGGCGCAGGTGGCGGACTCGGCGCACGAGATCGCGCGGGTCGCGAACGAGGTGACGCAGGGGAGCGAGGCGCAGACGCGCTCGCTCGACTCCGCCGTCAGTCTCGCCAACGAGATGGCGGCGTCGCTCGGCGAGACGACCACGCAGGCCGAGTCCATCGCGGCCTCGACCGAAGAACTCGTCTCGTCGGTCAACGAGATGGCGGCCTCCATCGAGCAGGTCGGCGCGAACTCGACGAGCCTCGCCGCCTCCATCAGCGAGACGGCCGCCGCCATCGAGGAGTCGTCCCGCTCGATCGAGAGCGTCACCGCCAGCGCGCAGGAGATGGCGACCTCCGCCGAGGAGGTGACGGGCGCGATGAACGAGATCGCGGCCTCCATCAAGAGCGTGAGCGAAGACACCGAAGCCCTCTCCGTCTCCGTCGACCAGACCGCCGTCAGCATGGAGCAGGTGTCGCGCTCCATCGAGAGCCTCGCCGCGGGCGCCGACGACCTGACCGTCTCGGCCGAGGAGACCGCCTCGTCCATCAACGAGATGGCCGCCTCCGTCGAGGAGGTCTCGGCCATGTCGGAGAACCTCGCCTCGACCGTCGAGCAGGTCTCGACCTCGATGGAGGAGATGGCGCGCTCCATCCAGAGCGTGGCGCTGAACACGGAGAAGATCACCGAGGCGGCGACGGGCGCGGCGACGAGCGCCGCCGAGATGGATCGCTCGCTGCGCTCGGTCGCCGCGATGACGCGGCGCGCGGAGGAGGTCGCGGGCCGCGTCTCGCGCGAGGCCGAGCAGGGCGGCGCGGCGGCGCAGAAGTCCATCCAGGGCATGGGGCGCGTCCGCGCCTCGATGGAGCAGTCGGCGGCCGTCATCCGCGAGATGGGCAAGCGCTCGAACGAGATCGGCGGCATCGTCAACACCATCAACGTCATCGCCGAGCGCACGAACATGCTCTCGCTGAACGCGTCCATCGAGGCGGCGCGCGCGGGCGAGGCCGGCCGCGGCTTCGCCGTCGTCGCCGAAGAGATTCGCAACCTCGCCGACCGCTCGGCGCAGGCGACCGCCGACATCGCCGCCATCATCAAGGCTTTGCAGGACGTGGTGCAGGAGGCCGTCGCCGCGTCGAACGAGGGCGTGCGCGTCGCCGACGAGAGCGGCCGCCTCGCCGAAGAGGGCTCGGAGGGGCTGCAAAGAATCCTGTCCGGCATCGGCGAGACGACGCAGATCGTCGGCCAGATCGCGCGCGCCACCGAGGAGCAGTTGAGCGCGGGCACGCACGTCGTGACGGCGATTGAGACGACCGCGACGCAGGCCCGGCAGACCACGGTCGCCACGGCCGAGCAGTCGAAGGCCGCGCAGGAGATCGTCAAGGCGGCGGCGCAGATGCGCAAGACCGCGAAGGAGGTCAGCCAGGCGATGGGCGAGCAGGGGCGCGCCGCGCGCGAGATCATCAAGGCCGCGCAGAACACGACCGCGGTCGCCTTGCAGGTGCGCAAAGCCTCGGGCGAGCAGGCGGCCGCCGCCAAACAGGTCGCGCAGGCCGTCGAGTCCATGCGGCGCGGCGCGGCCACCACCTCGCGCGCGCTCGAAGAGCAGGCCACGGCGGGCGAACAGGTCTCGAAAGAGTCGGAACGCCTCGCGCGCATGATCGCGGGGGTGAGCCGCGCGATGGGCGAGCAGTCGGTCGCCGCGAATCAAATCACGAGCGCCGCCAACAGCATGCGCCAGCAGGGCGACCAGCTCGCCAAAGCCATCGGCGAGCAGGCGCGCGCCGCCCGCGACATGACCGCCGCCACCACGAGCATCTCCAAAGAGGTCGGGCTCATCACCCGCTCGAACCGCCAACACCTGACATCGGCCGAGCAGGTGCTGGGGACGCTGCACGACATCCGGCAGATCACCGAGCGCAACGCGCAGGGAGTCGAAGCCACCCTGCGCGGCACGACCGGTTTGGTCGAGCGGGCGCGGCAACTGGCCGACATCGTCAACGGCTCGGACGCAGGGCGGGCGGACGAAAACGGCGCGCGGCCATCGGGCGCCAGGCCGCGCGCGAACGGGAGACCGCGCCGCCCGAGAAAGAATCAGGCTCCGGCCGCGGACGCCGGGACGGGCGGGCCGCAGCGTCCCGACGAATCGGGATGATGAAGCGAGTTTTCGCCCGCGGCCGGGAAGGGTTCGGCCGGGTAGTTGACGTGAACGGGGATGGATAACCTGGCTCCTTCAGACAATTCAATCGGCGTCTTCACGACCGACGCGAGTCTCGTTATTCAAATCTGGGACGCGGCCCTCGCGCGCCTGACCGGCATCCCCGCGGGCGCGGCCTGCGGGAGACCGCTCGTCGAGGTCGTCCCCAACTTAGAGGAGCGACGGCTGCTCGCGCGTTTCCGGCGCGTGCTGGACGAGGGCGTCGTCGAAATCCTCGCGCCGGCCTTCCACCACTACCTGATCCCGTGCCCGCCCGCGCACGCCTCGGCGCACTTCGACCGGATGCGGCAGCGCGTGAGCATCGCGCCGCTGCGCGAGGAGGGGCGGATCGTCGGCGCGCTCGTCACCATCGAAGACGTCACGGCGCGTCTGGAGCGCGAGCGCGCCCTCGCCGAACAGCTCGCCCACGCGGACGAGGACACGCGGCTCGGCGCCGCGCAGACGTTCGCCAGAGACGAGTCGCTTGAGCCCGCGCAGCCGCTGCTGGGCGCGCTGAAGGATGAGAGCTGGCGCGTCCGCCGCGTGGCCGTCGAGGGACTGTCGCGCCGCGCCGCGCCGGACGCCATCGCCGCGCTCCTCGTGTCGGTGCGCGAGAATCATCATCACCTCGGCCTCCTCAACAGCGCGCTTCAGGTGCTCGCGATGAGCGACGTGGACACGCTCTCGCCGCTCGTCGAGTTTCTGAACGGCGACGACGCAGACCTGCGCATCCAGGCGGCGCTCGCGCTCGGGGAGCAGCGCGACGAGCGCGCCGCGCCCGCGCTCCTCGGCGCGCTCGAAGACGCGGACGCCAACGTGCGCTACCACGCCATCGAGGCCCTCGGGAAGCTCCGCGCGTCGGAGGCCGCGGACGCGCTCGCGGCCGTAGCGGAGACGGGCGACTTCTTTCTCGCCTTCCCGGCGCTCGACGCGCTGACGCGCATCGGCGACGCGCGCGTGGCCCCGCGCGTCGTGCCCCTGCTCGACGACGAGCTGCTGCGCGAGGCCGCCGCCGACGTGCTCGGGCAGCTCGGCGACGAGGAGACGGTCGCGCCGCTCGCCGCGCTGCTGGACGCCGCGGACGCGCCCGCGCCGGTCGTCGCCCGCGCGCTCGCCGCGCTGCACGACCGCTACGAGAGGCAGTACGGCGAGGGCGCCTACATCGCGGACTTGAGCCGCGCGGCCATCAACCCGGCGGGCGCGCGGAACCTGCTCGACGCGCTGAACGATTCGAGCGGCGAAGAGCTGCGCCCGCTCGCGCTGGTCGTCGGGTGGCTGGAGGGCGCGGCGGTCGAGCGCGCCCTGACGCGCCTGCTCGGGCACGCGGACGCGCGCGGCGAGGTGGTCGAGGCTTTAGTGCGGCACGGCTCGCGCGTGACTGACCTGCTGGTCGAACAGCTCGGGTCGGAAGACCTCGAAATCAGGAAGGCGGCGGTGGTCGCCCTCGGCCGCATCGGCGACGCGCGCGCCGCGCCGGCGCTGGTCGAAGTGCTCGACGATGACCCGGAGCTTGTGATTCCGGCGGCCGACGCGCTGGCGAAGATCGGCGACCCGCGCGCGTTCGAGGCGCTGCTCGCCCTCGTCGGCGACCCGCACGCGGGCGTCAGGCAGTCGGTCGTCGGCGCGCTGAACTCGCTCGGCTCGCCGCTGATGCCGGCGCGCGTGCTGCCGCTTTTAGAGGACGAAGACCCGAACGTCCGCGAATCGGCGGTGAAGATTGCCGGTTACTTCGGCTACGCGGAATGCGTGGAGCCGCTGCTGGAGCGTTGCCACGACGAGGAAGAGCGCGTGCGCCGCGCGGCGGTCGAACACCTCCCGTTTCTCGAAGACGAGCGCGCCACGCCCGCGCTCGTGCGGGCGCTCAAGAGAGAGACGCCGAAGGTGCGCGCGGCGGCGGCGGGCGCGATGGCGCTGGCCGAAGGCCCGGAGGTCTCCGCCTCTCTGGTCGAGGCGCTCGGGGACGAGGACTCTTGGGTGCGTTATTTCGCGGCGCGTTCGCTCGGCCGGCTGAGGGTCGAGGAGGGCGCGTCCGCGCTGGCCGCGCTGGCGCGCGACGACAGGGCGCATCACGTTCGCATCGCGGCCGTGGAAGCGCTGGGCAGCATCGGCGGCGAGACGGCGGCCGGGGCCATCGCCCCGCTGCTCAAGTCGGGCGACCCCGACCTCGCGCGCGTGGCCGCCGAGGCGCTCGGGAAGTTGGAAGGCGGGCGGCAGGAAGATTTGGGCTGACGGCGGGGGCGCCGCCGGCCGTGCGCCGCGGGCTGAAGAACAATGGGCGTCAACACGGGGAGTTTAGGGGTCACGGGCGGGGCGGACAGGTTGTTGCGCGACCTGATACACGAGCGCACGGGGCTCTTCTTCGACAACGGCAAGGGCGACATCCTGGCGGACAAGCTCTCGCCGCTCGTCATCGAGCGCGGGTTCACGTCGCTGCTCGACTATTACTACCTGCTGAAGTACGACGAGGCGGCGCAGGACGAGTGGCGCAGCGTGATGAACGCGCTCTCGGTGCCGGAGACATACTTCTGGCGCGAGATGGATCAGGTGCGCGCGCTGGTCGAGTGGGTCGTGCCGCGCTGGTTCGCGGAGCCCGGCGCCGGGCCGCTCAGGATTTGGAGCGCGGCGTGCGCGACGGGCGAGGAGCCCCTGACGATTGCGATGGCGCTCAAAGAGGCGGGGTGGCTCGGGCGCGCGCCCGTCGAGATTTACGCCAGCGACGCCAGCCCGGCCGCCATCGAGAAGGCGCGGCGCGGCGTCTACCGCGAGCGCTCGTTCCGCAACCTGCCGGCCGAATTGCGCGCCAAATACTTTACGCAGGAGGGCGCGACACAAACGTGGCGCGTTGACGCTAGACTGCACGCGTGCGTCGAGTGGGGCGTCGTGAATCTGATGGACGAGGCGGAGGTCGCCCCGCGCGCGGCGGCGAACGTGATCTTCTGCCGCAACGTGTTCATCTACTTCTCCAACCAGTCCATCGGCCGGACGGTGGGCACGTTCGCCTCGCACATCCGGCCGCCGGGGCATCTCTTCGTCGCCGCCTCGGAATCTCTGTTAAGGATTACGGAGGATTTTGAGTTGCAGGAGATCGGGAACGCGTTCGTCTACGTGAGGCGGCCGCACAAGGCGTGAAGGCCGCCCCGAAGGATTATTCATGAACCGAGTTCTCAAAGTTCTGGTGGTGGACGACTCCGCGTACGTGCGCAAGGTCGTGAAACAGATGCTCTCGCGCAGCCCGTTCCTCGAAGTGGTGGGGACGGCGCGCGACGGCCGCGAGGCGCTGGAGATGGTGGAGCAGCTCGACCCGGATGTCGTCACCTGCGACCTCATCATGCCCGAGCTGGACGGGGTCGGGTTCGTGCGCGAGCAGATGCTGCGGCGGCCCCTGCCCATCATCATCATGAGCATCGCGAGCGAGACCGGCGAGGCCGCGCTGACCGCGCTCGACGCGGGCGCGGTGGACTTCGTGCAGAAGCCGACGGCGCTCGCGACCGAGAAGATTTTCGAGGTGAGCGACGAACTGATCGAGAAGGTCAAGTCCGCCGCCGGCATCCCGATGGCGCGCGTCAAAATCTCGACGCCGACCGCCGGGGCGGCGCCGCCCCAGTCCCCGGCCTCCGTCACGCGCAAAGAGTTGGCCGACGTGGTGGTCATCGGGATTTCGACCGGCGGCCCGCAGGCCCTGAAACAGTTGATCCCCCAACTGCCCGCGGACTTTCCCGCGCCCGTGGCGATGGTCATGCACATGCCGGTCGGTTACACTGAGATGTACGCGCAAAAACTTAACGAACACTCGCCGCTCGAAGTGCGCGAGGCGCGCGAGGGCGACGTGATGCGCGCGGGGCTGGCGCTGCTGGCGCCCGCGGGGCGGCACCTGACCTTCCGCCGCCGCGAGGGCGGGGAGGTGGTCGCGCACCTCGATTCGAGACCCTTCGAGCTGCCGCACCGCCCCTCGGTGGACGTGCTCTTCCAGTCGGCGGCGGAGGTCTACCGCGAGAGGGTGCTCGGGGTGGTGATGACGGGGATGGGGTCGGACGGCAAGCAGGGCGCGGCGTGGATCAAGGCGCAGGGCGGCCTCGTCTACACCGAGAGCGAAGAGACGTGCGTGGTCTACGGCATGCCCTCGTCCGTGGTGGAGGCGGGCCTGAGCGACCGCAGCGTCCCGCTCGACCAGATGGCGCAGGCGATTCGGGAGGCGGTGTGAGTAAAAAAATAATGGTGGTGGACGACTCCGCGCTGTCGCGCAGGACGCTGCGGCGCATCCTGGAGGCGGCCGGCTACAGCGTCGTCGAGGCGGACGAGGGCATGGCCGCGCTCGAACTCTACTTCATCGAGAAGCCCGACCTGGTCTTCCTCGACCTCGTGATGAAGGGCATGTACGGGCTCGACGTGCTGGCCAAGCTGCGCGAGATGGACGCGGGCGCGCGCGTGGTCGTCGCCAGCGCGGACATCCAGACCTCGACGCGGATGTTGGTCGAGGAGGCGGGCGCGCGCGCCTTCATCAACAAGCCGTTCGCGACGGAGAACGTGCTCGGCGCGGTCGAGTCCGCGATGGGGGGGGAGTAGCGTCATGGAGATGACCGACCGCCAGCGCGACGCCATTTCCGAGTTAATCAACATCGCTTTCGCGCGCACCGGGGCCGCCCTCTCCGAGCTGACCGGGCACCGCGTCATGCTCAACGCGCCGGAGGTGTCAGTCCACCCGACCACGGAGCTGCCCCGGTCGCTCGCCAAGTTCATCCCCGGCGAGGTCGCCTCCATCCACCAGGTCTTCGGCGGGCCGGTGGCGGGCGACGCGCTGCTTTTGCTCAACCACGACGGCGCGGTGCACCTGACGGATTTGCTGACGGACGGCAGCGTCCCCACGTCGAGCCGCCTCGACGAGTCGGCGCGCGAGGTGCTGACCGAGGTGGGGAACATCCTGCTGAACGCCTGCCTGGGGATGTTCGGCAACCTCCTCGACGTGCGCGTCTCGTTCTCCGTCCCGCGCCTGCACCTGGAGACGCTCGACGAGCTGCTCGCCTCCCTCATCGAGGGCGACAAAGAGCCGCAGTACGCCCTGGTCGTCTACACGGCCTTCCAAATCCGCGACAGCTCCGTCAAAGGGTTCCTCGTGATGGTCTTGAGCGTCAGCTCGCTCGACCGTCTGATGCAGGAAGTCGAGGCGTGGGAAGAGCGGCAGGGCCAGTCCTGAAGGCGGCCGAGAAGCGGGACATTATCAGCATGACGAAACCCGTTCCGGATGAGGAGACGTTGCTCAACGCGGCGCTGCTGCGCTGGGTCAACGATCTCGCGGGGCAAGGCATCCTGATCACGGACGCCGAGCTGAAGATCTGCGCGTGGAACCGCTGGCTGGAGGAGCGCAGCGGGCTGGGCGCGGCCGAGGTGCTCGGGCGGAACCTGCTCGAAGTCTATTCCGTCTTGGAGACGAGGCGGCTGGATCGTTACTACCAGTGGGTGCTCGAAGGGGAGACGCGGATCCTCTCGCAGCGCCTGCACGGGCACCTGCTGCCGCTCCCGACGGACGCGAGCCTGAGCGGCTTCACGGAGATGCAGCAGACGGCGCGCATCTCGCCGCTCATCGCCGACGACGGCCGCGTCCTGGGTACGCTGACCGTCATCGAGGACGTGACCGAGCGCGTGGCGCGCGAGGCGGAGCTGCAAGCGCAGGTGGACGCGCGCACGCAGGCGCTCGCCCGCGAGAAGGCCGCGCGCGAGGAGGCGGAGGAGGCCAACCGCCTCAAGGACGAGTTCCTCGCCACCGTCTCGCACGAGCTGCGGACGCCTCTGACGGCCATCCTCGGCTGGTCGAACATGCTGCTCGCGCGCCGCGGCGACGAGGAGATGCTCGACCGCGGGCTCGAAATCATCCACCGCAACGCGCAGGCGCAGAACCAGCTCATCAGCGACCTGCTCGACGTTTCGCGCATCATCAGCGGCAAGCTCCGGCTCGATTTGCGCACGGTCGACCTGCCCGCCATCATCGAGGCGGCCGTCGAGGCGACGCGCCCCGCGGCCGAGGCGAAAGGCGTCCGCCTGACGACGGCGCTCGACCCGCGCTCCGGGCCGATCAACGGCGACGCCGACCGCCTGCAACAGGTCGTCTGGAACCTGCTCACCAACGCCATCAAGTTTACGGACGCGGGCGGGGAGATACAGGTCAGGCTGGGGAGCGTGGACACGCGCGTCGAGATCACGGTGCAGGATTCCGGCATCGGCATCGCCCCCGAGTTCCTGCCGCACATCTTCGACCGCTTCCGCCAGGCCGACCCCGGCACCAACCGCGTGCACGGCGGGATGGGGCTCGGGCTCTCCATCGTCCGCCAACTGGTCGAGCTGCACGGCGGCACGGTGCGGGCCGCGAGCGCGGGCGAAGGGCAGGGGGCGACCTTCACCGTCAGCCTGCCCTTCGTCAACTTCCGGAGGGGGCAGGCGCTCGCCGAGCGCCTGCCCTTCAGCCCCGGCCTTCCGGAAATCCACTGCCCGCCCGCCCTCCAGGGCCTGCGCGTGCTGGCCGTCGATGACGAGGCGGACACGCGCGAGATGATTCGCGCCGTGCTCGAACACTGCAAGATGGAAGTCATCACGGCCGCGTCGGCGGCCGAAGCGCTTGCGGCCCTCGTCCGGTCGCGCCCCGACGTTCTACTCAGCGACCTCGGGATGCCGGGCGAAGACGGCTACGCCCTCATCGCCAAAGTGAGGGCGCTGCCGGCGGAGCGCGGCGGGCAGATTCCGGCCGCGGCGCTGACCGCTTACGTGCGCGCGGAAGACCGCGTGAAGGTGCTCCGCTCCGGGTTCCAGCTCCACGTCTCGAAGCCGCTTGAGCCGAACGAGTTGGTGGCGGTGGTGGCGAACCTCGCCGGCCGGCTTCACGAGTAACGCCGTGAGCAGCCCGGCACCACGCGGCAACCGG
This sequence comes from Pyrinomonadaceae bacterium, assembly GCA_036794905.1. Lineage (GTDB taxonomy): Bacteria > Acidobacteriota > Blastocatellia > Pyrinomonadales > Pyrinomonadaceae > QHXN01. The sequence continues at coordinate 62,406 of DAIRFV010000001.1, read as the reverse complement.
GGACCGAGCCCCCGACGCGCTCGGCCTGACCGCAACGCCCCCGCCGAACGTTTTCCGTCGCCCCTTGCGCCTCATCCGAAGTTAAACCCTTTCGCGAGGTCGGGAGCGTCGCGTGCGGGCGTCGTGATACACTTTTCGCTGTAAAAACGCCCTGCCCGAAACAATGGAAAGATGGCCGTGACTCTGAAAGGATTATTGCGCGGTCTCACGCGTACGCCCGAGGCTCGCGATGAGGAGCCGATTCGCGACGAGCTGTACAGCGTCGAGCGCCTGGAGCAGTACGCGGCGGCGCTGGCGGCCGAGCACCGCGTCCACGCCGGCCGGCGGCGCGGGCGGCGGCTCCTGCCGGGGCTGGAGAAGAACGGGCGCATGCTCGTCTACGCCTACCGCGCGCTCGCCGAGGCGGTGCGCGAGGGGCGCACCATCTCGCCCGCCGCCGAGTGGCTGGTCGATAACTTCCACATCGTCGAGGAGCAGCTGCGCGAAATCCGCGAAGACCTGCCCAAGGGTTTTTACTACGAACTGCCCAAGCTCTCCGCGGGGGAACTCGCCGACTACCCGCGCATCTACGCCGTCGCGCTCGCGCTCATCGCGCACACCGACAGCCGCCTCGACGCGGAGACACTGAGGCGGTTCGTCCGCGCCTACCAGCAGACGACGCCGCTCACCATCGGCGAGCTGTGGGCCGTCGCCATCACGCTGCGCCTCGCGCTGGTGGAGAACATGCGCCGCCTCGCCACGCGCATCGTCGCGTCGCGCGCGGCGCGCGAGGAGGCGGACGCGCTCGCCGACCAACTGCTGGAGGCGGTCGGGCGGCAGTCCGAGTCGCTGACCTCGCTGCTCGCCGGGCGCCTCGGCAAGAACGAAGACCTCGACCGCGCCTTCGTCGTCCAGCTCACGCAGCGCCTGCGCGACCAGGACCCGGCGCTCATGCCCGTCTTCGACTGGCTGGAGCGCCGGCTGAACAAGCGCGGGCTCACCACCGAGCAGGCCGTCCACCTCGAACACCAGCGGCAGGCCGCCGCCCAGGTCACCGTCGGCAACATCATCACCTCGATGCGGCTGCTCTCGACGCTCGACTGGCGCGACTTCTTCGAGTCGGTGAGCCTCGTCGATCCGCTGCTCGGCGAAGACCCGGCGGGCGTCTACGCGCGCATGAACTTCCACACGCGCGACCGCTACCGCCACGTCATCGAGCGCATCGCGAAGCGCACCGGCGCGGACGAACTGGAAGTGGCGCGCGGCGCGCTGCGGCTGGCCGCCGACGCGCCCGCGGGGCCGGCGCCGGAGGCCGCGCGCGCGCACGTCGGCAACTACCTCGTCGGCGACGACGTGGTCCGGCTCGAACAGGTCTTCGGTTACCGCCCGCGCCCGCGCGAGCGCGTCGTGCGCACGGTCTTGCGCCACCCGACCTTCTTCTACCTCGGCACGCTCGGGCTCCTCACGGCGCTCGTCGTCGCGGCGCTCTGCTTCATCGCCTACCGGGGCGGCGCGAGCTGGGCCGTGCTCGCCGGCCTCGCGCTGCTCTCGCTCATCCCGGCCAGCGACCTCGCGCTGAGCGTGCTCAACTGGGACGTGACGCACCTGTTCGCCCCGCGCCTGCTGCCGAGCATGGAGACGAAGCAGGGCGTGCCCGAAGACGCCCGCACGATGGTCGTCGTCCCGACCCTCTTCACCGGCGACGCGACGGTCAAAGAACTGCTCGAGAAGCTGGAAGTCCACTACCTCGCCAACCAGGACGAGCACCTCCATTACGCGCTGCTCGGCGATTTCGCGGACGCGGACGCGGAGGAGACGGCGGCGGACGCGGCGCTGCTCGATCAGGCGTTGGCCGGCGTGGAGGATTTGAACGCGCGTTACGGGGCGGACTCGTCGGCGTTCAAGCGCTTCCACCTCTTCCACCGCAAGCGTCTGTGGAACGCGGGCGAGGGGAGGTGGATGGGCTGGGAGCGCAAGCGCGGCAAGCTCGAAGAGTTCAACCGCCTGCTGCGCGGCGCGCGCGACACGAGCTTCGTCGTCGCGACGGCCGAGGCCGAACTGCTCGCCCGGATTCGTTACGTCATCACGCTCGACTCCGACACGCAACTGCCCCGCGACGCGGCCCGCCGCCTCGTCGGCATCGCGCGCCACCCCTTGAACCGCCCGCAGTTCGACGAGCGCGCGGGGCGCGTCACGCGCGGCTACGCGATCCTCCAGCCGCGCGTCAGCGTCTCTCTGGAGAGCGCCGCGCTCTCGCGCTTCGCGCGCGTCTTCTCGGGCAACACGGGCATCGACCCGTACACGACCGCCGCGTCCGACGTTTATCAAGACCTGTTCGGCGAAGGCATGTTCACGGGCAAGGGCCTCTACGAGGTGGACGCCTTCTCGCGCGCGCTCGACGGCCGCGTGCCGGAGAACGCGCTGCTCAGTCACGACCTGTTCGAGGGCCTCTACGCGCGCGCCGCGCTCGTGACGGACGTGGAATTCTTAGACGACTACCCGGCGCGCTACGTGACGTACGCGATGCGGCAGCACCGCTGGACGCGCGGCGACTGGCAGATCGCGCGCTGGATGTTGCCGACCGTGCCCGACGCGCACGGGCGCCGCGTGCGGAACCGGCTCCCGCTCATCGGGCGCTGGAAGATTTTCGACAATTTGCGGCGCAGCCTCGTCGCGCCGAGCATCATCATCTGGCTCGTCTTCGCGTGGACGTTGCTGCCGGGCTCGCCCCTGGGGTGGACGCTCTTCGTGCTGCTCGCGCTGGCGTTCCCCGTCTACGCGCACGTGACGACGAGCCTGCTGCTCCACCCGCGCGGCATCCCCTGGACGAGCCACTTCTGGAGCGTGTGGGGGGACGCGCGGACGAACACCGCGCAGATCGCGCTGACGCTCTCGTTCCTCGCGCACCAGGCGTACCTGATGTGCGACGCCGTCGGGCGCACGCTCTACCGCAAGCTCGTCTCGAAACGCCGACTGCTCGAATGGACGACGGCCGCGCAGGCGGAGGCGGGCAGCGCGCCGACGCTCGCCGCGGCCTTGCGCTTCATGTGGCCCGTCGGGCCGCTCCTGGTCGAGGTCGGCGCGCTCGTCATCACGCTGCGCCCCGAGGCGCTGGCGGTCGCCGCGCCGTTTCTGCTGGCGTGGGCCGCCTCGCCGTTCGTCGCCTACTGGGTCAGCCGGCGCAGCGAGGTCGGGCGCCAGGAACTCTCGGCGGCCGACGAGCAGGAGGCGCGGCTCATCGCGCGGCGCACGTGGCGCTTCTTCGAGACGTTCGTCACGCAGGAAGACCAGTGGCTGCCGCCCGATAATTTTCAGGAAGACCCGAAGCCCGTGGTGGCCCATCGCACCTCGCCCACCAACGTCGGGTTGCTCCTGATTTCGACCGCCGCCGCGCACGACTTCGGTTACGCGGGCACGCTCGAACTGGTCGAGCGCCTGGAGCTGACCTTCGACGCCATCGGTAAGATGCCGAAGTTCCGCGGCCACCTCTTCAACTGGCACGACACGCGCACGCTGGAGGCGTTGGAACCCCAGTACATCTCGACCGTCGACAGCGGGAACCTCGCCGGCCACCTGCTCGCGCTCAAGCAGGCGTGCGTCGATCTGTCCGAGCGCCCGCTCTTCGGCGCGCACACGCTCGCGGGGCTCGGCGACACCATCGCGCTGCTGCGGCTTGAGGTGGAGCGCGTGGGCGCGTCGCGGAAGCGCACGGAGGTCGTCACCATCAATCACCTGCGGGCCGAGCTCACGGCCTGCGCCGACGCGGTCGCGGGCGCGGCGCCCCTCTCGCTGAGCGATTGGGAGACGCTCTTCAACTCTCTGCACCGGCACGCCTCGACCGCGGACGACATGCTCGTCGCGCTCGCGCAGGAGCACGGGTCGGGCGATTTCACCGAGGCGGGCTTCTGGACGGGGGCGCTGCTGCGTCAGGTGAAGGAGTTCGCGCGCGACCTGCGCGCCTTCGCGCCCGTGGTGCGCCCGCGCGACTCGCACCTCACACACGTCCTCTCCTCCGCCCTGGCCGCCCCGCTGCTGCGACCCGAACTCGCGCACGCACTCGACCGGGTGGAGGGACTGGCGCGCGCGTCGGAAGTCTACGACGCCGCGCTCACGGAACTGAGCGCGCGGGCGCCCGACCCGGACGAGGGGCCTTTGCTCGGCGGCGCGCCCGCGCTCACCACGGCCATCGAAGACGCGGCGGCCACCACGACGGCGCTGCTGTCGCGCCTGAGCCGGCTGGCGCGGCGCAGCGGCGAGCTTTTCGAGGGGATGGACTTCCGCTTCCTCTTCGACGAGGAGCGCAAGGTCTTCCGCATCGGCTACAACGTCTCCTCGGGGCAGCCCGACAACTCTTACTACGACCTCCTGGCGTCGGAATCGCGCCTCGCGAGCTTCGTCGCCATCGCCAAGGGCGACGCGCCGCAGGAGCACTGGTTCCACCTCGGCCGCAAGCTCACGCCCGTGGACGGGAGCCGCGCGCTCATCTCCTGGACGGGGACGATGTTCGAGTACCTGATGCCGCTCCTCGTCATGCGCAGCTACGGCCGGACGCTGCTCGACCAGACGCACCGGGCGGTGGTCGGGCGGCAGGTCGAATACGGCGAGGAGCGCGGCGTCCCGTGGGGCATCTCGGAGTCCGCCTACAACGGCCGCGACCTCTACCTCAACTACCAGTACGGCCCCTTCGGCGTGCCCGGCCTGGGGTTCAAGCGCGGGCTCTCGGAAGACCTCGTGGTCGCGCCTTACGCGACGGCGCTGGCGGCGATGGTCGCGCCGCGCCGGGCGCTGGCGAACCTGCGCCGCCTCGCGCGCGAGGGCGCGCTCGCGCGCTACGGCTACTACGAGGCCATCGACTACACGCCGGAGCGCCTGCCGCAGACGGAGAAGCGCGCCGTCATTCGCGCCTTCATGGCGCACCACCAGGGCATGAGCCTCGTCGCGCTCGACAACCTCGTCAACCGCGACGTGATGCAGCGGCGCTTTCACGCCGAGCCGCTCGTGCAGGCGACCGAGCTGCTGTTGCAGGAGCGCGTCCCGCGCGGCGTGCCGGCGGCGCACCCGCGCGCCGAGGAGGTCTTGTCGGGGCGCCTCGTGCGCACGCTGACGGG
>DAIRFV010000001.1:0-57219 GCA_036794905.1 Pyrinomonadaceae bacterium | reverse complement strand
GAGGTGGTGCTCGCGCCCCACGCCTCGGACGTGGCGCACCCGGCCTTCAGCAACCTCTTCATCGAGACGGAGTTCGTCGCCGCCGAGAACGCGCTGCTCGCGCGCCGCCGCCCGCGTTCGAGTAAGGACGAGCCCGTCCACGCCGTCCACGTCGTCGTCACCGAGGGCGAGCGCGTCGGCGCGGTGCAGTACGAGACGGATCGCAACCGCTTTCTGGGGCGCGGGCACACGGCCGCCGACCCCGTGGCCGTCGTGGAAGACCGCCCGCTGTCGAACACGGTCGGCGCCGTCCTCGACCCCGTCTTCTCCCTGCGCCAGCGCGTGCGCCTGCAACCGGGCGAGACGGCGCGCGTCTCCTTCACGACCGCCCTGGCGTCCTCGCGCGAAGAGGCGCTCGTCCTCGCGGACAAGTACCACGACCCCTCGATCTTCGAGCGCGCGGCGCGGCTGGCGTGGACGCAGTCGCAGGTCGAGATGCGCCACCACAACGTGGACGCGGACGAGGCGCACCTCTTCCAACGCCTCGCCGGGCGCGTGCTCTACGCCGACCCTTCCTTGCGCCCGCGCCCGCACGTGCTGGCGCTGAACACGAAGGCGCAGTCGTCGCTCTGGCCCTACGGCATCAGCGGCGACCTGCCCATCGTCATCGTCCGCGTCAGCCGGGACGAGGACGTGGACGTGGTGCGCCAGCTCCTGCGCGGGCACGAGTACCTGCGCCTGAAGGGGCTCACCATCGACCTCGTCATCCTCAACGACCACCCGCCCACTTACGCGCAGGAGTTGCAGGACGGGCTGCTGGCGATGATCCGCGCGAGCGGCTCGCAGGCGTTGCAGGACAAGTCGGGCGGCGTCTTCCTGCGCCGGACGGACATCATGCCGGAGGCCGACCGGATTCTGCTGCACGCGGCGGCGCGCGTCATCATCGTCCCCGAGCGCGGCACGCTCGCCGAGCAGTTGACGCGCCGCGAGATCGAAGAGCCGCTGCCCGCGGATTTCGACCCGCGCGCGCCGGAGCGCGTCTACGCCGAGGCGGCGGTCGAGACCCCGGAGCTGTCGTTCTTCAACGGCCTCGGCGGCTTCAGCCAGGACGGCCGCGAGTACGTCACCGTCCTGCGCGCGGGGCAGTGGACGCCCGCGCCGTGGACTAACGTCGTCGCCAACGAGCACGACTTCGGCTTCCAGGTGACGGAGTCGGGCGGCGGCTACACCTGGTCTGTGAACAGCCGCGAGAACCGGCTCACGCCGTGGTCGAACGACGCCGTGAGCGACCCGCCGGGCGAGGCCATCTACCTGCGCGACGAGGAGAGCGGGGCGGTCTGGACGCCGACGCCGCTGCCCGTGCGCGGCGACGACCCTTACGTCGTCCGGCACGGCCAGGGCTACACGGTCTTCGAGCACACGAGCCACGGCATCACGCAGGAGTTGCTGCTCTTCGCGCCGCTCGACGCGTCGGTGAAGATTTCCGTGCTCCGCCTGCGTAACCGCACGGACGAGACGCGGCGGCTCTCCGTCACCAGTTACAGCGAGCTGGTGCTGGGCGTCGAGCGCGGCGCGTCGGCGCCCTTCATCATCACCGAGTTCGACCAGGAGAGCGGCGCCATCTTCGCGCGCAACCCCTACAACAACGAGTTCGCCGCGCGCGTCGCCTTCGCCGCCGCGAGCACGCCGAAGATCACGTTCACCTGCGACCGCAAAGAATTCCTCGGGCGCAACGGCGCGCCGGCGCGCCCGGCGGCGCTGGGCCGCGCCGCGCTCTCGAACCGCGCCGGCGCGGGGCCTGACCCGTGCGCGGCCATCCAGACCGTGGTCGAGCTGGCGCCCGGCGCGTCGCACGAGGTCGTCTTCCTGCTCGGCGAGACGGAGACGCGCGAAGAGGCGCGCGCCATCGTCGAACGCTTCCGGCGCCTGCCCGCGGTCAACGAGGCGTTCGAGCGCGTGCTCGCGCGCTGGGACGAAGTGCTCGAAACGATCGAGGTGCGCACGCCCGACGCGGCGCTCGACACGATCCTCAACCGCTGGCTGCCGTATCAGACCCTCGCCTGCCGCGTGCTGGCGCGCTCGGCCTTCTACCAGTCGGGCGGCGCTTACGGCTTCCGCGACCAGTTGCAGGACGTGATGGCGCTCGTCTACGCGCGACCCGACCTCACGCGGGCGCAAATCCTGCGCGCCGCCGCGCACCAGTTCAGAGAGGGCGACGTGCAGCACTGGTGGCACCCGCCGACCGGGCGCGGCGTGCGCACGCGCTTCTCGGACGACCTCCTGTGGCTGCCTTACGTGACCAGTTTCTACCTCGGCGTCACGGGCGACGCGGGGCTCCTCGACGAGGTGGTTCCGTTCCTCGAAGCGCCGCCGCTCGAACCCGGGGTTGACGAGTCGTACACGCAGCCCGCCGTCTCGCAGGAGTCCGCCAGCCTCTACGAGCACTGCGTGCGGACGCTCGACCGCAGCCTCGCCGTCGGCCCGCACGGGCTGCCGCTGATGGGCTCGGGCGACTGGAACGACGGCATGAACCGCGTCGGCCACGAGGGGCGCGGCGAGAGCGTCTGGGTCGGCTGGTTCCTGCACACGGTGCTCGAATGGTTCGCCCCCGTCTGCGAGGCGCGCGGCGACGCGGCGCGCCTCGCCCGCTACCGCGAGCACCTGACGAAGCTCAAACAGGCGCTCGAAGCCGAGGCGTGGGACGGCGACTGGTACCGCCGCGCCTACTTCGACGACGGCACGCCGCTCGGCTCCGCGCAGAACGAGGAGTGCCGCATCGACTCCATCGCGCAGTCGTGGGGCGTCATCTCCGGCGCGGCCGACCGGGCGCGTGCCGCGCGCGCGATGGCCGCCGTCGAACAACACCTCATCCGGCGCGGCGACGGACTCATCATGCTGTTTACGCCGCCGTTCGACCGCAGCGCGCTCGACCCCGGCTACATCAAGGGCTACGTGCCGGGCGTGCGCGAGAACGGCGGGCAGTACACGCACGCCGCCATCTGGACGGTCATCGCCTACGCGCTCCTCGGCGACGGCGACCGCGCGGGCGAACTCTTCGCGCTCCTGAACCCGATCAACCACGCCTCGACGCGCGCGGGGCTGCACAAGTACAAGGTCGAGCCGTACGTCGCCGCCGCGGACGTGTACGCCGTCTGGCCGCACACGGGGCGCGGCGGCTGGACGTGGTACACGGGCTCTTCGGGGTGGATGTACCGCGCCGGGCTTGAGTCGATACTCGGATTTCAACTGCGCGGCGCGCGCCTCAAGATAGACCCGTGTGTGCCGCGCTGGTGGCGTGAGTTTGAGATTCAGTACCGCCACGGCGCGACGCGCTATCACATCAAGGTCGAGAACCCGCACGGCGTCAGTCGCGGCATCGCCGCCCTCGAAGTTGACGGCGTGGCGCAGGGGACGGACGACATCCCGCTCGCGGACGACGGCGCGAGACACAACGTGCGGGTCGTGCTCGGCGAGCGCCGGCCCGCGCCGGACGCGCAGCAGCGCGCGGCCGAGGGCGGGCGGGCGCCTCTGCTGAAGGAATGAGGGGCGCCACGCCCTCGTCGGTGTCGTCGTCGTGCCGGGGCCGCCGAGGCCGCCGTGCGGCGGCCGGACGCCCGGTCGCGCCGTTCGACGTTTACGTCGTCCGAGCCGCTTCGCGCGTCTCTTCCGCAGGGTGACCGGCCTTCGCCCCAGCGACCACCGCCGGCAGCGGTAAACACCGGAAGGCGAGTGGTATTATCCGGGGCACACGAGACAGCAAACATCGAATCATGCCGGGCTCGCCGTGCGAGCTGTAGGGGAGGCGGGCGTGGTCGAAACCGGGTGACTCCGGCGGCGACCAGCCTCTGCCATCCGGGGGTTTTCTTTGTGCCGCCCCGCGCAAGGGGCGGTTCCGTATAGGCCACGCCGGCAGGTAAGCGCACACGCTGACCGGTTTGGACAAGTCAGGGGGTGAACCTTAGATGAGTGACGAGTTAGACGAGACCTCGGGGCCTGAGCTGACGGCCGACGAGGAGGCGCTGTTAAAGGAGATGCCGACGCTGACCGACATCGGCCAGGCGCGACGCACGTTCCTCGGGCAGACGATCGCGGGCGGGATGGGGCTGTTCGCCCTGATGCTGTTGGAGAAGGAGCAGGCGCTGGCCGCGCTCGGCGCGGAGCCCGGCGCGGTCTTCGCCGCCGCGCCCGCCGTGGAGAACCCCGTCAGGGTCGCGCTGAAGGTCAACGGCGCGACTAAGACGCTCGAACTGGATTCGCGCATGGTGCTGCTCGACGCGTTGCGCGAAAGGCTCGAACTGACGGGCACGAAGAAGGGCTGCGACCAGGGGCAGTGCGGCGCCTGCACGGTGCTCGTGGACGGGCGGCGCGTGCTGTCGTGCCTGACGCTCGCCGCGCAGGCCGACGGCCGGGAGGTCACGACCGTCGAGGGGCTGGCGAAGGGCGAGGAGCTGCACCCCGTGCAGGCGGCCTTCATCAAGTACGACGGCTTCCAGTGCGGCTACTGCACCCCGGGCCAGCTCTGCTCGGCCGTCGGCATGCTCGCGGAGGCGCGTCGAGGCGACGTGAGCCACGTCACGGAGGACGTGAGCGCCCCGGCCACGCGGCTGACGGGCGACGAGATACGCGAGCGGATGAGCGGCAACATCTGCCGCTGCGGCGCCTACCCGGGCATCGTCGCGGCGATTCAGGAGGTTCATTCGGGCCGGGAGTCGGCGCGGACGTGGCGCTTCGTCGAAGAGGGGGAACTGGCGCGGGTCAGGAAGGAGTGGGAAGCCGATGAGACCGTTTAAGTACACGCGCGCGAGTGACGCGGCGGGGGCCGCCCGCGCGGTCGCGGCGAACCCGCGGGCGAAGTTCCTCGCGGGCGGGACGAACATCCTCGATTTGATGAAGGAGGATGTCGAGCGTCCCACCGAGCTGGTAGACCTGACGCGCCTGAAGCTCTCGGACATTAAGGCCGCGGGCGGCGGCGTCTCCATCGGGGCGCTGGCGAAGAACACCGACACGGCCAACCACCCGCTGATACGACGCGACTACCCGCTGCTGACGCAGGCCATCGTCGCGGGCGCCTCGGGGCAGTTGCGCAACATGGCCACGAACGGCGGGAACCTGATGCAGCGGACGCGCTGCCAGTACTTCTACGACACGGCGATGCCGTGCAACAAGCGCGAGCCGGGGACGGGCTGCGGCGCGCTCGAGGGCCTGAACCGCATCCACGCCGTCTTCGGCTGGAGCGAGAAGTGCGTGGCGACTTACCCGGGCGACATGGCGAACGCGCTCTACGCGCTCGACGCCGTCGTGCGGGTGAGGGGCGCGCAGGGGCGCGAGCGCACGATACCCGTGACGGAGTATCACCGCCTGCCCGGCGATACGCCCGAGCGGGACAACAACCTCCAGCACGGCGAACTCATCACCGCCATCGAGCTGCCGAAGTCGAGCTTCGCGAAGAACTACTACTACCTCAAGGTGAGAGACCGCGCCTCCTACGCCTTCGCGCTCGTCGCGGTGGCCGCCGCGCTTGAGCTGGACGGCGGCAAAATCAAACAGGCGCGCGTCGTGCTCGGCGGCGTCGCGCACAAGCCCTGGCGGAGTGCGGAGGCCGAGGCCGCGCTGGTCGGCAAGTCCGCGTCGGAGGAGAGCTTCCGGCGGGCGGCCGAGGCGGCGCTCAAAGACGCGAAGCCGCTGGCGCACAACGCCTACAAGGTCGAACTGGGGAAGCGGGCCGTCGTCCGCGCGCTGATGCGCGCGAGCCGGCTGGCCTGAAGGGACGGAGGTGACAAAGGATGGCTAGATACATCGGGAAAGAGATGAGCCGCGTGGACGGCGTGGCGAAGGTGACGGGCCGGGCCAAGTACGCGGCCGAGTTCCGCGCGCCGAACCTCGCCTACGGCTTCATCGTGCCGGGGTCGGTCGCGAAGGGCACGATTAAATCCATCGACACTCAGGAGGCCGAGCGCGCGCCGGGCGTCGTCCGCGTCTTCACGCACCTCAACACGCCGAAGCTCGGGCCGAAGGCCAACACGGAGTACGCGCCGCCGCGCAACAGTAGGGAGCAGGACAAGTCTTTCCGCGCGCTCCAGTCGGAGAGAATCTACTTCAACGCGCAGCCCGTGGCGCTCGTCGTCGCCGAGACCTACGAGCAGGCGCGCTACGCGGCGCGGCTCGTCAAGGTCGCCTACGACGCGGAGAAGCACACAACCGACACGGAGGCCGTGCGCGACCGCGCGAAAGCCCCGACGCAGGGGCGGCCGCCGCAGGCGCGCGGCAATCCGGATGAGGCGATGAAGAGCGCGGCCGTGCGTGTCGAGGCCGAGTACCGCATCGCCATGGAGCACCACAACCCGATGGAGCCGCACGCGGCCGTCGCCGCATGGGAGGGCGACCGGCTCACCATCTTCGACAAGACGCAGGAGGTCTACGGCGTCCGCCGGCACCTCGCCTCCACCTTCGGCGTGCCGGAAGCGAACGTGAGCGTCGTCTCGCCCTACGTCGGCGGGGCCTTCGGCTCGTCCTTGAGGCCGAACTACTACCCGGCGCTCACCGCCATGGCGGCGCGCGAGCTGAAGCGCCCGGTCAAGGTCGTCTACACGCGCACGCAGATGTTCACGGGCCACGGCCACCGCCCCTACACCATCCAGAAAATCGCTCTGGGCGCCGAAGCGTCGGGGAAGCTCACGGCGATGATCCACACGGCCGTGCACAACACCTCCTCCTTCGAGGAGTTCAACGACAACACCACGGGCTTCACGCGCCAGGTCTACGCCTGCCCGAACCTCTTCGCGCCGACGTTGATCGTTCCCACGGACCTCCCGACGCCGACGTGGATGCGCGCGCCCGGGGCGGTGAGCGGCATGTTCGCGCTGGAGTGCGCGATGGACGAGCTGGCCTACGCGCTCAAGATCGACCCGCTGGAGCTGCGCCTCATCAACTACGCCGAGAAAGACCCCGAGAGCGGCAAGCCGTGGTCGAGCAAGGCGCTGCGCGAGTGCTACCGGCTCGGCGCGGAGAAGTTCGGCTGGAAGGGGCGCAAGATGGAGCCGCGCTCGATGCGCGACGGGCGGCTTCTGGTCGGGTGGGGGACGGCGACCGGCGTCTGGGGCGCGTTCCAGAGTCCGGCCAGCGCCAAAATCACTTACCGCGCCGACGGCACGGCGCACGTCACCAGCGCGACGAGCGACATCGGCCCCGGCACCTACACGGTGATGACCATGATCGCCGCCGAGTACCTCGGGAACAGGCCCGAGCAGGTGAAGTTCGAGCTGGGCGACACGAGCTTCCCGCGCGCGCCCGCGCAGGGCGGCTCGCAGACGACTTCGAGCGTCGGCTCGGCCGTGCACGGCGCGGCCCTCGCCGTCACCGCGAAGCTGCTGACGCTGGCGAACCAGGACGCGACCTCGCCGCTGAAGGGGGCGGCCGCCGCGGACGTGGAGATGCTCGACGGCCGGCTGCGGCTCAAGAGCGATTCGTCGAAGTCCGTCGGCATCCCCGACGTGATGCGCCGCAACAACCTCGCCGAGGTCACGGAGACCTTCGAGTCGAGGCCCTCGCCGGAGCGCCAGAAGTACGCGACGATGGCGCACGGCGCGCAGTTCGTCGAGGTCAAGGTTGACCCCGACCTCGGCATCGTGCGCGTCACGCGCGCCATCGAGGTGACGGCCTGCGGCAAGATCATCAACCCGAAGGCGTCGCACAGCCAGGAGATCGGCGGCGTCGTCTGGGGCATCGGCATGGCCTTGCAGGAGGCGACCGAGATCGACCACCGCTACGGCCGCATCATGAACCCGAACCTCCAGCACTACCACGTCCCCGTCAACGCCGACATCCACGAGATCGAGACGTTGTTCGTCGAGGAGGACGACAAGGTCGTGAACCCGCTCGGCGTCAAGGGCATGGGCGAGCTGGGGATGGTCGGCATCCCGGCGGCCATCGCCAACGCGGTCTTCCACGCCACGGGCAGGCGCGTCCGCGAGCTGCCCATCACGCCGGACAAGTTGCTGTAGAGGGGGTGTGAGCCGATGAACGAGGTGAGGGCTTTGGTCGAAGCATTCGACGCGGCTACGCGCACGGGCGAGCGGTGCGCGCTGGCGACCGTGGTGAGCGTCGAGGGGTCTTCATACCGGCGGCCGGGCGCGCGGATGCTGGTCTGTGAAGGCGGGGCGAGCACCGGCACGATCAGCGCCGGTTGCCTGGAGGGCGATGTCGTCGAGCACGCGAAGCGCGTCATCCGGGCGGGCAAGGCTGTGCTCGTCGAGTACGACACCGCCTCGACGAGCGACGAGATGGCCTGGGGCTTGGGGCTCGGCTGCAACGGCGTCGTGCGCGTGCTGGTCGAGCCGCTCGCGCCCGCGTCCGTTTACGTCGAGGCGTTGAGACGTTCGTACGAGGCGCGGGCGGGCGGCGCGTCCTTAACGGTCGCGACCGTGTATCAACACACGCCTTCGGACTCGACACCGGCCGCGCGGCGCGTCCGGATAGGCGCGCGCCTCTTCATCGACGAAGGAGGCGAGGCGGCGCGCGAGCATCTGAGCGACGAGGCGGCGGCGGTCGTCGAGGGCGACGTGCGCGCGGGGGCGTCCGGGGTCAGGGTCTACGACGTGGCGGGCGGCTCCCTGAAGGTCTTCGTGGAGACGCTCGCGCCCCCCGTTTCGCTGATCGTCTTCGGCGCGGGGCACGACGCGCTGCCGGTCGTCGAACTCGCGCGTTCCTTAGGCTGGCGGACGGAGGTGGTTGACCCGCGGGCGCGCCCCGTCAGCCTCTCCCGGTTCGCCGCGGCCGACCGGGTCACGCTCGCGCGGCCTGAAGAGGTCGGCGCGCGGGTCACCATTACGTCGCGGACGCTGACGCTGCTGATGTCGCACAACTACTCGCACGACCTCGAACTGCTCAAGTTTCTGCTGGCCTCGCCCGCCCGCTACATCGGCGTCATGGGCCCGCGCAAACGCACCGAGCGGATGCTGTGTGAGCTGGCGGCGGGCGGCGACGCGTGCAGTCTCGGGGAGGCGGACGGCGCGCGCCTTCATTCCCCGGCCGGCCTGGACCTCGGGGCGAACGCGCCCGCCGAGATAGCCCTTTCAATCGTGGCGGAGATGCGCGCGGTGCTGGCGGGGCGGCGCGGCGGGATGTTGCGCGAGCGGCGGGGCTCAATTCACGGCCACCCGGGCGACGGCGAGTGCGTCTTCCTGACGGAGGAGCCGTCGCTTCCCGCGGCGGTGGCGTGAAGTGGCGAGGGCCGACGCGGAGGGCATTCCGGAGTGTTCGAAAGCGACTCGGCGGGCGTGGCCGCGGTAATCCTGGCGGCGGGCGCGTCGTCCCGCATGGGCAGCCCGAAGCAGACTCTTCGATACCGTGGCGAGAGTCTGCTCAGGCGCGCGGCCCTCGCCGCGCTGGGCGCGGGGTGCCGCCCCGTCGTCGTGGTGACGGGCGCGCACGCAGAGTTGTCGAGACGCGAGCTGGAAGGGCTCGGCGTGCGGGAGGCGTTCAATCCCTACTGGGAGACGGGGATGGCTTCGTCAGTCCGTGCGGGCGTCGAGGCGCTGGCCGGCGCGGACGCCGACGGGGTCGTGCTGATGCTGTGCGACCAGCCACACGTCACGGCCGAGGTCATCTCGGGCTTAGTCGCGGCGCACCGCGCCACCCTGCGGTCGGTCGTCGCCTCGGCGTACGGCGGGGGCTTCGGCGTGCCCGCGCTGTTCGGCAGGACGCTCTTCGCCGAGCTGGCACAACTCGAAGGGGCGGCCGGCGCCAGGCAGGTGATTAAGAGGCACGCTTCGGAGGCGCACTTCCTGCCCTTCCCGGGCGGTGAGACGGACGTGGATACCCCTGACGACTTCTCGCGCCTGACCGCAAATGATGTCGAACGGGAATAGGTTTATGACTCGGATTGTCGGGGTATCGGCAGCGGTTTTCGCTCGGCGATGACGGCGGAGTAAATTCCTTAAGCTTGGAGGGGCGATGGAAGTCTTCGAGATCGTCATCGCGATGCTGCTGGGCGGCGCGGTGCTCGCCGCCGTGGCGCGGCACGTCGGTGCGCCCTACCCGGCGCTGGTGGCGCTCGCCGGCGCCGCGCTCGCGCTCATCCCCGGCGTGCCGACGCTCGTGCTCGACCCCGAGTTGGCGCTCGCGCTCTTCGTCGCGCCCGTCCTCTTAGACGCCGCCTTCGACGCCTCGCCGCGCGACCTGCGGGCCAACTGGCGCGCCGTCGCCAGCCTCGCCCTCGGAGCCGTCGCGCTCACCATCGCCGTCGTGGCTCTCGTCGCCAAAGCGCTCGTCCCGGACATGCCGTGGGGCGCGGCCGTCGCGCTCGGCGCCATCGTCGCGCCGCCGGACGCGGCTGCCGCCACCACGGTGCTCAAGCAGCTACGGCCGCCGCACCGGCTGCTCGTGATTCTGGAGGGCGAGAGTCTCTTCAACGACGCGAGCGCGCTGCTCGTCTACCGCCTCGCGGTCGGGGCGACGGCCGCCGGATTCCTCTCGGGGTGGAGCGTGCTCCCCACCCTGCTCGTGGTCACCGTGGGCAGCGTCGTCCTCGGGTTCGTGCTGGCGCGCGTCACGCTCGCCGTGAGCGCGCGCATCAGCGACGTGGCGACCGCCGTGGTGTTCCAGTTCTGCGGGACGTTCGGCGTCTGGATACTCGCCGAGCAACTCCACCTCTCGGGCATCATCACGTTGGTCATCTACGCGATGGTGGCGGCGCGGCGCGCGCCCGCGCTCGTGCCGGCGCGCATCCGCATCCCTTCGTACGCGGTGTGGGTGGTCGCGGTCTTCGTCCTCAACGTGCTCGCGTTCATCCTCGTCGGCTTCCAGCTCAAGTCCATCGCCGAACGTGCGACGGGCGCGACCGGGGCGTGGTACGCGGCGGTCGCGGCGGCGGTGTGCGCCGCGGTCATCCTCGCGCGCATCGCGTGGGTGACGGGCGCGGCGGCCTTCAGCCGTTGGCGCTGCCGACCTCATGCGGACGGGACGCCCGGGCCGCACGACGCGGTGGCGCTCAGCGCGCGCGCCGCGTGGGTGGTGGGTTGGTGCGGCATGCGCGGCACGGTGACGCTGGCCGCCGCGCTGGCGCTCCCGACCGACTTTCCGTTCCGCGACCTGATCCTCACGACGGCGTTCGGGGTCACCCTCGGCACGCTCGTGCTACAGGGGTTGACGTTGCGGCCGCTCCTCATGCGGCTGCGGCTCGAAGACGACGGCTCGGTCGAACGCGAGGTGCGCCTCGCCCGCGTCGAGACACTGCGGGCGGCGCTTGAGGTCGCCGCGGTGTGCCCCGGGGCCGAGACCGCCGCCCTCGTCCGGCACCGCTACGAACTACAACTGCGTCGCGCGGAAGGCGAGGTCGCCGCCGACGGCGCGGGTGCGGGCGACATCACGCCCGCGGACGCGGCGGCTGCACCGGCGAGTGGCGCGTGCGCCGACGGCGGGGAGGCCGACGTGGCGGTCGTGCGGGCCGCGACCGACGCACAGCGGCGGCGCCTCGTGGCGCTGCGGGACGACGGCACCATCGGCGACGCCGCGTTCCAGCGCGTGGAGGAGGAACTCGACTGGGCGGAACTCGACTGGGCACAACTCGTCCGGGCGGAGCAGTGAGCAGAACTTGAGACAGGCCGTAATGATATGACGACAGTCGTGTGTGCGGTCGGGCGCAGGCCGTCGTCGGATGTCCGGCCGCCGGAATCTTTAAGCCGCCCACACGCGCCTGAACAGCCCCGGGTAGTCTTCCACCAGCCCCTCGGCGTCAACCCGTATGACGGCCGTGAACCCGCTGCCCCGCTGTTCGAATCTGTAACTGCCGCCGGCCGCGTCTGCTCCCAGACACGTGTAACGCTGCTCGTCCGGCGCGAGTCGCAGCCCGGGGATCGTGACGTATGTGACTTTGATGTCGGCGGACTCGCCCCGCTTCAGGGCCAGCCGCCGGATCGGCAGCGTATTCGTCAGGGGCGTCGCCGTGATGTCCACGTCCACGCAGCCGTCGAGCGCGGGGACGGCCGCGCCCGACTCGTCGAACCAGTGGCCCTCGCCGTCCGCGCTCAGGCTCAGACCCCGGCCGCCGTCCACGAAGCCGACCTCCACCCCGCGCACCCTCCAACGCGAGTCGCAGCGGACTGTGTAGCGCAGGCGGAAGGCGGCGCCCTCCGCCACGCCGAGAACAAACCCGTCGGCCGACACCTCTTCAGGGCGCAACGTCAGAGCAAGGTGTTCCATGCCCGGCGCGTCCAAACGTGACCACATCACCTGAAGTTTCATCCGGATGCCCCCTCCGAAGTTGATGCTGACGCAATAACGCATGGTAGTCGTCTTAACGGCCGGCGGTAAAGACGCCGTTCGAACGTTGACTCTTACAGCGGTTTGCAGATGAGTGCGAGTCAAAAGCATTAACCACAGAGGCACAGAGACACGGCTGGTTGACTGATGTCTTCAAAGCCGTGTCTCTGTGTCTCTGTGGTTACTCCCTCCTGATATGAACCCATGTGAAAACAGCTATAGGTATCCTTAACTATGCTCCGGCTGTTTTACTCCTATCTGAAATTGACAGTGCCAAAGGTCGCTAGTACTGTTCAGTGCCGAATGTGAGTGGTTGGGGAGCCGAGCATGGAGCACGTGGACGTGTTAGTGGTGGGGGCCGGGCTGTCGGGCATCGGCGCGGCCTGCCGCCTGAGGATGGAGTGCCCGGGGAAGAGTTTCGTGATTCTCGAAGGGCGCGCCGCGTCGGGCGGCACCTGGGACTTGTTCCGCTACCCGGGCGTCCGCTCCGACTCCGACATGTACACGCTCGGCTACCGGTTCCGCCCCTGGCGTGACCCGAAGGCCATCGCCGACGGGCCCGCCATCCTCAACTACATCCGCGAGACGGCCGCCGAGTACGGCGTGGACAAGATGATCCGCTACGGCCACCGCGTGCGGCGGGCCTCCTGGTCGTCGGAAGAGGCGCGTTGGACGGTCGAGGCCGAGACCGAGCCGGGGAAGGGCGTGGCCCGGTTCACCTGCAACTTCCTCCACCTCTGCACGGGCTACTACGACTACGAGGGCGGGTACACGCCCGAGTGGGCCGGCGTGGAGCGCTTCCGCGGGCGGATCGTCCACCCGCAGAAGTGGCCGGACGACCTCGACTACGCGGGCCAGCGCGTGGTGGTGATCGGCAGCGGGGCCACGGCCGTCACGCTCGTCCCCGCGCTGGCCCAGCGCGCCGCGCACGTCACCATGCTCCAGCGCTCGCCCACCTACGTCGTCTCGCGCCCCGCCGAGGACAGGCTCGCCAACTGGTTCCGCCGGCGCCTGCCGGATGGCGCCGCCTACGCGCTGACGCGCTGGAAGAACGTGCTGCTCGGGATGTTCTTCTACAACCTGGCGCGGAAGCGGCCCGAACTCTTCAAGCGGATGCTGGCGAAGGGCGTGCGGCGCCAGCTCGGCGAGGCGTACGACGCCAAACACTTCACGCCGCGCTACAACCCCTGGGATCAGCGGCTGTGCCTCGTCCCCGACTCAGACCTCTTCCGGGCGATACGCGAGGGCGGGGCGTCCGTCGTCACCGACCACATCGAGAGCTTCACCGAGACGGGACTGCGGCTCAAGTCGGGCCAGCACCTCGACGCCGACATCATCGTGACGGCGACGGGGCTCGTGCTGAAGCTCATCAGCGGGCTGCGACTCCTGGTGGACGGCGCGCCCGTCGGCCTGCCGCAGACGCTCGTCTACAAGGGGATGATGTTCAGCGAAGTCCCCAACCTCGCCTTCGCCATCGGCTACACGAACGCCTCCTGGACGTTGAAGTGCGACCTCACGGCCGAGTACGTCTGCCGCCTCCTGAACCACATGGACGGGCACGGCTACGCCGTCTGCACGCCGCGCGTCAACGACCCGGACCTCGGCGACGAGCCCGTCATCGACTTCACCTCGGGCTACGTCCGGCGCGCACTGCACACGCTCCCGCGGCAGGGGTCGAAGACGCCGTGGCGCCTGCACCAGAACTACGTGAGAGACCTTTCGATGATGCGGTACGGCCGCGTGGACGACGGCACGATGGAGTTCAAGAAGGCGAGACCCGCCGGCCTCCGGCTGGAAGGCGCTCGCGCGGCGGGTCGATAAATGACACTTCAGGTCGCGGCCATCATCGGGCTACTCATCTTCGGCGTGCTCGGCGTGCTCGGCGCGCTCGCCCTCTTTACGTCCCACACCGCGCGCCGCGTTAACGCGGCCCTCCCGCCGCTGGGTCGCTTCGTCGAGGTCGGCGGCACGCGCATCCACTACCTCGAACGCGGCGAGGGGCCTGCGCTGCTCCTCATCCACGGGCTGGGCGCCTCGATGCGCGTCTTTACGCACTCGGTGCTCGACCGCCTCGCGGGCGAGTTCCGGGTCGTCGTGATGGAGCGCCCGGGGTCGGGTGAGTCCACGCGCGGGCCGCGCGCCTGCGCGCGCGTGCGCTCGCAGGCCGAGACGGTCTCGGCCTTCATCCGCGCGTTGGAACTCGACCGCCCCGTGCTGGTCGGCCACTCGCTCGGCGGCGCGGTCTCGCTGGCCGTCGCGCTCCAACACCCGGAGCAGGTGCGGGGCCTGGCCCTCGTCGCGCCGCTGGCGAACGCGCAGGAGACGGTGCCCCCCGTCTTCAGGAAACTCATCATCACCTCGCGCGCGCTGCGCAGGCTCACGGCGTGGACAATCGCCACGCCGGCCTCCATCCTCCGCAGCGCCCTCGTGCTCGACACACTGTTCGGCCCCGACCCCGTCCCGCCGGACTACGCGACCGCCGGAGGCGGCCTCCTCGGCCTGAGGCCGCAGAGCTTCTGCGCGGCGTCCGAAGACCTCGTGGCCCTTGAGGGCGAGCTGCCCGCGCTGGTGGGGCGCTACGCGGAGCTGCGGATGCCCGTCGGCATCCTCTACGGCACCGGAGACCGAGTCCTCGACCACAGGCTGCACGGCGTCGAGGTCGCGGCGCGGATCAGAGGGGCCGAGCTTAAGCTCATCGAGGGGGGGCACATGCTGCCGCTCACCGCGCCCGAAGTGGTCGCGGAGTTCGTCCGGAGGGTGGCGGAGAAGTCTCTGTCGGCGGGCGGCGCGGCCGCGCCGCCCGCCCGCGCGTCTTAGCCGCAACGGTTCTGCCGCAGGCCGCGCGAGCCTTGCGAAGGCGTTTTGAGGTCGCCGCCCTCGGCGGCCTGTTGCGTGAGTTCGTTGAGCCCGCCGCCGACCGCGGTCGCCACTCCTCTTCGCCAGACGAGCCCCGGGCCGTCACGGCTCAGCGGGTTCTGACCGAGCCGATCTCATAGAACCTGGCGACACATTTATTCTTCCAGTTCTCGGGGTCGCGCTCGATGTGCAGCTCGGTCTTGCCGGCGCCGAAGCGCGTCTCCACGTCATCGACCGCCGTCACCGTCTGATCCATGACCCCGCGCTCTTTAGCGGCGCGGATTTCGCGATCCATCTGATCGAAGACGGCGGCACTCTCCCGGGCGCGTTCGACGAGTGTTAAGACGCGCCGGGCGGCGGATAGAGGCGACAGGATCAGTAAAGCCATCACGACGAACAGACCCGTGGTCAAAGACCGGGAGATGAATTGCCGGCGGGCGGACAGCAGTGTGGACAGGGCGGCGCCCGCGAAGTACCCCCAGGAGGCCGTCACACAAACGAAGACAAACTGCGGGATGATGCGCGCGCGCCCCGGCAGGTAAGTGGACGTGGCGTAAGCGGCCGGCGCGTAGCACAGCAGGATTAGAATATACCCGGCGGCGGGTAAAAGTATGAGAAGCCGCCGCGCGTCCCCGAGGTCGAGAGACTCCCGGCGCGGGGCGTCGCGCGCGTAAAGATACAACCCCGTCAAGGCGGGCACGGCAAGCGTCAGGAGCGTGGTTCCCGGCCAGTGGTAGGCCGTGTACGGGGCGTGGCCCGTCGCGTAATAGAGCGCAATCTTCGCCGTCGAAATCAGGCCGGGGGGCGTTGCTAAAAAGCCCTGCCTCACGTCGTTGCCGGGCGAGAGCGCCACGACGAGCAGCGCCAGACAGGAGCCGGCCAGACCTGCCGTGACGGGCGCGAGGGCGGCCCGCCCGGCGGAAGCCGACCTGCCTCTGTTGCAGGCCAGGGCCGCCAGCAACAGCCCGCCGGCCTGCAAGCAGGCGTACGTCTCCGCGAAGCCTCCGGCGATGAACGTCAGGACGAAACTCGCAGCCCACAAAGGCGCGGCCCGACCCCCCGGCCGCCGCCGGACTCCGTACACGACGACCCCCACGTAAAACGTCAGAAGTATTAACGGGGCGACATAGGTGAGCGCGCCGGTCTGCCAGTAGAAGGACTGGACGATGTTATGCGCGGTGTCGAGGGTCGCGAAGACGACCAGCTCTGCCGCGAGCAGGGAAGCTAATAACGGGCGGGGCCAACGGGCGGCGAGCGCGATCTGGTAAGCGGCCCAGGACGCGGCCGCCAGCCACAACGCCAGCATGAAGGCGGGCAGGAGCGGGGCGACGCGCGGCCCGCAGAGGTGTGCGATCCCGCTGGCGAGGGTGAAAGAGAATCTCCCCGACCAGCCTACGTACCACCGCCTCTGCGCTTCGAGGAGCCCGACCCTGTTGATGACCGCCGCGAAGCACCAGTCGTCACCCATGTACCTTACGAAGAGTCCGAGGAAGGCGAACGCGAGCAGGGGGGCGAGCAACGTTACCGCCAGGGCCACGGCGAGAGCGTTGAGCCGGGACGGGAGTCGTGTCATAGGCCGTAGGGATGTCGAAATCGGCGAGTCCTTCAGATGAACTTCACGACCTGCCCTGGCATGAACCGGGCGCGAGCCTGTAAGGCTATCGCACTGGACAGGACTTCTAAAAGTGTAATCGCGCAGCGGCCTCGGTATTCGACATCGCCTCGCCGAGCATCGGGAGCGCGGTTCCGCGCTTCAGCGTGTGGCGACGAACGTCCCGCGGAAGCGCACGGCCGTGACGCCTTCGTCCGCTATCGTCGCCGAGAGGGAGATGCGCGCCCGGCCTTTCTGTTCGAAGTTGCGCCTGAACGCCTCCAACTCCCCCTCGTCCGGGCGGGCGCAGACGGCGCGGATGTCGCCGCGCACGGGCCGCTCGTACGAGATCGTGCTGTCGCGGATGACGATGTGACTCTCGGTCTCGCGCAACTCAAGCCACAGCAGACCGTACCCGCTCAGCACCGCCAGCGCGTTGAGGCTCCCGCCGAAGGCCGTCCCCAGATGGTTGACGTTCTCTGTGAGCGGCGCCGTCAACACCAGCCGCCGCCCGTCGTAACCCTCGACCCTCACGCCGAGGGCGCGCGTGATCGGAATTTTGCTGTAGAACAGCTCCTCTATCTGCCGTTCGGGACTCATGGCCGACATGTTCCCATCCCTCCGCCCGTTTCTCAATTCTAAATACCCAGGATGCCGCCCGGCCGAATGTCATAAAACCTTGACATCACTGATTCCCGAAAGCCATCAAACTAACTGAAACTGCACATTCCAGGCGGCATTTTCAGGAAGGTAAGACATGAATATAAGTCAGACGGCATTTGTGGTGGCTATCGTACTGACCGCGGCCGGCGCGGCCTGCGCTCAGGGCGGGCGCGACGCGGGTAAGACTCCCGCCCCGACGACCGACGCGCAGACAACTTCGACTTCGCCCTGCGCGCCGCTAGAGACCCGGACGGCGAACGCGCCGGAACAGAAACCTGCTTTCCCCGGGCAGACACGCGCCTGCGGGGTCAAGTCCGGCGTGGCTTTCGACGTGGCCGTGGTGGCGAAAGGGCTTGAGAGACCGTGGGCGGTCGAGCCGCTGCCGAACGGCGATTTTCTGGTCACCGAAAAACCGGGGCGGCTCCGCATCGTTTCGGCCGGGGGCGAAGTCGGGCCGCCCATCGGCGGGCTGCTGCCGGTCGGTCAGGGCGGCGTGTCGGCCGCGAGCGCGCAGGGCGGTCTGCCGCCGATTACGGCGCAGGGGCAGGGCGGGTTACTCGACGTAGCCTTGAGCCCGAGCTTCGCGCGTGACCGCACCATCTTCTGGAGCTTCTCGGAACAGCGCGAAGGCGGGAGCGGGACGAGCGTCGCGCGCGGGGTGTTGACCGAAGACCGCCGCAACCTCGAACAGGTGCGCGTCATCTTCCGCGCGCTGCCGACCTACGCCAACGGCCTGCACTTCGGCTCGCGGCTCGCCTTCGGGCCGGACGGCATGCTCTACGTCACGCTCGGCGACCGCTTCGACCGGCCGAACCGCCCGAAGGTGCAGCAGTTGGACGCTCATTTCGGCAAGCTCATTCGCATCAACCCCGACGGCTCCGCCCCCGCGGATAATCCTTTCGCCGGGCGGGCCGGCGCCCTGCCGGAAATCTGGGACCTCGGGCACCGCAACGTGCAGTCGGCGGCGTTCGACGAACGCGGGCGGCTGTGGACGGTGGAGCACGGCGCGAAGGGCGGCGACGAGCTGAACCTGATCGAGAAGGGTAAGAACTACGGCTGGCCGCTCGTCACCTACGGCGAGGAGTATTCGGGCGAGCCGTTCGCGGGCGCCGTCACGGCGCGCGCGGGCTACGAGCAGCCGGTCTATTACTGGGACCCGGTGATCGCACCTTCGGGCATGCAGTTCTACACGGGCGACGCCTTCCCCGCCTGGCGCGGCAGCCTCTTCGTCGGCGGCCTTGTGTCACAAAGGCTCGTGCGACTGGTCATCGAAGGTGACCGCGTCGTCGGCGAAGAGCACCTGCTGGCGGAGCGCGGGAAGCGTGTCCGCGACGTGCGCCAGGGGGCGGACGGCGCCCTCTATGTGGTGACAGACGAGCGTGATGGAGAGCTTTTGAAGATCACGCCGAGGCGCTAGATCGAACGTGACCCGACAAGGCCGTATTCGGCGAGGGGCGAGAAATCCTTACCAGGATTTCTCGCCCCTCATTTTGCCTTCTCATCCCTATCTGTTAATCAGCACGATGTCGCCGGTCTCAGTCCCGCGTTCGGCGACAATCATCTTGCCGTCGGGCGACCAGGCGAAACGAAAAATCGTCTCGGAGGTAAAATTCGTCAACTGCTTTGCCGGGCTACCGTCCAGAGGTTGCAGCCAGATGTTCGAGACGCCGTCGCGGTTATCAACAAAGGTCAAGGCGCGTCCGTCCGGCGTCCATCGAATACCCGCTTCGACGAACGTCGTCGAAGGTCTGTCGAACACTTTAACGGGCTCGCCGCCCTCGAACGGGAGAACGGCGAATTTGGAATACGTCTCCACTTGCGCGCGATAGAAGCAGGCGATGAAGCGCCCGTCCGGCGAGACGCGCGGGACTGCTGCTATTTTATCCGACAGTTGAATCGGCGCTCCGCCGCCGTCAATCGGAGTCTTCCACAACGTCGGCGAGTCTTTAATAACTGACATGTACACGACCCAGCGCCCGTCGGGCGAAATGTCAGGGCGCAGGTCGAAGCCGCCGCTGGTTAATTGCGCGCGCTCGCCGTCGTCGAGATTCATTTTCCACAAGTTCTGGGCGGCGTCGGCGGCTTTTGAGACATAAACCACGGTGCGCCCGTCGTCCGAAACCGTCGGCTCGAAGTTCGCGCCGGCGGTGGTCGTTAATTGTTTCTGGTCGCTCCCGTCCGCGTTCATCAACCACACGTCTTCTTTTCCGCTCGCCGTCGAGCCGTAAATAATTTTGCCGTCCCGCAACCATTCGACGCCTAACGTCCAGCCCAAATCTTTGCTGTTACCGGAATGAATCTGGACGGCTTCACTCGACCTATCGCCCGGCGTGATCCACAGATTCGCGATGCGACGATGGAGGATCGTCACGAGCGACTTCATGTCGGCGGTTACGCCGGCACTCGAATAACTATTCAAATCTTTGGTGATCGCGCGTGCCCCGCCCCCGGGGTAATCTATTTGCCACAACTGGTGAGCGAGCAGCGAAGCGTTATCGCGGGCGGCGACGATTAAGCCGGTTCCGTCCGCTAACCACTCAATCGCTTGAATGGCGTCCCACTGGCGGGTGTTGAGGATTTTTTGCCCGCCGCCCGCCACCTGCACTTCGACCAGAGAGGCCACCGTGCTCGCAGCCTTCGAGGGTTGGATTCTCGCCGTAAAGATGATGACCTTACCGTCAGGCGACCAGGCGGGCGCGGCGTCGGTGATCCAGTGGGACCCCGGACGGACGGCAAGCTCTCGTTGGTCCGCGTCGTCGAGGTTGGCGATGAGCAAATGCGCTTCCTTGCGGTTTAAATCATTTCGCGCAAACGCGAAGTGTCTCTTATCCGGCGCGAAACTGATCTGGCTGTCAATGTCCGTCAGGATCTTGCGCGCCGCCCCGCCCAACACCGGAACCTGATACAAGCCAGACCCGGCCGCATCTTCCCCGTATTTGACATAGAAAACCGAGTTGCCGTCTGGCGAGAAAGTAATCCCGATAAAACTGCTGCCGCTCGGCGGAACGATTTCGATCCCGCCCGCGATCTCTACCTGCCTTACCCACAAACTTTCCTGCCCGCGCTCACTCTGTACGTAAGCAACATATTTGCCGTCGGGGGAGACGGCGGCGCGCAAAACATGTCCGGTGTTAGTGAGCTGCGTCGTGCGCGCGCGCGGCGACGGCGACGCAAAATCGGAGGCGGCGTCGTCTGTTCGCGTATAACGAAACAGCCCTACGGCAACCGCGACGGCGAGCAGAAACATCGCCGGCGCGAGCAATC
Organism: Pyrinomonadaceae bacterium; assembly: GCA_036794905.1. Classification (GTDB taxonomy): domain Bacteria; phylum Acidobacteriota; class Blastocatellia; order Pyrinomonadales; family Pyrinomonadaceae; genus QHXN01. The sequence goes on along the minus strand of DAIRFV010000001.1, from coordinate 36,608 downwards.
TGGTTTGAAAATTAAAAGGCGCGTGACGATTCGCCAAATGTGAATCGCCGTGGCCCGCGGGCGGCGGGTTTGACGCCGCATCCGCCGTGACGTTTACGGCCTCGGACTCGCGTTCCTCATCCTCGTCTGCTCGCGCGTCTCTGCCTGCGGCCTCAACCGTCTCCGCGCCGCCGGTTTCCGCAACAGTAATCTCCGCGTAGCTAATTTTCTCGCCGACGGCGAGGTCGTGTTCGGCCTTTTCGCGTCCGACCTCCGGCTTGCCGTTCGTCGCGCCGCCCACCGCTTTCACGTCGGCGATAAAACGGTAGCCGTGCTTCGGCACGGTTTCAATGAACTGATTTTCGGTCTGATTCTGACCTAACGCCTTCCGCAGCGTAAAAACATTCTGCGCAATCGTGGATTCTTCGACGAAAGCATCGGCCCAAATCTCTTCCAGTAACTCATCTTTGCCGACGACGTGGCCGCTCCGCCGCACCAACAACGCCAGGGTGTCGAAAGCCTTCGGGGTCAAAGGCACGGGGTCGCCGTCGCGCAGTAGAACCCGTTTCTCCAAGTCCAGGGTGAAATTCTTAAAAATGTAGCGACGCGCTTTGCTTTCGGTGTTCACAACTCAATCCTTGATTCCCCGTCAGCTTGCCGCGGGGTCGCCGAATAGGAAAGGTGGAGTCCGGGGGGAGCGATGCTCCCTCCGGTCAAGGGCGGGGTCAATACCCCTCGTGAAGCCTGGGTGCGGCGCGGTTGAGCTACGCCGCGGTCATTTAATAAATCCTTTAATAAAGCCTTTCAAGAAAATTTGAGGTTGTTTCAAGGCTAACTTTCAAGATTTTCAGCCACCCTTATACCTACACTCCGCCCTGCAAGATGAATGTTTATCCATATCCCTAGATGCCTGACGAACATCAAGGGATGTCAGACCCGAGGTCTCCCCGCGGACAAACTAAACCTCAAGGGATCAGCAAGGAGCCGGAATAATCATGAAAAACGAGTCGAGCGAACCTACGGTATTCGGTCTTGTCGCCCCGAGCCTCGGTAAGGCGGGTCGTCCATTCGCAAAGATGCGTTCTTTATTAGTGATGTCGCTGCTGGTTCTTCTGTGTCCGGTGATGATTTCGGCGCAAGCGGTCTCAGGGGTGACCGGAACCGTCACCGACCCGAACGGCGGCGCCGTCGCGGGGGCGCAAGTTACGCTCACCGATACGAAAACTTCGAGAGAACTGACGGTGACGACGAACGGCGAGGGGTCATACACGTTTAATAACGTCCAACCCGGCGACGGCTATAGACTGTCCTTCTCGGCGCCCGGTTTTCAAGGTTTCGTGATCGAGAACGTGCAGCTCGGAGTCGGAAGAACAGCAACCCAAAACGCCCGGTTGGCGGCCGGAGCGGTCGCGGAGACGGTGACTGTAACGTCAACTGCCGGTGATGCGACGCTGAATACGACGGACGCCAGCGTCGGGAACGTGATAGGCCGTCGTCAACTGGGCGAACTCCCGATTCAGCTTCGCGGTTCTCCGGCAGCGCTTATCGGCTTACAGCCCGGCGCGGTCGGAACTAACGCCGGTGTTAGCAGCACCACACTCAACGCCAATCGCCTGGGCTCGGTCACGGGTTCTCGCGCCGATCAGGGAAACATCACCGTTGACGGCATAGACGCCAACGACGTGACAACCGGGCAGGCGTTTGCCACCGTGGCGAATGCCCCGATTGATTCCATTCAGGAGTTCAGGGGTATTTCGGTCGCGCCAAATGCGTCAGAAGGCCGCAGCAGCGGCGGCCAGATTATTCTGACAAGCAACAGCGGCTCCAACGAGTTTCACGGGAACCTGCGCGAGTACTACCGAAATGAGGAGACGGCTGCGAACAGCTTCTTCAACAATATGACCGGGGTGGGCAGGGCGGCCCTGCGGCGGCACCAGTACGGCGGCAGCCTCGGCGGCCCGGTGCCGATCCCGAATTTCGGCGAGGGCGGTCCGGCTTTCCTCAGCGGCAAGGATAGACTTTTCTTCTTCTTTGATCTGGAGCGCCGGCGCGACAGGTCGCAGCAGAACAATTCACGGACGGTGCCCCTGCAAAGTTTCCGGGAAGGAAGAATCGGATACATCAGAGCTACCCCGGCGGGCAGCTCCACGCCGTGCCCGGCGAACAGTCGTCTTGACACCAGACCGGACTGCATCGAGTTCCTGACGCCGGCGCAGATAACGGCACTCGACCCCCAGGGAAGAGGATTCAACCAGGAGCTTCTGTCTTTTATAAATAGTCGTTACCCCCAGGCGAACGACCTGACCGGCGGGAACGGTATCAACACGGGGCTCTTCCGATTCAACGCCCCTTTGAACAGAAACGATAGCATCTACACGGGGCGCGTTGATGCCAACCTCACCGACAACCAGCGGCTTTTCGTGCGCACCACTATCACGCGCCGTGACTCGACCAACGTCGCGCAGCAATTTTCAGGCGACGAGGACGCCCAGGCATTTCTAGATAAAAGCTATGCGATTGCCGGCGGTCACACCTGGACCGTCACGCCCGCCTTAACCAACATGGCGACGGTCGGGCTTTCGAAGTCGGTAAACATTTTCTCGCCTGCCGACGCCCCGTCCTTCCCCAACAGCTTCACCTTCGGCGCGGGGCTCACGGCCCCGTTCGCCAGTTTGAGCTATCAGGACAGAAACGTTTTCGTGCCGACGATTCGGGACGACGTGAGTTACACCACGGGGAAGCACTCTTTCCAGTTCGGCGGCGTGTATAAGCCGATCCGTCAAAACCCGTCGTTAATTAACGACTTTAATTTTGTCACCCTGGGAATCGGGGGCGCGACGACAGCCCTTAACGCCTCGCTCCGTCCCGCCAACATTCGCGGAGGCTCGGTGACCCCCTATGATTCCGCCTTCGCCTTTGCTCTGGGAAGGATCGCTCAGGTCGCCACTAACTTCACGTACGACCCGGAAGGGAATGCGTCGCCCCTGGGGAGCGGGAGAAGCCGCAGCTACGCATATAACGAGTACGAGCTTTACTTCCAGGACAACTGGAAGGTGCGTAACGACCTGACACTGAACTTAGGCGTCCGCTACCACCTGTACCCCGCTCCGCATGAGGTGAATGGGTTTCAGGCGGCGAACAACGTGGATTTTCAAGCATTGGTTGACTTGAGAATTCATAACGCCGCCAACGGAATTCTCGGGGCCACTGCCGAGCCCCTGACCAGCTTCGACCTGAATGGGCGGGCCAACCACGGTGCCCCCCTCTACGCGACCGACAAAAACAACTTCGCCCCGCGGCTCGGCTTCGCTTACAACCCCGCCTTCGAAGGGGGCGTCTTAGGCGCGCTCTTCGGCAACAAAAGAACCGTGCTGCGCGGCAACGCGTCCGTGGTGTACGACCGCGTCGGGGGCGGCATCACTTTCATCCAGGATCAGTCCAACTTCATCTTCGACACCACCGTCACGAGGCAGTTCGGCGCGGCGAACGCGAGAACGGCCCTCCTGAATGACCCGCGATTCACGGGCCTCACCTCGCTGCCCGTGCAGAACGTCGCGCCGGCTATCACGCGCCCGTTCGCGCCATTCGTGGATGTTGACGGCGTGCCCTTCGGGTTAGCGCAGAGCCAGACCAATTACGTGGTCGCTAAAGACTTCAAGGTACCTTACTCGTACACGTTCAACTTCGGGATGCAGCGCGAGCTGCCCGGCAACATGCTGTTAGATGTCTCTTACGTGGGGCGGCTCGGACGCAAACTCTTCACGCAGGCGGACGCCGCCCAAACACTGAATTTCAGAGACGCGGCGTCCGGCCAGTTCCTGTTCGATGCTCTGAACGCGATTCAACCGCAGGTTCAGGCGAACGTCGCGGCTAACCGGGCGCCCGCCGCGGGTCTCACGCCACAGCCGTGGCTCGAAAACCAGATAAACGCCGCCTCGTTGGCGACTTTCGGGGTGCCCTGTTCGGACCTCGGACTAGGCGCCAATTGCACGGAGGTCTTAACCAACTTCCAGACAGACCTCGTCAGACAGGGGGGCACGGGCGACATCGTTCAGATACTCTACGCCAACGGCCTGCTCAGGCCGAATGTCGGGATAAGCGCGCAGTTCGGGCTGAATTCCTACGTCACAAACCTGGGGTCTTCGTCGTACAACGGCGGGCTGTTCAGTTTACAGAAACGTCTCTCCCGCGGATTCGAGTTCGAGCTGAACTACACCTTCTCGCACTCAATCGACAACCAGTCCAGCGTCGTCAACACCACCCTCGGCGGGCTACTCTGCGACGTAACGAACCCCAACGCCTGCCGGGGCGACTCCGACTTCGACATTCGCCACCTCTTCAACGCCAACTACATCCTTGAAATTCCGTTCGGCCGCGGAAGGGCCTTCGGCCGCGAGATGCCGAAGTGGCTCGACGCCGTCGTCGGCGGCTTTACGCTGTCGGGCGTCGTCGGCGCCCGCTCCGGGTTCGCGATCAACTCGGCGAGCGGGGCCTTCCCCGTTTCGTTCGCCGTCAATAGTCCGGCGATTGTAGTAGGCGACCGGTCGGCGTTCCGATCGAACATCCGCGAGGAGGGCGGGGGGATTCAGTTCTTCGACGACCCCGTCGCGGCGGAAGCCGCGCTGCGCTTCCCGCGGCACGGCGAGATCGGCTCAAGGAATACTTTCCGCAGCCCGGCGTATGTGAATTTCGACATGGGTCTCTCCAAGAGATTCACGATGCCCTGGTCGGAAAGTCACCGTCTTACAGTTCGGGCGGATGCCTTCAACGTGACGAATACGAACTCGTTCAGCACGCCGAACCTCACCCTGGAGTCACCTTCATTCGGGCGGATCACCGGTTCTTTAAGTACGCCGCGTGAGCTTCAGTTTGCGATTCGTTATGACTTTTAGTCGTCACGAACAGGTGAAGTTCAAGGTTCTGTAGTTCCGGTTACTTGATGCTCAGAGTCGCGGCTTTAACACCATGCTTAAAGCCGCGACTCTGAGCATCAAGACACCGCAAGCTACTTAAATCGCGGGGTCATCGAATCTCGATTCACACGGTTACAAATAACACCATGAAAAATTACATGCTTCGTCTTGCCTTGGCGTTGATCGCCTTCTCCAGCTACTCATTCGCACAGGTGCCGTATAACTCGGCGGTTCCGAACGGCTACACGAAAAAAGCGGTAGTCTCCGAACAGGTCGGTCTGACGCAGGTGACGATTACCTATCATCGTCCCGCGGTCAGAGGACGCGAAGGTAAGATTTGGGGCGAGGTCGTTCACAAAGGCTTTATCGATCAGGGATTCGGAAATGGCAAACCGGCGCCCTGGCGGGCGCGAATGAGAATACCGTCATCGAATTTGATAACGACGTAAAGGTCGAAGGCCAAAATCTGCCGAAAGGGAGATACGGGTTTTTTATCGCGTATGACCCGTCGGAAAGCACGATTATTTTTTCCAAAAGGTCGGACGCCTGGGGCTCATTTTTTTACGACGAAAGAGAAGACGCTCTACGTGCAAAAGTTAAACCTCAGCCGATCGAGAGAAGCGTCGAGAGTTTGAAATACGAGTTTTCAAATCAAACGCCGAGTTCCGCCGTCATCGTCCTTTCGTGGGAAAAACTGTCGATACCTTTCAAGGTCGAAGTCGATCATTTGAAACAACAGTTTGATGCGTTCGTGGCCGAGTCGCAAAATCCGCGCGGCTTTACGCCGCAGGGATTGAACATCGCCGCGAGCTGGACTTTGCAGAACGATTATCAACTGGAAAAAGGACTCGAATGGGCGACGTCGGCGACGAGCCCGAAATTTCCGGGCGACCCGACTTCATTCCCAGCGCTTTCGACTAAAGCGCTGCTTCTCGACAAACTCGGCAAATCAGATGAGGCGGCGGCGATTATCAAAAGCGCACTGCCTTACGGCAGCGTCGTCGAACTTCAGCAATTAGGCAGGCAACTTTTAGCCGCGAAGAAGCCACAAGCCGCGTTAGAGGTTTTTCAGTTTAATTACACCAAAAATCCGAATCAGTTTACGACGTTGATAGGCATGGCGAGGGGACTATCCGCCAACGGCGAATACGCGAAGGCGCTGGAATTCGCTAACAAGTCTTTAACGTCGGCGCCGAATGATTCCAGCAAACAAACGGTTCAGGCGATGATTGAAAAGCTGAAAGCAGGCAACGACATCAATTAAGGGCAATAAAATACTCGACTCGCCTCACGTCTCCTAGAAGGCCAGAATCTTAGCCTTTAATAAATCCTTGAATAAAACCTTTCAAGAAAATTTGAGTTCGTTTCAGGCCCGATTTTGAAGATTTTCGGCCACCTTTATACCTACACTCCGCGTTGCGAGATGAAATCCAACTCCGGAGGTCACGAATGAAAAGAAGCATCCTTATCGGCTCAGTCCTGACGCTGGCGCTCTTCTGCGCGCTCTCCGCGGGGAGCCCCACCGCGGCCGGCCGCTGCGGGTGGGAAAATTGTGTGGCCATGTACAACGAGTGCGAGGCGTCGTGTAACGGCACCCAGGTGTGCATCAAACGTTGCCAGCGGGAGTACTCCGAGTGCCAGTGCTTTAACTGTGGTCTGTGCCCCATTAGGCCGCAACAGGCCGCGTCTACAGCCGGCACGTCCAGCGTAGCCGTCAGCCCCGGCACGACTAACGGCTACGCCCCGACTTTTCCGGGGCGGGCGCTTCCCGGTAGGCGACTGTTTCCAGGAGCACGCCCGACAGAGAAGGGCAGACTATCGACCGGCGGAGCGTGAAGAAGACGGGCGCGGTGATTGGTAGAGCGTTCGGCCGGGTAGGCGAGGTCCTCCACGATTAAAAACGGTTCGGATGTTGCCGGAGGCCGGGCGGAAGAAAGGGTAGCGATGCCCTCAGACGCTCCCCGCGCGCTCGACGACCAGAACTCTCACTTCGCCGACGGGGGCGGCGAAGTGCTCGTCTCCCGCCTCCGCGTGGAAGATCCCTCCGGCCTTCATCCGCACGACCTTCTCCTCGCCGCCCTCGCGGTAGTGCATGTCCACCTCGCCGTCGAGGACGACGAAGACCTCGGCCCCGTCGTTGACATGCCACCGGTAAGGCTCGTCCGTCCAGTGCAGGCGCACCGTCGCGCCGTCGATGGCGGCGACGTCGAGTGCGCCCCACGGGCGCTCCGCTTTAAAGCTGCGTGGTTCGATGAGCTTCATGTCCCTGTACCTCCTTCACGGAACTCCCCGACGACGGAAGTGCCGGAAGAGCGGTCGCCCGTCAGCCACTGCCAGGACTCGTGCAGGCGGTGGCGCACGTCCGCGAGCACCTCGGGCACCGAAAGGCAGCGCCCCTTCCGCCACTCGCCCCGGCGGTTGAGCCGCGGGTGGCGCATTCCGAGACGCCCTTCTCGTCGGCGAGACCGCTATTGGCCTTCCTTTGTGAGCTCGGCAGGCGGGCCGAGTTCGCCGTCTAGGAGGCGCCCGCGGTCGCCCGCGGGATAAACTCCCGGCGCATCCACTCGGCGATTTCATCCCGCACGCGGCGGAAGACGACCATCGTCGTCTCGGGGTCGGCCGCGCCAGGGGCGGGCGGGTCCTCGAAGCTCTGGTGGATGCGCGCGGCGTGTCCGGGGAAGACCGGACAAGTCTCGCGGGCGTTGTCGCAGACCGTGATGATGTAATCGAACTCCTGCCCCGTGAACTCGTCGGCCGACTTCGAGTGGTTGCCCGAGATGTCGATGCCTCTCTCCCGCATCGCCTCTATCGCCTCGGGGCGCACCCGCGAGGGGTTCACCCCGGCGCTCTCGACCTCGAACCTGTCGCCGCCCAGCTCGCGCAGCAGCCCCTCGGCCATCTGGCTCCTGGCGGAGTTTCCGGTGCAGAGGATGAGCACCCGCTTCTTCTCAGCCATCCTGTCCCTCCTGCGCCCCGTCGCTGCGTATGACCTCGACCGGACACGGGGCGTGGTCTATGACGTAGCGCGAGACACTCCCCTCCAGCAGCCGCCTGAGCCCCCCGTGGCCGCGCGTGCCCATGACGACGAGGTCGGCCCCCCACTGCTTCGCCTCTTCAACTACGGCCGGACCGGGCTCGCCGTCGCGCACCGCCGTCTCGACCGCCAGCCCCTGCTCCCGGAGCCAGCCCGCCACGCGCTCCGTCAACTCGGACGACCGCTCCCTGATCTCTTCCCGGGCGCGGTCCGGGTCGCCCCTGGCGTCGTACCACAGTTCCTGTGCGGGAGGGACGAAATCGCCCACGACGTGCAGCACCCTGACGGTAGTGCCCTCTTCCCAGCGGCGTCCCCCCACCTGGTTGACCGCCTCCTCCGAAGCCGCGTCCTCGTCCAACGCCAGCAGCACTCTCATCGCGCCCCTCCCTCTTCCCCGGCGTCAACCGCCGGCCTTAAACATTCGCTTGATGGAATGTACGGGGAGGGTATGCCCGCCGCGAACATCTGTCAAGGCGGATGTAGTCCTGTGCTAAGATGCCCCCGTCATGGCGGCAAAAGGCAAGACTTTCGACATGGAGCTGTTCTTCCGCGCGCTGGCCGACCGCACGCGGCTGCGCCTCCTGAACCTCATGGGCTCGGACGAGGTCTGCGTCTGCTTCTTCGTGGAGATACTGGGCGAGAACCAACCTAAAATTTCAAGGCACCTCGCCTACCTGCGGCGGGCGGGGATGGTGGCGGCGCGGCGCGAGGGGACGTGGATGCACTACCGCGTCGTCGTGCCGGGGCACGACGACGCGGCGCGTGTGCTCGCCGACGTGCGAGCATGGCTCGCGCGCGACCCGGAGATGCAGCGGGACAGGATGAGACTGGTCAAGGTCTGCTGCTCGCCACAGCCCCCCGCGCACTTGCTCGGCGCGCCCCGCCCGGCGAGTCTCGGCTGCGCCCCGCAGGGGGCCTGATGCTCAGGGAGCGTCCTCGACCGGCTTGACGGCGAAGGACTCCCTCTCGCCGGCGAAGTACCTGCGCCGGAACCACAGCGCCACACTCACCAGCCCGATCAGCACCGGCACCTCGACGAGCGGCCCGATCACCGCCGCAAACGCCGCCCCCGAGTTGATGCCGAAGACCGCGATGGCGACGGCTATCGCCAACTCGAAGTTGTTCGAGGCGGCCGTGAATGAGAGCGTCGCCGTCTTCGAGTAATCCGCACCGACCTTCCGCCCCATGTAGAAGCTCACCAGGAACATCAGGACGAAGTAGATGAGGAGCGGGACGGCGATCCTCAGCACGTCGAGCGGGAGCTGCACGATCAGGTTGCCCTTGAGGCTGAACATCACGACGATGGTGAAGAGCAGGGCGACGAGCGTGACCGGGCTGATCTTCGGGATGAAGACCGAGTGATACCAGTCCCTGCCGCGCGCCTTCACCAGCAGGAAGCGGGTGAGCATCCCGGCGATGAACGGAATCCCGAGGTAGATAAGGACGCTCTCGGCGATCTGCCAGATGCTGACCCGGACGATGCTGCCTTCGAGCCCGAACACGGGCGGCAGCACGGTGATAAAGATGTAGGCGTAGACGCTGTAGAAGAGCACCTGGAAGACGCTGTTGAAGGCGACCAGGCCCGCGGCGTACTCGTTGTCGCCGCGCGCCAGCTCGTTCCAGACGATGACCATCGCGATGCAGCGGGCGAGCCCGATCATGATGAGACCGACCATGTACTCGGGGTAGTCGCGCAGGAACAGGATCGCCAGGAAGAACATCAGGAAAGGCCCGATGACCCAGTTCTGGACGAGCGAGAGCCCCAGCACCTTCCAGTTGCGGAAGACCTCGCCCAGCTCCTCGTAGCGCACCTTCGCGAGCGGCGGGTACATCATCAGGATGAGCCCGAGGGCGATGGGGACGTTCGTCGTCCCGACCTGGAAGCGGTTGATGAAGCCCTCGACGCCGGGGTTGGCGTAGCCTACGCCCACGCCGGCCGCCATCGCCAGGAAGATCCACAGCGTCAGGAACCGGTCGAGGAACGAGAGGCGGCGGGTCGGGTTGCAGTTGGCGGCTGACATAAAGGCTCCTATCCGGGGAATGAACTGATCGAGCGCGGATACTACACCGAGGCGGCGGCCGGCTTCTCGTCCTTGAGCGCGTCGGCGATCTCCGCGACGGTCGCGCGGGCGCTGCGGCCGACGCCGACGAGCGTGGCGGACGCGAAGCCCGTCCACTCCCCGTAGCCGACCAGCCAGAGCCGCGGCTCCGCGACCGAGCGCGTGCCCTCGACGGCGACGCGGCCTTCGGGGCCGACGACGCCCAGCGGGCGGAGGTGGTCGAGGGCGGGCTTGAAGCCCGTGCACCAGATGACGGCGTCGGCCGCCATCTCGGAGCCGTCCCCCCAGACGACTCCGGTCTCGGTGAACCTCTCGAACGGCCTGACGCTTTCGAGCGCGCCTCGCCCGCGGGCCTCCAGCACCGGGGGCACCATAACGATGTTTCCGAGGAGGCCGCCGCCCGCGCGGGAGTCTTTGACGCCCTCCTTGAGGGCTCTATAGCGCCCGCCCGGTCTCGCCTGCGCGTCGAGGATGACGTAAGAGAGGCCGGTCCGGCGCAGGTAAAAGCCCGCGGCCAGACCGGCCTGCCCGCCGCCGATGACGACGACGTCGAGGTCTTTTGCTCCTCCGGTGCTCATCGGCGCTGCGCCAGTGCGTCCCGGCACGCGCCGCAGAACAGTAGTCTGGTCCTCAGGGGCAGCTCGACGACGCGGTTGATGAGGGCATGTGTGGTGACTGCCGTGCTCCCTTCGACGGCGTGCCGGCCGCACAACCCTGCGGAGCACTGGTGGCACATCCCCACCGCCTTCTCTTCCGCCCCGGCCTCGTAGCAGTCGTAACAGTTCACGTTCGCCTCGCCGCATGTTATATGCGTTTAGACGGATATCGTTTTACGCTTCGCCGGGGCGACTGTCAAAGCGCCTCAGGCCGCGCAGCAGACGGGCGCGGCCGCGGGCGCCGTCTGCCTTCTGTAGCGCGGCCGCATGAGCCAGACGTGCAGCCCCACGACCAGGAGGTTGCCGACCACCATCTGGAGGCCCACCGCACTCGCCCACTCGTGCCCCGGCCCCGTCACGAGCGGCGCGTCAAAGCTCCACGCGGCGAGGGGCTTTGCGGCGAGTGCGAGCGCCACAGCCGCCGTCCTCGCCGTGATGGCGACGGCGTGCAGCGCGTACTCGGTCGAGGAGAGCCCGCCGAGGCTCGCGCGGCTGTCCCGCTCGTCGAGCACGTCGAGGATCTCGACCACCTGCTCGGCGGCGAGGAAGAGCACGCCCGTCCAGAGCGCCAGCCCGCCGAAGTCCCCGTAGAAGAGGAAGAAGACCACGGGCACGAAGAGCGCGCCCTGCGCCGTGTGCAGCTTATGCTCGCGCCGCGACTCCGGCCTGGCGTAAAGCCTGTACTTCCACAGGTGGAGGTAGAGGCCGTCGATAGCAGCCACCGCGCCGAAGATCATCAGGAAGACGGTCGCCGCCGTCATCAGTTGTTCCGCCATGACCCCTCTCCTTTCAGGTCCAGTGACATGCAGACCGCGCTCGAGCACCTCGGCAGTCGCCACTCCGGCGAGCCGGAGAGTTGGCCGTCGAACTCGGCGCGGTCGGTTTCCGAAAAGCCGAAACGGCGCGCGAAGAACTCACGCGCCGTCGTCGTCAGCAGCACCACCTTCTCGACCCCCTCGCCTTGCGCGATCCGGAGCAGGGCGGAGGTCAGGCAGGAGCCGAGCCCCGTCCGCTGGAGGCCCGGGGCGACGGCGGCCGACCTGAGTAGCCCGGTGCTGCCGTGCCGCTCAAGCCCGATCATCCCGGCGAGCCGCCCCTCGCCGTCACGCGCCACGAGGAAGCCTCCGAGGTGCTCGGCCACCCCCTCGTGCGGCAGTTCGACCGCCGAGAGGAGTGTCAGGATGTCGCCCAGGTCGCCCGGCTCGGCCGGGTTGATGCTCACGCCTTCGCAGTCCATCGCCATCCCCCTCACCGCGATATCTGGAACGCCGCCGCCTGCGTGTCACAGCAGGGGGCCTGACCGGCCGCCGGTGGCGCGGCCGTGCACCCGCACGAACTGGGGGCCGCCGCCGATTCCGCCGGGGAGGTCGCGCACGACGCCGCCTCCTGCGCCTCGGCGCCAGCGGCCGTGAGCCGTACGGGCGCGTCCGTGACGCAGCACATCGAGGTCTCGGCCAGGTTGTCCTCGAGGACGACGAAGACCTCCCACTCGTAGCCGTCCGGGTCGTGCACCCACGTCTTGTCCTGCTTGGCGTAGCAGCAGTTGGTCTGCATCTCGTCGCGCGTGATGAGCCCCGCCCCGGCCCAGCGCTCGCGCACGGCCAGCACATCCTCGGTCGAGGCGACCTGGAGGCCGAGGTGCGACAGAGCCCCCTGCTCGTTGAAAGTGTGCTGGTTGAGCGTCAGGTTCAGCGGCGGGTTCTGCACGTCGAACTTCGCGTACCCCGTCCTCACCTTCGAGGGCTCGATGCCGAGCATCTTCTTGTAGAACTCAATGCTCCGCTCCACGTCGCGCACGTTCAGCGCCAGGTGCGCCTTCAGGACCTTCACTTCCGTGCCGTTTGCCATTATCTTCTCTCCTCCTCCGCGTTAGAATCATATTCGCTTTGGCGAATACGTGGGGCGGAGCATACATCCGTCGAACATATCTGTCAAGACGTATATGAAAGTTTTTTTCGGAGAGGTCCCGGAGTGGGGAGCAAAGGGTTCGACATGGAGCTGTTCTTCGCGGCGCTGGCGGACCGGACGCGGCGGCGGCTGCTCAACCTGATGCCATGGACGAGATCTGCGTCTGCTTCTTCGTCGAGACGCTCGCGGGGAGTCAGCCGAAGGTCTCGCGCCACCTAGCCGACCTGCGGCGCGCCGGGCTGGTGAGGGTGCGGCGGGATGGCAAGTGGAGCCACTACCGGCTGGCCGAGCCGTCGGACGAGAAGGCCGCGCGGGTGTTCAGGGAGGTGGTGGCCTGGCCGGCCCGAGACGCAGACACGCAACGCGACCGGCGGACCCCTCAGGCGACCGGATTACTTATCAGCACTCACCTTCGCAAGTGTTTCATCGACTAGCCTCTTAATAAAGAAGCCGTATTCATCCTTCATTGGTAGCTCCAGATCAATCTTGAGCCGCCTGCGCATTGCTATTACCTCTTCGCCGGTTAGCTGATTCTTAGCCGCCTTGCCGTAAGTCACCCAGCAGAGGCCGACGCCGCGCCGCTGCCAGAGGGGCAGGTCGTTGAAGTTGACGCCTCGCCGCCACAACGTCTCGTTCTTTTCGGCGACGGATAACTTATGCAGAGCCCTTGTCGCCTGCTCGACCGTCTGCCCCTCCCTTCTGAGCATCCAGTAGCAGTGGCCGTTCAGGGCATTCCGGTGCGCGTCCTCATTACGCCAGCGGAAGTAGTCGACGACATAATCTATGCCGGGCAACTCGGAGATGCGGCAGTCGAAACACGCGTGACTGCCGAGGAGGAGGGAAAATTTCGCGCTTGCCTCGCCGGCTAAGACGGAATTGTACTTGCGGACTTTGCGGTCAAATGTCGTGATCTCAGGGTGGAAGAGGATTGAGATTTCATCCGACTGCGTGTAGCCGTAGAGGCTGCGGAACCCGCAGTTCATCAGGTGGGTAGTCGTCTCAATCATCATGTCACGGAAGCGCTCGTCGTACGGAGCCTCGAACTTATGTACCTCCTTCGTTAGCCGGGTGAAGTTCCGGCCGTCGATCCTGGCGACCATGTAAATCCCGGGAAGCACCGGGTGGTCGTGCGCCGTCTCGAAGATACGCATCCGGGCGTCCAGTTCATCGAATTTCATCCGCCCATTCCTCCACCAGGAACTCGCCGGACTCGCCCATCCGCACGTAGAAGAGGGCGTCAAAGCTCTCCGCGCTGCCGGGCAGTTCGAGACGTTTGTACGTGCCTAAAATCGCTTTGTCGGGTACACGGGCTGCCCCCGACCGCTGGCTGTTCCTCAGTAGCGCGGCCTTAACGTCAGAGCGAAAGTAGTAGCCCGCCACGCGAAAACCGGCAGCTTTCGCCGGGGCTATGAAGTAAGCGCGGGCCGCCGAGGTGACGTTCGTATTATCAACCACGAACGGTTGCCGGGCCTCGATGCAGGCGGCGAGGAGCAGGTGCTGGCGGTGCTTCGTCTTCAGCATGTCGAGGTTGATGCGGACGTGCGTGTTGAAGAACCGCTCCTTGTAGAAAGAGGATTTGCCAGACCCCTGGATGCCGATGAAGATGACCGCTTCCATCGCTCACTCTGTTGTAACCTTCGTCATGGCCGTACAAGTGCCTGAAAGTAAAAAGCCCCGCCGATCGTCCCGGCGAAGCTTGGCGGCTCCGAAGGCAGGGCTCGAACCTGCGTCCAGCCGGTTACGAGCCGGCCGCTCTACCACTGAGCTACTCCAGAAGCGCGCCTAGAATGAATCCTTGACGCCGCGGCCGTCAAGCCTCCCCTTCGCCCTGCGCGCCGACGACGAATCCGTGCTGGTCATAGTAAACCCGGACGGGACCCTGTTCGTCTGGGAGCGGCGCGGCGCGCTTGCCCGAGAACCATCCCGCCTTTCTCAGGACGGCGGCGAGTTGCGGGCTGGCGACCGTAACGCCGTGCACGAGTTCGGGAGTGGGGCTGAACTCGGCCGCTTTCCTGTCCGGCGGCGGCGCAGTCCACCCGTTCTTCACGGGGTCCACCCCGCACTTCCGGCATACCTCTTCGACCATCTGCCTTGTGCAGGCGGCCCCGCCGGAAAGGACCTCCCACGGGAGAGGGACTTCGTTCCAGACGTGCGTGTCCGGGTCGAGTCGGCCACCCGCGGCCCGGTGCCACGCGGCCACATCGGCCGCCATCAGCCTCTGCATCCTTACGGGGGTGAACCACGCGCATGCGCGCGTACTTCGCATAGAAGGCGAGACTCGCTTCTATGTTCGCCACCGGCAGTGCGATGTGCGTCCGACCCAAGTCGGACATAAACGGCCTTAAGGCGCAGGTGACATGCGAAGCTCCTGCACGAGCATTCTAAACCAGTTGTGCCTCATTGCAGGCTCCCCCGCCAGCAGGGAGGCGAACTGCTCCCTGCGCTCCCGCGCCCTCCCCAGCTCGAACAACTTGAACGCGAGGCGAAGCGCCTTCAGTTGCTGCTCGTAGCGAGTAGGCGACGAGAGTGCTGGATCGCCCCACCGCGAAGGGGTATAGGAGAGGCTCACCTTGTCCTGGTAGTTGCCGAGGTAGTTCCACAGGTCGAAGGGGATCGAGACGTTCTTCACGGCGCCTTTGCCGAGCAGCGGTAGCCATTCGGCGTGCTGCTGCCAGCGCCAGGTCTTCGGGCTCGTCTTCTTTCTCTCGGTAATGCCGACGAGGCGTAGGCGTCGCCTGACGGCATTCCAGTCGTAGCCGATCTCCCGGGACCAGTTGTGGAGGAAGGTGACCAGTCTGCCGAAGGTGTCGCCGGTGGCCACGAGGTCGATGAAGGCGGCGGGGCGGGCGCGCGTCGCCAGACCCTCTGGGTGCAGGCGGAGGCGTTCGAGGTAGGCGCGCATCGCTGGCACGGCCCCGGGGTGTTCCTTACGAACCTCCGCCTCCTCCCGGAAGCGCATCGAGAAGTGGAGCAATTCAAGCCGCTCGAACCACGACGAGTCGAAGAGCAGCCCGCTCAGGTGGTCGAAGATGCTTTCGGGAGACCTGCCGACGAAGACCATGTCCGAGTCGCCCGAGAAGGCGACGACCCTCGCGCAGCAGGCAAGCAGGTGTTCTGGGAAAGAGCCGTAGGTGGCCGTCGCCTCACCCTCCACCAAAGTACCGAGGTGGTTACGGCGCGTGAGATCCCAGCGGAACGGCAACTCGAACATCACCAGCTACTGCCTCGCGGACGTAACGCCTTCGGCGGGGCTAACGCCCAACGCCGTGTCGGGGCCGGCAATGTCAGGCGTACGAACATCGCCATCAGCTATCCCCGAAAGGGCCTTTGAAGAGGCGGTTGACCAGACGGCGTAAGGGCGACCGGCGGCGCACCTCACGCACGTCAAGGAGGGCCGCCTCAACCCAACTGTCGAACCACTCGTCGAATGATGGCAGATCGGGCAACGTCGAGCCCGCGCCGTAGCCCACTCCGAGCAGGTGTTCTCTGTATATCAGGGGGAGGGAGATGCCCAAGGCGGACTCGAAACGTGTGACCTCAGATTCCGAGAGCGGGTGTAATTCCTTGAAGGTCTGCTACCAATTCTTCCAGAGACCGTTCCGCATTCGGCCTTCTGACGACCCCCTCGGTCAACGGCCCGTGCCGGTAGACGTGCCTCACCGTGTCCGGATCGACGGGCCTCCCGTCAGCCCATTTCGAGTTGAAGGAGTAATACCTGGACTCCCAATTGGGTGACATAATGGCGTCCAGCATGGCCAGGGACTGAGAGAGCCTCCTCAGGTGTTCGATCTCTGGAAGGGCCAGCAGCCTTTTATGAGATACCATGAGCCATTCGTAATTTCTCCCTGCGACCGCCGGGCCGGTCGCAGTCTCGCCGCCCTCAGTAGGGCCTTTCACGCCACGGCCCACCTCTTCCCCAATCATCGGCCGTGTACCACCTGACTGAGCCGAACCGCGTATCGCCGCGCAGCCAGTCGTCCAGCATGAGTGTGATGCTGACGCTGGCCGCTCCCCAATCCGCAGAATTCCGTATAAGCCAACGCCCGCCCTCGCCACGGGCAGGCCCGACCCGGAGAGGGTGGTAATCATCCTCGTACCAGGTGTAGGTGAACTTTACCGCCTCACCTTCGTCCTCAAGGGGAGTCACTTTATACCGTGCGTATTCTGAGTTCAGCCCGAGGATGTGCTCCCGGAGTGCTGCGGCGACGTCCCGTGCCCGTGTCGCGAACTGAGCCGTGCAAGTAACGTGATTCCTCAATACTAGGCCCGCCCCGCGGGGCGGCGTGTGGTCGCAGGCGTCTGCTTCGCCGATCTCGGCCAGCCGCTGCAGCACCCCGGTGTCGTCTCCCCCGTAGCGGAGGCATTGCAGCTCCGATGACCGCACGGCGAGGACGGCGCGGTAAAGCTCCTCCTCGTCGGCGGGCTGCCGGCTAAAAAAGCAGTGCCCCTCCGCCTCGTCGAAGCCCATCAGTGTCGGGGCCATTACGTGCGGCACCATGCAGGCCGTACAGCAGCCGTTTACGACGTAGAACGGGCCGGGCGCGTTCTTAGGGTGTGGGGCAGATTTGTCTTTCATAAAGTAGTAGCGTCTCACCACGAGCCACGTTGCAGTCAACAATCATAGTTGAAGGGACGGCCCCCCACTCATTAAATACTTCTACGTAGGCGGCGCGTGAGCGGCAGCAATCGTCGCCGCGCGCAACTCTAACGCTCCGCACGCTGCGCCTACCTGCTCAGTTGCTCCCGCAGCGGGCCGGCAGCCCCGGCGAGGTCCACGACCGTGAGCGGGAAGTCGAGGAACTGCTCACCATCTTCGCTCAAGTCGCGGCTCGCCCAGGGCTGCCTGCATTCCAAGGAGAAGCAGACCCGTAAGGATTCTTCGCCGCCGTCGCCAGCGACCACGTGGAACTCGAGGTGTCGAGGATGGACCCGAAATGGACGGTGACGCCCTCGAGGTCGCCACAGAACCGCTGCCACGCGTCGTGAAGCTCGCGTTCGACCGACGCCAGGTGGATTTGAATGCCTTCCATCTTGCTCGACTCTCAGACAGGGAGCGGGAACCTGTTCCGGCCTCCTAAAATACTCCGAATACTTCCTGGTAGCTGACCCAAATTCTTTCGGCGTACCTCCTGGCGTACTCTTCGGCGTAAGGCTCCCCGCGGCTAGGGCGCGCCTTGTTCCTCGTCGTCATCCTGTCATGGTGGTGACCCAACTCATGCAGCAGCGTCGCGAGGAGTTGGTGCGCGCGCGCCGTCTCCTCAGTGAACATGCAGAGCACGTCCTCGTCCCGCCGTTCGCAAGGCACGCGGAGGCGCTCCAGTATCTCGCGCTCCTGCTCGTAGCCGGCGTGCGTGAGTGTAATCCAAATGTCCTCGTCCCACGCGCAGACATGCACCACGCCGTTCGTGTGGTAGCCGTAGACGTAATAGCTCCCGTGAGCGAGGACGATGGCGTCGAGCCCCGCCGATAACTCGTCCCACTCCGGCAAGATGCCAATGAAATCGAGGACATCTCGCTGCCTGAGCAGGTGGCGGTAACCACTGCCCGGCCTCTTCCGGTCGATGACCGGGACGCTCTGCCGCGTGTTGTAGTAATCGGGCGTGAGCGCCCAGTTGTTCTTCTTCTGTACGAGACCGGCGATGACTTTCGGGTCCGTCTTACGGTTAAAGCGTTTCATAAACACCGCCCTCCATACCGAAGGGCCTGGAGCGGCGGCGCGCGTCCACAGCCATACTTCATCAAAGTATGTGGGAGTGCGCCACCCCGGCCTTCGGCGTCCGGTTCATGGCATACGTTCTGTTCTTCCGCACGACGCGCGCAGTCGGGGCAGGCTGTGACCTCGCGTGATACCTGGCGGCCTGTACCGCCGGGGTCGTCCGGGCGGACGAACTTCCGGCGTCCGTTCTGCCACTTCCAGCAGGCGAAGACCTTCGGCCGCAGCGGGTACGCGGCCCTGCGCGTCTCGACGGCTATCTTGTGTGCGGGCGTATGAGGCGGGGCGGTCTTACCACAGAGTTCGCATCGGAACATCCTTTCAGCCAGTGCTGGCACTTCGTTCGGGCCGGGGGGCTGATGTCCGGCCGGGCCAGTGATTGATTCAGCCAGTGAATCTTGCGGCTAAGGTAATAACTCTCCGTGGGTGCTGTCAACACTTTTCGCTAAACCCTACTGGTCGAGCTTCGCGGGCGGCCCAAGTTGTAGTCCCCCCTTATAGTTCTTCCGATATTCTTCGAGTTCGTCGGCGAGCTTCGGGTCGAGCCGCCTCAGCTTCGCCAGCTCCTCGTCCACCAGCGGCTTCTTCTTCTCGAAAGTGTGGGCGATCTGGATGTACGCCTTGCAGACGGCGTACTGAGCCCGGGCGTAGCCGGGCCTGAGCTCCAGCGCCTTCCTGAAGTAGACGATTGCCTTCTCCTGCCTCCCGTCCACCACCCACGAGTCGCCGTCCATCACGGCGAGCCCCGTGCTGATGAGCGCGTCAGGGTCCTCGGGCTTCTGGGCGAGCGCGTCGGTGGCCCCTTTCAGCTTCTCGGCCCGCTCCAGCAGGGTGATGAAGTTGGGGAAGGTTCTATCCCCCTCTGACGTCCTGCCCTCCCACAGCTCGCGCGCTTCGGCGAGACGGCCCTGCTTCACCAGCATCCGCCCCAGCTCGAACCGGCCGGCCATGCGCTTTGGGTCCGCCGCCAGCCCCTGTCTGAAGACGTCCTCCGCGCCCTTCTCGTCCTTGGCGCGTGCGAGGAGCTCGCCCAGCGCCGCGTAGGCCGGGAGCATCCGCGGGTCGAGCCTGACGGCCGAGCGGTAGGCGGCGAGGGCCTCGTCACGCCGCTTCTCGTCCCACCTGAGCGCGTCGCCCAACAGCATGTGGGCTCGGGCGTAGGCGGGGTCGAGTTCGAGCGCCTTCCGGCACGCCGCCACCGCCTCATCCGTCGCGCCGCGCATCGTGTCGGCCGACGCCTTCAGGAGGTAGAGCTCCTTCTCCTGCGGCCGCAGCCGAATGGCTTTCGCGAAAGACTCCGAGGCGCTCTTGAGCTTCATCAGCCCCATGTAGGCGTAGCCCGAGAGCGCGTGCGCCCTGAAGTCGTCGGGCTTGAGCTGGGCGGCCTTGGCGCAGTTCGCGAGCGCCTCCTCGTACCTCCGTTGCAGGTGCAGGGCGGCGCAGGCCCGCAGGGGTTCGTCGGCCTCGCCGCCCTGCGGCTCCGGCGCGCCGCCGCGCAACGCCGGCGGCAGGCCAGTTGTTGGCAACGGCGCGTCGGCTGCGGCGGCAGGCACATTGGGACTGAAGGCGAGCGTGATCGTCGCGAGGAAAAGTTGTAAGCCGTTCATCTGTCGGTTGCTCTCTGAAGGTGAAGACCGGGGAAGTCGGGCCACGCCGAGCTGCGGCGCTTCTTCGGCGGCATTATCCCGGTCATGTCGTAAAGAGTAAAGGGGCCGCCTGTGGCTGAACGGTCCTGAACACCTGCCCTTTTGGTAGGTAACTCACTCGGGCGAACGGGTCTTCGTCGAGTATCCCGCCGCTGGCCAAGTCGAGTTTCTTCTGAACGGCGACGTTGAGGTGGCCGATGGAGTCGGTTAGGTTGTGGCCGATCATTCACTCACAGATTGTGTGGACTAAGTAGTAAGCGGTGCCGACGCCCTCCACCTCTCTCACTTTGAAGCCCCTGCGCTCCAACGCGCGTCGCAGCTTCAGGTTCGGCTCGGCGCAGTTAAGGGCGTGCACGACCCACTCTACCCTCCCGAGCCCCCGCTTGCGCGCGTACCTGTGTGCGAGTGACGTGAGTGTGGGGAGTACGCCTTCGCCTCCACCGTCGATCTGCGCCAGCTCGACGAAGAGGCTGTCGTCCCTGACCTGGAACTCCCCGAGTATCTCGGCCGAGCCGGCCCGGAAGATGAGTGGCTCGCCCGAGAGGGCGAGGGCGTCGAGCTGCTCGTCCGGGAGGGCCAGAATCTCGTCGGGCGTGTAGCCCTCAATGTCGATTCGTCTCATCGAGGACCTCAGGCGTGTGACGGGGGACGAACCCGAGCCCGTAACAATCCGTGGCCCAGACCACGAAGCACCGCTCCGTCCCCTTAACCAGTTCGAGGGCCTCTTCGTTCGTCATCGTCGTTAAAACCCCGGCGGCCCGCCGACGAGCGCCTTGCGCACCGTTTCGCGAGTCTCCTTGTCCGACTCCGCCTCGGGCGCTCGCCCGAGTGTAACTCGCTATAGGCTTATCCCGAGCTGGGCCAGCTTCCGCTCAAGCCCCTCCTCGGTGTTGAGCGTATGCAGGTACGTGTTGTCTTCCTTCCGGCACGAGATGATGCCGCCGCCCTCGAACTGCCCCACGATGACGGCATCTCTCGCGCCTTCCACGCGGAACTCCTTTAGCTCGCAATCATGGCCGACCAAATCCTCGGGCGGACATCCCCATAAACCAAAAAAGCGCGTAAATACGCGCTTTTTTGGTGGAATAATCAAATCCCCCAAGTGGAATAATCAAATCCCCGAAAGTGGAATTTTCAAATCCCTCTAAGGGGGTTAGCCCGGGTTGGCCATCTTACCGATGAGGGTGAAGAGGGGGAGGTACATGGCGATGACGATGGAGCCGATCGTGACGCCGAGGAAGCCGATCATGATCGGCTCGATGAGCGTCAGCAGGGAGGCGATGGCCGAGTCCACCTCCTGCTCGTAGAAGTCGGCGATCTTGCCAAGCATGGCGTCGAGCGCGCCCGTCTGCTCGCCGATGGCGATCATCTGCGAGACCATGTTGGGGAAGACCTCGGTCGCCTTCAGGGGCTCGACTATCGACTCGCCGCGCTCGACGCCCGTCCGCACCTTGTTGATGGCCTCTTCGAGGATCATGTTGCCGGCCGTGCGCGCCGTGATCTCCAGCGACTGGAGGATGGGCACGCCCGAGGAGAGCAGCGTCGAGAGCGTGCGCGAGAAGCGCGCCACCGCGATCTTGCGGAGGATGCCGCCGACGACGGGCACCTTCAACAGCAGCGAGTCGATCCGCCGGTGCCCGCCCGGAGTCCGGTAGTAGAACTTGAGGCCGACCACCGCCGCGATGACGGCGCCGAGGATGAGCAGGCCGCCGAGGCCCGCCAGGAACTCGCTGATGCCGACGACGATGCGCGTCGGGAGCGGGAGCATCTCGCCCGGACCGAGCAGCCCCGTGAAGATGCTCTGGAAGGACGGGATGACGAAGACCATGATGACCGCGATCACCGCGATGGCGATGACGATGACGGCCGCGGGGTAGATCATCGCCGAGATCACGTCGCGCCGCAGCTTGACGATCTTCTCGATGTAGGTGGAGAGGCGCTGGAGGATGAGGTCGAGGATGCCGCCCGCCTCGCCCGCCTCGATCATGTTGACGAAGAGCGAGTCGAAGGTCTTGGGGTGGCGCGCCATCGCGGCGGCGAGCGTCGAGCCCTCCTCCACGTCCTGGCGCGTCTGCGTCAAGACCATCTGGAAGTTCTTGTTCTCCTGCTGCTGCGCGAGGATCTCCAGGCACTGCACGAGCGGCAGGCCGGCGTCGATCATCACGGAGAACTGGCGCGTGAAGATGGAGAGGTCTTTGGCCGCGACCTTCTTGCGCCGGCCGCCGATCTTCGGCACGGCGACCTCGCGCCCCTTCTCCTTGACCGAGGTGAGCATGACCTGCTCGCGCCGCAAGAGCTGGCGCAGCACCTCGCGGCTGTCGGCCAAACGCTCGCCGACGATCACCTCGCCCATCCGGTTCCGACCTTTGAAGACGTATGTGGGCATGAATAACTCCTCGTTAACCGTGAACCGTGAACCGTGACAAGTGAAAGAGAGTATTCATCTCGTCACGGTTTACGGTTTACGGGTCGCGTCTTTTCCTATCTGGCCCCCGGGCGGACGCCGACGGGGCGGGGCTGGGCGTAGGGGGAGGCGTGCGGGCGCGCGCCCTGCGGGCCGGAGGCGCCGCTGCCGGTGTTGACGCCCGCGCCGTGCTCGATCAGCTCGCGCAGCTCGTCGGCGTTCGAGGAGCGCTGCATCGCCACCTCGATGGAGATGAGGCGCTTGTGGTAGAGCGTGGCGAGCGCCTGGTTGAAGGTCTGCATGCCGTGCTTGCCCTGGCCGGTCTGCATCATCGAGTAAATCTGGTGCACCTTGTCCTCGCGGATGAGGTTGCGGATGGCCGGGTTGGGGACGAGGATTTCGAGCGCCATCGCGCGCCCGCGCCCGTCTGCACGCGGGATGAGCGACTGACAGAGGATGCCTTCGAGGACGAGCGAAAGCTGCGCGCGTATCTGCGCCTGCTGCGCCGAAGGGAAGACGTCGATGATGCGGTTGATGGTCGAGGCCGCCGAGTTGGTGTGGAGCGTGGCGAACGTCAAGTGGCCGGTCTCCGCGATGCGGAGGGCCGACTCAATCGTTTCGAGGTCGCGCATTTCGCCGACGAGCACCACGTCCGGGTCTTGACGCAGGGCGGTTCTGAGAGCTTCGGCGAAGCCGTGCGTGTCGGCGCCGACCTCCCGCTGGTTGACGATGCAGGACTTGTGCGCGTGTAGGAACTCGATGGGGTCTTCGATGGTGACGATGTGCTCGTGCCGCTCGCGGTTGACCTTGTCGAGCATGGCGGCCAGCGTCGTCGATTTGCCGGAGCCCGTGGGGCCGGTGACGAGGATAAGGCCGCGCGGCTTATCGCACAGACTTGAGACGACGGGCGGCAGGCCGAGGTCGTCGAACGACTTGATCTCGTAGGGGATGGCGCGGAAGACCGCGCCGACCGCGCCGCGCTGGTTGAAGAGGTTGGCGCGGAAGCGCGAGAGTCCGCGCACGCCGAACGAGAAGTCGAGTTCGAGCGCCTCCTCAAACCGGTGCTTCTGCGCGTCGGTCAGGACGGAGTAGGCGAGCGACTTGGTGTCGGCCGAGCTGAGCGTGCGCACGCCCTCGACGGGGCGCAGGTGGCCGTCCACGCGCACCTGCGGCGGCGTGTTGGTCGTGAGGTGCAGGTCGGACCCGCCCATCTCGATGAGCTTCTTCAGCAGGTCTGAGAGCGAGAGCGGCTCCTGCGTCTGTTCTTGTCCGGTCATAAAATTTCCCTGTGTGCGTGATTTCGGCCGCCGTGGGCCTTGGCGGGTCGGGGAGGGAGGCCGAAGTTAATCGACCTCCCCCCTCTTTCACTTCTGCGAGGCGGTGTTCCGGCTCGCGGCGGGTTGGAGCGAGGCCATGAACTGCTCGGAGCCGGCCGCGATGGGCGCGGCGAACTGGAAGGGGGCCGTCGTCGCGAGGCTGTAGAGGCGGCCGTCAACCTCTGTGAAGTAGAAGGTCAGAGACTGCGATGGCGCGCCCGGCGCGCCCGTCTGCGCCTGCACCACGAAGACCTTGCGGCCGCGCATCTCCTGCACGAAATCGTTCGTCACCCAGCCGCCCTCGGCCACCATCCGGTCGATGACCGTGCGCCGCAGCGCCGCCACCGGCGTCCCGCCCACCGTCTTCGTCTTCGGGCCGACGGTCACGCCCGCCAGCTCCGCGGCCGACAATGCGACCGGGGCGATGACGGCCGTCCCCGAAGCGCGCCCGTCCGGCGTCGCCACCGTGAAGACGGCCGCGCCCGAGCGCGTCTTGCGACCCGCCGTCCAGTTGTGCGGCGTCGCGAAGTCGAAGGGGAGGAGCGAGCTGCGCGCGGGGGCAGTCGCGCGCGCGGAGGTTGAGGTGAGCGTCGCAAGCCCCGGAGGGGCCGTCCCGTCAGCCGGCACGAACGGCCCGCTGGCGTTCGCGTTGAAGGTTAGCAGCGCGGTGTTGACCCCGGGCGCGGCGCCCGCGCGCGAGGCGGCGAGGCGGCGGCGCTCCGCGGCGCGTGCGCGGCGCGCGCGCATGAGCGCGCGGTGACGGCGCCACCACGCGCGCGAGTGCTTGCGGTAGCGTTTGCGGTTGCTCACCGCCGAGCGGCGGCTCCACTTGGCGAGCGATTCCGTGATGGGTAGCGCCCCGGCCACCGTGACGAGGACGAGAAGCGTTAGCGTGATGACGCGCAGCCTGTTCATGTTCTATGCCACCGTTTCGCGCACCACCTCTTCGAGCGTGGTGACGCCGTTCCTGATCTTGTGCAGCCCCGACTCGCGCAGCGTGATCATGCCGTCCTCGATGGCGCGCTTGCGCAGCTCCAAGGCGGACGCGCCGATCAGAATCAGCTCGCGGATCTCGTCGGTCACCTCCATCACTTCGTAGAGGCCGACGCGGCCCTTGTAGCCCGTGTTGTTGCACTTCGGGCAGCCCGTGCCCTTGTAGGTCTTGAGCTGCGCGGCCTCTTCCTTCGAGAAGCCGATCTCGATCAACGCCTCGGCGGGGACGTGGTGCTCGGCCTTGCAGTCCTTGCAGATGCGCCGGATGAGGCGCTGCGCCTGGATGAGGTTGACCGAAGTCGCGACGAGGAAGGGCTCGATGCCCATGTTCATCAGGCGAGAGATGGTGGAGGGCGCGTCGTTGGTGTGGAGGGTGGAGAGGACGAGGTGGCCGGTCAGCGCGGCCTTGATGGCGATCTCGGCCGTCTCGAAGTCGCGGATCTCGCCGACGAGGACGATGTTCGGGTCCTGGCGCAGGAAGCTGCGGAGCGCGGCGGCGAAGTTCAGGCCGATCTGCTCCTTCATCTGCACCTGGTTGATGCCCGGCAGGTTGAACTCCACCGGGTCTTCCGCCGTCATGATGTTCGTCTCGGACGTGTTCAGCGCCTGCAAGGCCGAGTAGAGCGTGTTCGTCTTGCCCGAGCCCGTGGGGCCGGTGACGAGCACCATGCCGTAGGGCTTCGTGATGTTGCGCTGGAACTTGACGAGCGACTCGGGCTCGAACCCGAGCTTCGTCATGTCGAGCATCAGCTTCTCCTTGTCGAGGAGGCGGAGCACGACCTTCTCGCCGAAGAGCGTCGGGAGCGTCGAGACGCGGAAGTCCAGCTCGCGCGAGCGGCCGTGCACCTTGAGCTTGATCTTGATGCGGCCGTCCTGCGGCAGGCGCTTCTCGGCGATGTCGAGCTTGGAGAGAATCTTGATGCGCGAGATGAGCGCGTCGCGCAGCCGCAGCGGCGGGTGCATCACGTCGTAGAGCACGCCGTCGATGCGGAAGCGGATGCGCATCTCCTTCTCGTACGGCTCGATGTGGATGTCGGAGGCGCCGCGCTGGAGCGAGTCGGCCAGGAGCACGTTGACGAGCCGGACGACGGGCGCGTCCTCGCTCATCCGCGTCAGGTTCGAGAGGTCGATCTCGTCGTGCTCCTCGATGACTTCGAGCGCGTCCGCGCCGTCGGCCTCGAAGTCGAGCGCGTCGAGCGTCATCGAAGAACCGGGCAGCTCGTCGTGGTGCCCGTTGCCGTTCGAGTTCTGCTCCTCCTCGAAGTCGCGCGCCAGCTCTATCTCGCGCGAGCCCGAGTAGTAGCGCGAGATGGCCTCCTGCACGCTCGCCTCGGAGACGACCACCGGCTCGATGTTGAGCCCCGTCATGAACTTGATGTCGTCCATGGCGAAGACGTTGGTGGGGTCGACCATCGCCAGAGTCAGCGTCGCGCCGACGCGCGAGAGCGGCAGCACCGAGTACTTGTCGGCCACGTCGCGCGGGATGAGCCGGATGACCGACTCGTCCACGTCGAACAACTCAAGATTCACCGACGGGACGCCGTACTGCCTTGAGAGCACGGCCGTAATCATGTCGTCCGAGACCAGCCCCATCTTGACCAGATTGAAGCCGAGTCGCCCCCCGTGCTCCCTCTGGAATTCGAGGGCTTCGCGGAGCTGGTGCGGGGTCAGGAGATTTTCGCGGACGAGGATTTCGCCGAGTTTGGCTGACATTGTGGAGCGTTCCGTGTTTTAAGAACCGAAAAGGCGGGGCGCGTGCGGTAGCCGTCGAACGGAGGCGCAGGGCAGGCCGACGACCGCACCGTCGGCGCGAGGCCAAAAGTTTGAAACACCGTTGGCCTAGAGCATGTTACTGTTTAACCATGAGGCTGTCAAGATGAATCTGGAAGCCGCCGAGACGGGTTCAAAAAAACGCGCCCGGCATGGCGGCCGGGCGCGTCTAAGCTGTTAAGTAATGTGGTCTTAGGTCACCTTACGGGCGTCGACCGCGGGCCGGGCGTGCGGGCGCCTTCTCGGGTTTAACGTTTTCGGCCGTCTTCAGGTAATCGAGCGATTCCTTGGCCGACTGCTTCAAGGGATCTGTGTCCGGCGCCTTGTCAACGTAGCGCTGGAGATAGTTGGCCGCCTCCTGGAACTTGGCCTTGTCGCCGCTGGCGAAGAGCGCCAGCCCGAGGATGCGGTTGGCGGCCACGTTCTCGGGGTCTTCGGCGAGGACGGCGCGCGCCTGCGTGACCGCGAGGTCGGTGGCGCCTGAGTCGAAGACCATCTGGAGTGCCTCGCCCTTCAGATTGGCCTTCTTGGCGGCGTCGGCCTCGACGGCGATGTAATCCTGATAGGCATCCCAGGCGGCCTGCGCCTGCGTCGCGTCGCCGGGCTTGACGCGGCTGGCGACGAGCTTCATGACGAGGGCGCGGGTCGAGATAGCGGCCTTTTTGTTTAGCTCGAAGCTGGCGGCGTTCACGTTCGCGGCGTCCGGGGCGGCAGCCTTGACCAGCGTGACGGCCTTGGAGGAATGTTCGGCGGCTTCAGTCCAATCCTTCTTGGCAGCCTCGATGCCCTGAGTCTTGGCGTCGTTGTCGGTGGACTTCAGGGCATTGTTGAAGCGTTCGACGCCGCGCCTGCGCAGCGCCTCGGAAAGATTGGTCAGGAGCGCCACTTCTTCGGGACGGGCGGCCACGCCCTCCTTGTAGTTGGTGATGGCCTCGTCGAGCCGCGGCGGGCTGGCGTTGAGCGCGTCATTGCCGTTCTTGAAGGCACGGCTGACGATCTCGTTGGAATTGGTGATCTCCGCGTTCTTCTTTTCGATCTCGGCGACCTCTTTTTCGCGTGCCTCGCGCGCGGCCTTCTCCTCCTTGGACTCGCCGCGCGAGGGCGCCGCCGCGCCGCCTCCGCCAGTCGCCGCGCCGCCCCCGCCCGCGCCGGCGGCGGCAACCTGTTCGAGCGTCGGGCGGGTGCCGTCGCCGGGTTTCAACTCGAAGTCATACTGCGTCTGCTGCGTGAAGCGCAGCTTGGGCTGGAAGCTCGGCGCCGCGCCGGGGGCGCTGACGACGACCGTGTAGGTGCCGACGAAGGGGAGCCCGGCGTGGATGTACTCGCCCTTCTTGTTGGTCTTGGTTTGGTACGTGGCCTTGATGTCGGTGCGGTAGATGTCTACCTGCGCGTTGACGACGGGGACGACGGTGCCGTCGGCCTGTTTCATCGTCACCTTGCCGTTGACCTGGGTGGACTGCGCCGAGGCGGCGACGGCCGACGCGGCCAGGATGACGGCGGCGAAGAGCGTGCGAAGTAAAGGGTTGGAACGCATGTTCGGTAGTCTCCTGCTGACTGATAAATGCTGACGCTTCCGAGGGGGGACGAAGGCCCCGCATAGGATGCGTGCGCGCCCCGGCCGGTTGTCAGTCTATACCCGTTGTTCAACTGCTGCGCGCCATTTTAGCAGCAAAAGCGGGCGTTTTGCGAGCCTCTAGGCATAAGCAATCGGATCGGTAACGCCCGCCTCGCCGAAGGCCCGCAGCCGCAGCGCGCACGAGTCGCAAGTCCCGCACGCGAGCGCTTCCGCGCGGTAGCAAGACCACGTCAGCCCGAGCGGCGCGCCCAGCCCCAGCCCCCGCCTGATGATCTCCACCTTGCGCATGCGGATGACGGGCGTCCTGATTTTGACCCGCGTCTCGGGGCGCGTGCCCGCGTCGATGGCGCGCTGGAAGGCTTCGTAGAACTCGGGGCGGCAGTCTGGGTAGCCCGAGGAGTCTTCGGCGACCGCGCCGATGTAGACGCTCGTCGCGCCGATGACTTCGGCCCAGCTCGTCGCGACCGCGAGCAGGTGCGCGTTGCGGAAGGGCACGTAGCTGGTCGGTATCTCACGCGAAGAGAGGTCTGCCTCCGAGACGGGAATCGAGGCGTCCGTGAGCGACGAGCCGCCGATGCGCGCGAGGTGTTCGAGCGAGACGGCGAGGCGGCGCGAGACTTTGTAGAAGTCGGCCCGCCTCTCGAAGGCGCGGCGCTCGCGCGCCTCGGTCAACTGCCCGTAGGAGACGTGGAGGAAGGCCAGCTCGTCATTCTCCTCACGCGCGACGGCCGCGGTCACGCACGAGTCCATCCCACCCGAGACGAGGCAGACGGCGAGCGGCTCGCCAGCAACACCCTCATCCTCGCGCGCCGGCTCCTCCGGCTCTTCGTCGTAGACGAAATCCTTGTCGTGCGGCCCGCCGCCCATCAGACCCCGCGCACCTCCGGCCCCCAGATGTATTTGTGAAGCTGCAACTGCATCCTGACGTTTTTAAGCCCGCAACCTGCGACGAGGTCGGCCAGCTCCTTCAAGTCCGTCTCGCCCCAGACGGGCGAGACGAGGACGGCCAGAGCGCGTCCCTCAAGGTCGTACTCCTCGACGACGCGGCGCGCGAACTCCCAGTCGGCGGCGTCTTTCACGACGAACTTGACCTCGTCGCGGTCTGCGCGCAGCCGCCCGAGGTTGGGCCAGTGGTTGCGTTCGGCCTCGCCCGAGGCGGGGCACTTCACGTCCAGAATTATCTTCGCGCGCTCGTCCACGCCCTCGGTCGAGACGAACCCGCCGGTCTCGATTAAGACCTCGAAGCCCTCGTCGCAGAGGCGGCGGATGAGCCCCGCCGCCCCCTTCTGCGCCAGCGGCTCGCCGCCCGTCACCTCGACGAGTTGGCAACCGTAGGCGCGCACCTGACGCATCACATCATCGACGGAGACGTGCTCGCCGCCCGTGAACGTGTATTCGCTGTCGCACCACGTGCAGCGCATCGGGCAGCCCGTCAGGCGCACGAACGCGCACGGCCGGCCGGCGTGCGTCGATTCTCCCTGAACGGAGCGGAAGATTTCAGTGACGCGGAGCACAATAGAAAGTAGTTAGCAGGCAGTAGTCAGTAGGGCTTTGCCCCACGGATATTGTTGATGACAGCCGCCCGGTTCGTAATGAGAAGGTTTTACTACTGACTGCTGACTACTGTCTACTGTCTACTGTTTTCGTGGTAGCATAGGCAGACCGGCCGGCGTGGCATCTTGGCTTCTGGACTCTCGGATGCCGACAGACCTCGAACAACTCGTGCGTGAAGGTGCGGAGCGCTTGCTGGCGCGCGCGGCCGACGTGCGCGCGCTCGACGCCGCCGCGGTCGCGCCGCGCGTGCAGGCGACGGTCGAGAAATACCTGCTGCGCCACAGCCCGCAGGCCGGTGCGGCCGAGGTCGAAAAGTTCGTCAACGCGCTGCACGCCGAGGAGCTTCTGCTGGTCGTCGCGTGCGAGCGCGGGGACGCCGCCGCGTGGGACGACCTCGTCGCGCAGTATCGCCCGACGGTGCTCTCGGCCGCGCGCTCGGCCAGCCCGGGCGAGGCCGAGGCGGAGGAGTTGGCCGGGTCGGTTTGGGCCGAGCTGTACGGTCTGCGCGAGCGCGCCGACGGTCGCCCCGCGGGCAAGCTCGCGTACTACTCGGGCTGCGGGAGCCTGGGCGGCTGGCTGCGGGCGGTCGTGGGGCAGTTGGCGGTTGACAGGCATCGACGCACGTCGCGCCTCGTCCAGACCGAGGAGCCTTCGGAGTTCGACCGCGCCGCCGCCGAGTCGCACGAGCAGGACGGTTGGCGGCCGCCCGCGCCGCTCGACCCGGAGAGCGCGCTCGCGGAGTCGGACGCGGCGCGCGCCGTCGAGGAGGCGCTCGCGCGCGCGCTCCAGGGGCTCGACGCGGAAGACCGTCTGCTCGTGCGGCTCTACTACTTCGACGGGCTGAAGCTGAAGGAGGCGGGCGCCGTGCTCGGCGTCCACGAGGCGACGGCGAGCCGCAGGCTGACGCGCGTACACGCCGAAGTCAGGAAGAGGGTCGAGGCGCTGCTGACCGGCGAGCGCCGCTGGACGCGCGAGGAGGTCGCGCGCTCGCTGGCCGACGCCGCGCACGCGCACACCGACGCGGACCTGCGCGCGATGCTCGCGCCCGGCGCGTCGGCCGCCGTCGAGAAGCGCGAAGAGTTGTACGAGTGAACTTGAAGGGGTAAGAGTCAGGTGACTCAGGCGGCGCAAGTTTGCGTCGCATCTGCGTTCAAACATCGGACGCCGCGTGACGTTGATTTTTCGCCCGGCACGTTTGAGATGAAAGAGGATTTCGACAGAGAGGTGGACTCGCTGCTCCGGCGCCGCGCGCGCGGGACGGCGGAGTTGCGCTCGCGGGGCGCCGGTGCCGGCAACGGCGTAGACGGCGCGCACCTCGACGCGGACGAGCTGGGCGCTTTCGCCGAGGGCGCGCTGCCGGCCGCCGCGCGCCTCGCCGCCGTGTCGCACCTCGCCGACTGCGAACGCTGCCGCGGAGTCGTCGTCGGCCTCGCGCGCGTCACGGGCGGCGGGGCGGAGTTGAAGAAACAGGCGGTCGCCATCCCGGCCTCGACCGAGGCGGCGCGGCCGTCGTCCTGGCGCGCGCTCGTCGCGTCTCTTTTCGCGCCGCGCGTGATGCGTTTCGCCGTGCCCTTGCTCGCGCTCTCACTCGTCGGGGTCGTCTCTTACGTCGCGCTGCGCTCGAACAGCGGCGGGGCCATGCGGGTGGCGACGGACGCGGGCAGGCAGAACGCCGCCTCGAATGAGCGGGCGGCCGCGCCCGCGGCCTCGACCACGGGCACCATGAACGCGAACTCGGTCGGCCTCACCGACCAGAACGCCGACGTCGCGCAGGGCCAGTCGGCCGCGCCGAGCGCGCCGCCTGCGGCGCCCAAGGGGCACGGCTCGGCCGAAGGGCGGCCGGCGGATGCGGACGCGACCGGAGAGAACGAGCGGCCCGTGGCGGCGCCTCCGCCTCCGGCCCCGGTCGCGGCCGCGACCGAGGGCCCGGCCGAGATAGCCAAGGCCGCGCCGAGGCCGGCCCCGGTCGAAGAGTCGGAAGCCGCGAAGGCCGACAGAGAGAAGTCGGAGAACAGGGACAAGTCCGCGCGTAGCGCCGAGAACGTGGATGAAGTGGCGGTGAACGACCTCTCGGTGCAGCAGCAGCGGCGCGTCGCGAATTCGCGCGCGGGCGAAGTGCAGATGCCCGACGGCGGCTCGCGCAACCAGCAGAAGCGCTCGGCCGACAACAACGCTTCGTCCGGTTACGGCAACGTCGGCGGCGCGGACAACGCTGCCGCGCCGAAGGAGTCGCCGCGCAACATCACGCGCTCGGAATCCGCGGGTCGCGGGCGCGCGGCCAAGCCGGCGCCGGAGCGCAAGGACAGCGAAGACGACGACGCCCGCTCCGGCGAGACGCGCTCCGCGGCCGGGCACCGCTTCCGGCGCGAGGGCAACGTGTGGGTTGACGTGAACTACAAACCCTCCATGTCCTCGACCGGCGTGCGCCGCGGCACGGAGCCCTTCCGCGCGCTCGTCGCGGACGTGCCCGAGGTCGGCCGCGTCGCGGAGGCCGTCAGCGGCGAGGTCATCGTCGTGGTTCGCGGCCGCGCCTACCGCATCCGTTAGTGAACGGTAAATCGTAAATGGTAAATGGAGCCGGGCGACGAGCGCCGGCCATTTACCGTCAGCCGTTCACTGTCCACCATTCACCGTTCACCAATTACCATTCACCAACCATGATCTTCCGCAGCCCTTTACCCGATGTCGAAATACCAGAGGCGTCGCTCACCGAATTCGTCTTCGGACGCGCGGCCGAGCACGCCGACCGGCCGGCGCTCGTGGACGGCGTGAGCGGGCGCGTGTTGACCTACGCGCAGCTCGCGGGCGCCGTGCGCGCGGCGGCGGCCGGGCTCGCGCGGCGCGGCCTCGCGAAGGGCGACGTGCTCGCGCTCTACAGCCCGAACCTGCCCGAGTACGTCGTCGCCTTCCACGCGGTCGCAACGCTCGGCGGCGTCGTCACGCCGGTCAACCCGCTCTACACGGTCGATGAGTTGTCGAAGCAGCTCGAAGACTCGGGCGCGAAGTGGCTCGTCACCATCCCGCCGCTGCTCGAACGCGCGCGCGAGGCGTCGGAAGGGAAGGGGTTGAACGAACTCTTCGTCTTCGGCGAGGCCGCGGGCGCGACGCCGTTCGCCGCCCTGCTCGAAGGCGGCGCGGGCGACCTGCCTTCCGTTCAAATCAACCCGCGCGAAGACCTCGTCGCGCTCCCCTATTCGAGCGGGACGACGGGCGTCTGCAAGGGCGTGATGCTGACGCACCGCAACCTCGTCGCGAACCTCGCGCAGATCGAGGGCTCGGGGCACGACTGGCGCGACGAGACGCTCGTCTGCGTGCTGCCGCTCTTCCACATCTACGGGATGGTGGCGATCATGAACCACGGGCTCTACTGCGGCGCCACGGTCGTCACGCTCCCGCGCTTCGACTTCGAGCAGCTCCTGAAGACGATGCAGGACTACCGCGTGACGTTCGCGCACATCGTGCCCCCGATTGTGCTGGCGATGTCGAAGAGCCCGCTGGTGGACAACTTCGACCTCTCAGGTCTGCACACGGTCTTCTCGGGCGCGGCGCCGCTCGGCGCGGAGCTGGCGCGCGCCTGCTCGGAGCGTCTGAACTGCGCGGTCATACAGGGCTACGGCATGACCGAGACGAGCCCTGCGACGCACCTCTCGACGCGCGAACACAACAAGCCGGGCTCGGTGGGACTGTGCGTGCCGGGCATGGAGTGCCGCCTCGTCTCGGTCGAGACGGGCGAGGACGTGGGCGTGGGCGAGCGCGGCGAGATACACGTGCGCGGCCCGCAGGTGATGAAGGGCTACCTGGGCCGCCCCGAGGCGACCGCCGAGACCGTTGACGCGGAAGGGTGGCTGCACACGGGCGACGTGGCCTACGTGGACGAGGACGGCTTCTTCTTCATCGTTGACCGTGCGAAGGAGCTCATCAAGTACAAGGCTTTTCAGGTCGCGCCCGCGGAGCTTGAGGCGGTGCTGTTGACGCACCGCTCGGTGGCGGACGCGGCCGTCATCCCGAGCCCCGACGACGAGGCGGGCGAGGTGCCGAAGGCGTTCGTGGTCGTGAAGGAAGGGCACGGGCTGACCGAGGCGGAGGTGCTGGACTTCGTCGCCGCGCGCGTCGCGCCGCACAAGAAGGTCAGGCGCGTCGAGTTCGTCGCGCAGATACCGAAGTCGCCCTCGGGCAAGATTCTCCGGCGCCTCCTCGTTGATCGCGAGCGCGAGCGCGAGGCGCAGTAAATTACCCGCCGTAGTGCGGCGTGAAACAGAACCGCGAGCGGTAGCGGGCGGGGCGGGGTGACGCGACGCGCCCGCTACCGCTCGCGGTTCTGTCTGCGGGTTAAAATTTTCCAACCAGCGCCCCCGCGCGTGCGTCTTAAACCCGTCGGTCTTCATCAAAGACGGAGGCCGGAAACGGTCGGGGACGGTTGATTTTGAGCGAATCCGGAGCCGCTATGGAAGCCACTTTATCGTCACGCCGCCGTGCTCCGCGGGCCTTTGCGCTCGCGGCCGTGCTGGCGCTTTTATCAAACAACTTCGTCGTGGGCGCGGCGCAGGCGCCCGCCGCGAAGGCCGGCGCGCAGAAGCTGACGGAGGAGCAGCGCGTCGTGCACGTGCTCAACCGTCTGGCCTTCGGCGTGCGGCCGGGCGAGGTCGAGCGCGTGCGCAAAATGGGTCTGGAGGCTTACATCGAGCAGCAGCTCAACCCCTCGAAGCTCGACGACTCTGCGTTGGAGGCGCGGCTGCGCGACTTCCCGACGCTCGGCATGTCGAACGGCGAGCTGCTGGCCAAGTACCCACAGCCCGGACAACTCCTGCGAAGACTTGAGCGCGCGGGCGAGCTGCCCGAAGAGTTGGCCGCGCTCGTCCGCGGGCGTAATCAGGCAGAGCAGCAGAACGGCTCCGCGCAGATGAACGCGGAAGGGCAGAACGCCGACGCCGAGAAGGTCATCGCCGAGGCGATGCGTCCGCCCGCCGTGCCCGGGCAGGGTGAGGGCGCGGTGCAGGAGGAGCGAGACCCGCAGCGCCGCCAGTACCGGCAGGCGATTGCGAAGTACATGCGCGAGCAGGGGCTCGAAAACCCGCAGCGCATCATGTACGAGCTGAACGCCTCGCGCATCCTGCGCGCCGTCTACTCGGAGCGGCAGTTGCAGGAGGTGATGGTTGACTTCTGGTCGAACCACTTCAACGTCTTCGCGCGCAAAGGCGCCGACCGCTGGTTCCTGACCTCCTACGACCGCGACGTGATCCGCCCGAACGCGCTCGGCAACTTCCGCGACCTGCTGGAAGCGACGGCGAAGAGCCCCGCGATGCTCTTCTACCTCGACAACTTCCAGAGCATGAGCCCGAACGCGCAGGCGGGCCGAAGGGGTGAGCGCCGCATGCGGCAGGCGGAAGGCGAGGGGGAGATGCGTCCCGGCGGCCCGCTCGGCGGCCGGCGCATGAGACGGAACGAGCGTCGGCGCACGGGGCAACAGCAGCCGCAGGGCGACGGCCAGATGCCGGCGGCGGCGTCGCCGCGACCGCAGCGCATGCGCCGCGGCATCAACGAGAACTACGCGCGCGAGCTGATGGAGCTGCACACGCTCGGCGTCGAGGGCGGCTACACGCAGAAGGACGTGCAGGAGGTGGCGCGCGCCTTCACCGGCTGGACGATCTTCGCGCCGCGCGGCCGAGGCATCTACGGCGCCGAAGGTGAGGAGAGGCGCGCGGGCACCTTCTACTTCGCGCCGCGCATGCACGACGACGGCGAGAAGACCGTGCTCGGCGTCCGCGTTCCCGCGGGCGGCGGCGTCGAGGACGGCCGGAAGGTTCTGGATATACTCGTCGCGCACCCCTCGACCGCGAAGTTCATCGCGACGAAGCTCGCGCGCAAGTTCGTCTCCGACACGCCCGACCCCGCGCTCGTCCGTCGCGTCGCCGACGCGTTCCAGCAGTCGAAGGGCGACATCAAGGCGACGTTGCGCGCCCTCTTCGCCTCGCCCGAGTTCAACTCGGCGGAGGCGCGGCGCGCGAAGATCAAGACGCCGTTCGAGCTGGCCGTGAGCGCCCTGCGCACGTTCGACGCGCAGGTCGAGGTGAGGCCGGCGCTCATCCAGTGGGTCGCGCGCATGGGCGAGCCGCTTTACGGATACCAGGCGCCGACCGGCT
This sequence comes from Pyrinomonadaceae bacterium, assembly GCA_036794905.1. Lineage (GTDB taxonomy): Bacteria > Acidobacteriota > Blastocatellia > Pyrinomonadales > Pyrinomonadaceae > QHXN01. The sequence goes on along the minus strand of DAIRFV010000001.1, from coordinate 946 downwards.
ACCCGGACGAGGCGTCGTACTGGGTCAACACGGGCGCGCTCCTTGAACGGCTCAACTTCTCGCTCGCGCTCGTCTCGAACCGCATCCCCGGCGCGCGCGTTGACCTCGCGCGCTTCGCCGGCGAAGAGGCCGCGGGCGGCCGCGCCGTAGACCGGAAGGCCGTCGTCGAACGCTTCCTCGGCGTCGCCTTACAGGGCGACATCTCGCCGCAGAGCCGCGAGGTCTTGATGAGGCAGTTGACGGCGCAGACGGACGCGCCCGCCGACGCGAACACGGACGAAGAGGAGCCGCGCGACAGAAATGAGCGCGCCGCGCGCCGCGAGCGCCGGCAGCAGGCGCGCGCCGCGTCCGGCAACCCCGAGGTCGCGCGCATCGCCGCGCTCGTCATCGGCTCTCCCGAGTTTCAGAGGCAGTGAAAGGCCGTGAACCGTGAACCGTGACAAGATAAAAGCAGAACTTGCTTGTCACGGTTTACGGTTCACGGTTTACGCTCTTGCACGGTTCACGGTTTACGTTTTACGCCGAACGGAGTGAGCAATGAATCGCAGGTACTTCTTGAAGAACGGCGGATTGGCGCTGGCGAGCGTGGGACTGGTCGGCGCGGCGCCGTCGTTTCTGCGGCGCGTGGTCGAAGCGCAGGCGTTGTCGGCCGCGCCTACGGGGAGGCGGAAGACGCTCATCAGCATCTTCCAGCGCGGCGCGGTGGACGGGCTGAACATGGTCGTGCCGCACGGCGAGCGCGGCTATTACGAGTTGCGCCCGCAGATCGCCATCGCGCAGCCCGGTCGCGGCGGGGCGGCCGAGTCGGCCGTTGACCTCGACGGCTTCTTCGGGCTGCACCCTTCGATGCGGCCGCTCAAGCGCCTGTGGGACGAGAAGCGCATGGCGATAGTCCACGCCGCCGGCTCGCCCGACAACACGCGCTCGCACTTCGACGCGCAGGACT
>DAIRFV010000059.1:12214-25248 GCA_036794905.1 Pyrinomonadaceae bacterium | reverse complement strand
GACTTCGAAGCCGTGCGCGCGGCGTTGCGGGCGGTCTTCGACGCCTGACGCACGCCCTCGCGCGCCGTGCCCAGCGCCCTGCCCGCGGCGCGGTCGGACTTGGGTGCCGCGGGGCGTACGGCGCTGCGCGCGTTGTCGGCGGCGGGGCGCGCGGACTTCCGGGCGCGGCTCTCCGGGTCGAGCGACTCGCGCGAGGTGACGCTCGCGGCCGCCGAGCGCGACACGTCGGCCGCGGCGTCCGAGGCCGCCTCGCCCGCGTCTGCGGCGGCGTCCGTCAAGGCGCCGCCGGCGTCCTTCGCGGCCTCGGCCTGCGTGCGCGCGAGGCGCGTCGTCCGGCGCGCGGCCTCGCCGACGGTGCGCCTGGTCGAAGGCTCGGGGCGCACGACCTCGCCCGCGGTCGGGCTGACGCTGGCGACGGCGTCGGCGGCCGTGTCCAACGCGGAGTTCGCGAGCCCCGCGGCCGTCTCGCCGGCCTGACCGACGACGCGCGCCGCCGAGTCCACCACCTCGCTCACGACCCGGCGCGCCACGTCCAGCACGCCGCCGCTCTTCTTTGTCGCCATCTTCACCTCCTTTAATCAGTAGGCAGATGGCAGTAGGCAGTAGGCTCCGCGTTAAGAGCGTTGAGAGTTAATTCTCAATTCTCGACAGCCGGGCTTTCAACTGCCTACTGCCATCCGCCTACCGCTTTCGTTCACATCACCCCGCTCTCGCGGAAGCGTTCGAGCTGCGTGTCGGCGAGGCGGCGCTCGCGCGCGTCGAGCAGGAGTTTGGCGGCCGCGGCGCCGATGATGGCGCCGACGCCCGCGAGCGCGAACAGGCCGCGGTGCGTCGTCGCCCAGAGCTGCGCGCTCGTGTCGGAGGCGCGCTCGTTGAAGCGCCCGCGCGCGCCGTGGTCGCCGGGGACGGGCTCCCAGAGGTTGTGGCGGCGGTCGGGCGCGACGGGCTCCTCGGTCTGCTGCTCCTCGTAGGCGTAGCGCGCGACGTACCAGTCGGCCAGTTCGGGCGCCAGCTTGTTGCCGACGATGGCCTTGACCGTCGGCCAGCCGACGTAGAGCTCGCGCCGCTCGTTGTGCGCCGCCCAGTAGACGGCGCGCGCCGCCACCTCCGGCTGGTAGATGGGGCCGACCGGCTGCGGCTCGTTCGGCATGCGCGACTTGACCCACGAGAACTGCGGCGTGTTGACCGCGGGCAGTTGCACCATCGTCACGCGCACGTTCGATTCGTCGTGAATCAGCTCGGCGTGCAGCGAGTCCATGAAGCCCTGGACGGCGTGCTTGGCGGCGCAGTAGGCCGACTGCAAGGGGATGCCGCGGTAGGCGAGCGCCGAGCCGACCTGCACGATGCAGCCCCGGTCGCGCGGCCGCATCCGCCTGAGCGCCGCGAGCGTGCCGTAGACGTAGCCGAGGTACGTCACCTCGGTCACGCGCTTGTACTCCTCGGGCCTCATCTTCGTGACGGGCGAGAAGACCGAGAGCATCGCGTTGTTGACCCACACGTCAATCGGCCCGAGCCGCTGCTCGACGGCTTCGGCCGCGCGCTCGACGGCGTCTGCGTCCGACACGTCGAGCGGCAGCACGAGCGCGCGCCCGCCCAACTGCTCGACCTCGCGCCGCGCGCCTTCGAGCCCGTCGCGCCCCCGCGCGATGAGCGCGACGTGCGCGCCGCGCCGCGCGAACTCGCGCACGCACGCGCGCCCCACGCCCGCGCTCGCACCGGTAATGACGACCACCTCGGGTCGCTCCGTCGGGTGACTCATTCGCAAACCTCTCAAACTCGGTAGGCAGTAGGCGGATGGCAGTCGGCAGCCGCTACCGCGTTAAGGACGTTGAAATGTAACTCGACAGTTTCGACAGCGGCCCTCTCGACTGCCTACTGCCATCCGCCTGCCGTCTACTCTCCTACAAAACTTTCCCGTGTGCGTCGCCGTGCGCCGAGCTGGTGGTGAGCGAGTTGGGCGCGTCGAGGTGCGCGCCGTCGTCCACGCCGACGCCGAGGCGGTCGACGAGTTCGCCGCCGAGCCAGCCCGTCACGCCCGCGAGCAGGAAGGCGACGAACGCCGAGGCGAGCGCGGCCGTCGTCGGCCGGTGCGCGGCCGTCGGCGCGTTGTAGCGCAGCCACAGGCTCAGCGCGAACAGCACCAGCACGAAGACGTTGCCGACGCCGTGCAGCAGGCCCACCGACTTGGCGCGCGTCCCCGCGGGGATGGCGAGGTAGTCGATGAGGCCGAACGGCGCGGCGACCAGCCCGCCGACGATGCCGGCGGCGATCATCCAGAAGGCGACCGTCGAGAGCGTGTCGGCGGTCGCCGGGTTCGACACGAACAGGGAGATGATGTCGAAGATGACCGCCGTCGCGAGCAGCCCGAACGGGAACGGGATCAACATCTGGTGGATCGGGTGCCCGAGAATCTTGGCTCTACTCTCCATGTGCTTGCTCCTCCCTCTACCGGTGCCGACAACCTAGCGGAAGGGTTTGTCCGCGAGTTGGCGTAAATCTCAAGGAGCCGTCGCGGCGCCCGGCGCACCGGTGCCTCACACGTCGCGGCGTTCGGAATGTTCAGGGGAATCGTCCGGGTTAAAGATACTTCCGCGGCCGCGGGCTGTAAAGAGTTTTCCTCCCGCCCGCCGCGCCGCCCGAATGTTGCTATACTCGCGCGCGAAGTTATTCCATCCCGACGGGCGAAGGGGGCGGCGGATGAGCAGGAAGCGAGGCGAGGCCGCGGAGTCCGAGAGCAAGGCCGCGCTGCGGCAGCAGATGGAGGAGGCGCGCGAATCCATCAGCGAGACGGTCGCCGAGATCAAGTCGGTCGTCACGCACCAGTACGAGGAGGTGCGCGAGACGGTCGAGAGCGTGAAGGAGGGCGTCGGCGAGGTGCTCGACTGGCGCACCGAGTTCGAGCGCAACCCGCTGGTCTGGGGCGCGGGCGCCGTCTCCATCGGCATCCTCGTCGGCTTCGGCATCGCGCGCGCCTTCGACGAGCGCGAGGAGCCGCGCCCGCGCGGCCGCCGCAAGACCGTCACCACCGGCGAGCACGTCGTCGCCGAACTCTCCGGCTTCGCAGAGGTCGTGCTGCCGACCATCTCCACGAAGGTCAAAGAACTCTTCGGCCTCGACCTCGACGCCTACCTCCGCGCCGCGCACGCGAGCCGGCCCGCGCCGAAGCAGGTCGCGGCCAAGCGCGCGGCGAAGAAGGGCGCCGCGAAGAAGAAGGCGGCGAAGAAACGCGCGCCCGCCAAACGCCGGGGCTGACCCGCGGTGTATCGTTTCCGCGCCCCGCGCGCGGCGCGGGGCCTGCGGCGCGCGGGCGTCAATTGGTTGAAGTTCTTCACGTTCCGGCGACGCGCCCCCGCGGCGCGCCGCTTGCTTTTCTCCGAGGGTGTTGTTCAAACGAAGATAAAAACAGTACGCGCGTCTTCGGCCCCGCGGTTCGCGGGCGCGCACGGCGAATCTTTGACTGTCGGAGGAGTAAAGAGATGCTTGCGATTATTGGTTGGATCATCTTCGGGCTCATCGCGGGAATTATCGCGAAGGCCATCATGCCCGGGCGCGACCCGGGCGGCGCCATCGTCACGATCCTGCTCGGCATCGCCGGCGCGATCATCGGCGGCTTCATCGGCCGCGGGCTGCTCGGCTACGGCCGCGGCGACGGCGACTTGAGCGAGCCCGGCACGATCATGAGCATGGTGCTCGCCATCATCGGCGCCATCGTCCTGCTGGCCGCCTACCGCCTCATCCGCGGCCGCAGCCTGCGCACGTAGCGCTCAGACACAAGGCAAAGATTGAGAGTTAAGGGCAGCGCGTTGCTCGTCATCGGTTGATGACGAGTAACGTGCTGCCTCCCGTCTGCACTTCGGCCCCACGCCTCCCACGGCCCCCGAAACGCTGGTTGTACATCGGTCGAGGAGTTGCGCGCCTCGGCCATCCCGGCCGGGACGCGGCGCCTGAAAAATTCGCCCGCCCGACAAATTCGTTAACCGCCGCGGAAAGTGTTTGCGCGCCCCGCGGGTGGGTGCTAAGTTCTGTCTAAAGCGGCCAACAGAAACGACAACTAATAGGGGAGAAGTATGGAGAGCGATTCGGGGCGGACGACTTCAGTGTGGATGGCGACGGGCGAGGTGCCCGAGTTCGCGGCGCTCGCGCACGAGGCGAGCGCGGACGTGTGCGTCGTGGGCGCGGGGATAGCGGGGCTGACGACCGCCTACCTGCTCGCGCGCGAGGGTAAGTCTGTCGTCGTGCTCGACGACGGCCGCGTGGCGGGCGGCGAGACGGAGCGCACGACCGCGCACCTCGTCAACGCGCTCGACGACCGCTACTACGACCTCGAACGCCTGCACGGCGCGCGCGGCGCGCGCCTCGCCGCCGAGAGCCACACCGCGGCCGTTGACCAGATCGAAGAGATAATCGAGCGCGAAGGCATTGACTGCGACTTCGCGCGCGTGGACGGCTACCTCTGCGTCGGCCCGGGTCAATCGACCGAACAGCTCGGCGAGGAGCTGCGCGCCGCGCACCGCTGCGGGCTGACCGAGGTCAAGTACGTCGAGCGGCTCCCTTACGCAGGCTTCGACTTCGGCGCCGCGCTCCACTTCCCGTACCAGGGGCAGTTCCACATCCTCAAATACATGACGGGGCTCGCGCGCGCCTTCACCGCCCTCGGCGGGCGCCTGCACACGAACACGCACGCCGACAAGATGGAGGGCGACGGCCAGACGGCGCGCGTCACCACCTCCGGGGGGCACGTCGTCACGGCCGCCGCGGTCGTCGTCGCCACCAACACGCCGGTCAACGACCTCGTCTCGATCCACACCAAGCAGGCGCCCTACCGCACCTACGTCGTCGGCGCGCGCGTGCCCACGGGCTCGGTGCCGCGGATGCTGCTGTGGGACACTGAAGACCCTTACCACTACGTGCGCTTGCAGTCGGTTGCGGACGAACGGGGCGGGCACGACGTGCTCATCGTCGGCGGCGAGGATCACAAGACGGGTCAGGCCGAGGACTTCGACGAGCGCTTCCGTCGTCTGGAAGAGTGGACGCGCGAGCGCTTCCCCGCGGTCGAGGCGTTCGAGTACCACTGGTCGGGTCAGGTGATGGAGCCGGTGGACGGGCTCGGCTACCTCGGCCGCAACCCCGGCGACGCGAAGAACGTCTACGTCGCGACGGGCGACTCCGGCAACGGCATGACGCACGGCACCATCGCGGGCATGTTGATTAGAGACTTAATCCTCGGGCGCGAGAACGCGTGGGAGACGGTCTACGACCCTTCGCGCATCTCTTTGCGCGCGGGCGGCGAGTACGCGCGCGAGAACCTCAACGTCGCGGTGCAGTACGCCGACCACCTCACCGGCGGCGAGGTGGACTCGGCCGAAGAGGTCGCCCCCGGCGCCGGCGCCATCATGCGGCGGGGACTGTCGAAGGTGGCGCTCTACCGCGACGAATCGGGCGCGCTCCACGAGTTCTCCGCCGTCTGCACCCACCTGGGGTGCGTCGTCGCCTTCAACGACAAGGAGCGGAGCTGGGACTGCCCCTGCCACGGCTCCCGCTTCGACCCGGCGGACGGCCACGTCCTCAACGGCCCGGCCATCAGCGGTTTAGGTCGCGCCGACGAGGAGTAGCCGCGCGTCTCGCTTCTTAAGGCGGAAAGGCCGTGACTATCCTGCCCGGATAGTCACGGCCTTTCGCCCGACGGCCTCGCGTTGACCCTCGCCGCCAACCAGTCTGCGGACGCTTCGAGGTAATCGGAGGCGACGCGCGGGAAGTCCCAGCCCTCGTCCCGCGTGCGGGACTTCGTGGTGAAGTGGGTGACATCAGGGAACACCTTTATCGTGTAGTCCCTGTTGCCGCTCCTGCGCTGCGCACTTTCAATAATCCCTCGGCCCTGCTCGACGGGCACCACCGTGTCCTGATCGCCCCAGAGGAAGAGGGCCGGCACGCGCAGCCCCTCCCACACCGGCAGCGGCTCGAAGAAGAGCAGCTCCAGCCCGCCCCTCGACGGCTTGTCGTTGTCGAGATTCGGCGGCAGGGCGGCGGCCTCCAGCCACGGCGCGTCCTTGTATCTTTCCAGCTCGGCGGAAAGCTGCCTGCGCTCGGCCTCGGCGCGCGGGTCGTTTGCGAGCAGCATCCGCCCCGTAGCGTAGAGCCTCTCGCGCAGCGCGGACGCTATCCGGACGGCCTCCTCCGAGAGGCCCGACTCGCGCATCACGTTGGCCCTGTGGTAGACGCTCTGCTCGGCGTAGTTGACGGCCGAGGGCGCGCTGGAGATGACGAAGGAGATGTCACGAGACTTGACCGCCGCCAGCGGCGCGATGGTTCCGCCCTGGCTGTGACCCGCCGCGGCGATTCGACGCGGGTCTATGTCGCGGCGCGCCTTCAGCAGCCGCACGCCGGCGAGCAGGTCGCCCGCCAACTCGTCGAGGTTCGCCGTCCGCCAGTTGCCCGTGGACTCCCCGACCCCGCGCTTGTCGTAGATCAGCGCGGCCATCCCGCGGCGGACGAAGCGGAGGGCCCAGTCTTTGTTCACGAGTCGGGCCTCGGGCGCCCCGCCGTGCGCGAAGACGACCGCCGGCCGCGGCCCCTTCTTTCCGAGCGGCAGGAGAAGCGTCCCCGACAAAGTCACTTCGCCATTTCTGAAAGTGACCGCCTGCTCGCGGTAGAAACGCGGCCGCACGCTTCCGCGCCGCCGGAGCGTGAAGTCGGCCGTCGTCCCGAGGCCGGAGAATGTACCGGAGAAGCGGTCGCCCGCCACGCGCCCGTCGAACACTATCGGCGCGCCGTTCGGCTGCGGCCTCTCCAGCCTGACGTGCGGCGCGTCGAATTCGACCGTGAAGACGCGGTCTACGCCCCCCGCGTCCACGAAGTCCGCGACGGCTCTGTAGCCCTTGTCCGCGCCGCCGGAGACCGCGCCCGCGCCGTCTCGCGTGATCTCGAAAGTGACGCGCCAGACTTTGCCCTCACGCGTGACCGCGCCTTCCCAGTAGCCTTCGAGGCCGCTCTCCTGCCGGCGAGCCGCGCCCGCCGTGACGAGGACACAGCACAGGCACACCGCGACGAGAACCGCTCTCGTAAATCTCAGTCTCCACATATGCGTCGTCCGGCGGCGCCGCCCGTCGGGTAGCGCCTACTGTGAGCGTCTGGCGGCGTAGAGGCCCATGAAGATGTGCCCGACGGCGCCCCTCGCGTCGGGGACGAAGAGCACCTCGCCCTGCTCGTAGCCGTAGCGTTCGCGGCCGAGTTTCGTCAGCTCGAACTCCTTGCCGTCCTCCTTCAGAAAGAGCTTGCCTGCTTTGACGAAGACCTCCCACGTCTGCGGGGCGTGCGTGTACTTGCCGGCGTAGCGCTTCAACTCGTCGGCGCCGGGGGGCTGCGGTTTGGGCTGCTCGGCCGGGTCGGGCTTGAGCGGGAGGGCGAGCTGCATGGCGCGCTGGCGCGTCCGGGGCAGCGTCTCGCCGTTCCGGTTCGTGAGGACGATGACGGCGAGTCTGTAGCCCGGCGCGAACATGATGGTCGAGCCGTAGCCGCTCGACACCCCGCCGTGCGAGACGACACGGACGCCGCCCGACTCGAAGCCGAGCAGCCCGTAGCCGTAGAAGGCGCGCCCCTCGCCCGGGAGGTAGAACTGGGGCTTCGGCAGCTCTTCGACGACGAGCGGCGGGAGCGCCTGCCGGCCTTCGAGCCGCCCGCCGTTCAACATGGCGACGGCGAAACGCGCCAGCTCGCTGACGCTCGAATAGACCGAGCCGCCCGGGTACTTCGCGACGTTGTTGGGGATGGGGCGGATGACGACGGCGCCCCCCGGCTGGACGTTGTGACCCAGCGCGAGCGGGTAGGTCATCGCTTCGAGCGGCCTCAAAGTCGTGCGCCCCATCCCGAGCGGTTTGAAGACGAGGTCGCGCATGGCGTCCGCGTAGACCCTGCCCGTCAGCTCTTCGACGACGAAGCCCGCCAGCCAGTAGTTCGGGCTGGAGTAGGAGTAGATGCTGTTCGGCTCGGTGAAGAACACGTCGTCGTTCCACGCGCGGATGTTCTTCGCGAGCGCCGCGTCGTCGTCGGAGGTGGCGGCGGGCGCGAAGTCGCGTAAGCCCGACGACTGGCTCAGCAGTTGGTGAGGCGTGAGCGCGGCGACCCGGGGCGGGAGCCCCTTGACGAAGTTGCCGACGGGCGCGTCGAGGCGAATCTTGCCTTCGGACGCGAGCGTGACGAGGGCGGCGGCCGTCAACATCTTCGTCGTCGAGCCCATCCGGAAGAGCGTGTCCGGGGTGACCGCCCCCCCGCCCTCTTCCGCGCTCGTCACGCCGAAGCCACGGGCGTAAACGACCCGGTCGCCGCTGACGACGGCCACGGCCGCGCCCGGGGTGTGCCCGGCCTTAAGCTCGGCCTCGACCGTCTTATCGAGTTCGGCGAAGTCGAAAGGCTTCGCCTGCCTTGCGTCGGCGCGCGGCGCCACCGCGCACGCGACGGCGAGGGCGGCCAGCAGGCTGCCCAACAGTTGTCTCGCGAGATTCGTGTGGCTCATCTGTAAGGTTCCCGCCGTCGCCGGCCGCGCCGGCGCGCACGACGGCCTCCTCGGATTTGACCCGACAGTCATAGAGCCCGCGTGGATATTTGGCCACCAAAATGTGACGAACGGCCCTGTGGCGGGGACGAGGCGCCCGTGACACTCCGTTCAGAGTTCGCCCGGCGATATTTCAGCGCGCCGACTCGATGAGCGGATTCTCCAGCGCGCACTTGAAGTCCTGACCGACCAGCGGGAAGTAGACCTTGCCCGAGACCCTGACCTTCGTCCCGTAGCCGGCCACCTGCCCGTCGGAGGTGTGCACCTTGAGGTCTTTGTCCGTGTACTGCTTGGGCGCCAGCTCGGCCTGGTTGGCCTGCTTGCCGATGGGGGTCTGGACGCCGACCGGCGCCCCGGCGTAGTCGGCATCCCCGTAGAGCCGGAGTACGACGCTCTGCGTGCCCGTGAACTTCTCGGGGAAGCGCGGGTAGCCGACGACCGCGACCCGCTTGCCCTCGTTGGCCTTGTCGCACACCGACGCGAAGTCCCTCGGCTCGCCGGCCGCAGGCGGCTCCGGCGGCGCGCCGCCCCCGCAGGCGGCGCAGGCGAGCGCGACCAGTCCGATTCCGAAGAGTTTACGAAACGACATCGGGAGCCTCCTCAAGGGGTAGAAGATTGTGGCGTGGGGCTTGGGGACAGTGAAAAATATGCGCTGGGGGCGCGGGTGTCAACGAAAAAAAGATAAGACGGCGCCGGAGATGTGGTAAATAGACTCCATGACGACACCTTCAGCCCCGCCCGAGTCGGGCCACACGTCCGCCCGGGCGCCGCGCCGCCGCTCATGGTTGAGGCCGAGACTCGACTGGCTCCTGGTCTTCGTGCCCGTCGCCATCGTCCTCAGGTTCGTGCCGTCGCTGGAGAACCCGACGGCGCTCTTCGTCGTCTCGTGCATCGCCATCATCCCGCTGGCCGGGTGGATGGGGCGCGCCACCGAGCACCTCGCCGAGCACTTGGGTCAGGGCGTCGGCGGGCTCCTCAACGCCACGTTCGGCAACGCCGCCGAGCTCATCATCGCGCTCTTCGCCCTCTCGAAGGGGCTGACGGGCGTCGTCAAGGCTTCGATTACGGGCTCGATCATCGGCAACATCCTGCTCGTGCTCGGGCTCTCGTTCCTCGCGGGCGGCTTCAAGTTCCGCCGGCAGGAGTTCAACCGCGTGGCCGCGGGCGTCTCGGCCACGGCGCTCACGCTCGCCGCCATCGCCCTCATCATCCCGACGGTCTTCCACCAGGCGGCGGCGGCCGTGCCGGTGGCGGCGGGCGGCTGGACGCAGGCGAAGGAGCAGGGGCTCTCGCTCGCCATCGCCGTCGTGCTCTTCCTGACCTACGCGCTGACGCTCGTCTTCTCGCTCGTCACGCACCGGGAGCTGTTCGGCGCCGCCGAAGGCGGGCACAACGTGGCGCACGATGCCGGCGCGGAGCGGACGCGGATGGAGGCCGAGGAGGGCGGGCACGCGCCGTGGTCGGTGGGCAAGGCGGTCGGCGTCCTCCTCGGGGCGACGGCCTTCGTCGCGCTCATCTCGGAGTTCCTGGTCGGCGCCATCGAGAGCGCCCGCGAGTCTCTGGGGCTGACCGAGGTCTTCGTCGGCGTCATCGTCGTCGCCATCATCGGCAACGCGGCCGAGCACTCCTCGGCCATCCTGATGGCGATGCGCAACAAGATGGACATCGCCATCGGCATCGCCGTCGGCTCCAGCCTCCAGATCGCGCTCTTCGTCGCGCCGCTGCTCGTCTTCGCCTCGTACCTCTTCGGCACGCCGATGGATTTGGAGTTCACCGTGCCGGAGGTGGTCGCGGTCGTCGCCTCCATCATCATCGTCGAGCAGATCAGCAGCGACGGCGAGAGCAACTGGATCGAGGGGCTCCAACTCCTCTCGGTCTACGCGGTGCTCGCCATCCTCTTCTACTTCCTCCCCGACGTGCACCCGGCCGGCGTGGCCGCGCCCGCTAACCACTAAAGGATGGGCAGAATGCGAACGACCCTTTTAGCCCTGGCGCTGCTGTGCGCCGCGCCGTCGGCCGCCACCGGCCAGAGCGAAGATTTGCGGGTTCCGGCCGAGGTGCAGCCGTTCGTGGAGGCCGGGACGAAGGCCATCGCGCTCGAAGCGGCGGACTTGAACGGCGACGGCCGCGGCGACTTCGTGCTCGTGCTGGAGCGGGAGAACCCGGCGAAGGACGCGGACGACTTCCCCGTCAAACAGCGCCCGCTCTTAATCCTCCTGCGCGGCGGCGACGGCAGGCTGTCCGCGGCGAAGCGCAACGAGCGCCTCGTCATGTGCTCAAGCTGCGGCGGCGTCTTCGGCGACCCCTTCGAGGCCGTCGAGGCCGGCCGCAACACCTTCACCGTCCACCACTACGGCGGCAGCAACTGGCGCTGGAAGTACGCCTACAAGTTCAACTACTCGCGCATCGACCAGACCTGGCAGCTCGTCCGCACGGAAGAGATCAGCTACCACACCTCCGACCCGGACAAGATGAAGCGCCGGGTCTTCACGCCGCCGAAGGACTTCGGCAAGATCGACCTCGCCGACTTCGACCCCCACAACTACAAAAAGAAGGGCGGGGGCAGAAGATAGGCGGGTGGAGACGCAGACGCGGCCCGTTGACTTACCGTCAACGGGCCGCGTCTGCGCGTCCACTCGCGTGGGTGGAGTCTCTTCTACTACTGCCCGCCCTTCGTCCCTTTGAAGTCGTAGGTGACGTAGAGGCGGAGCTTGCCGTCTTTGGCCTCCTCGTGCACCTCGCGCGCCTGCGCGTTGAGGGTGCCGCCGGCGGCCTGGACGGGGACGGCGAGGGTCAGTTGTTGGCCGCGCAGCAGCGGCAGAGGGTTGACGCGCTGGTTGATGGCGCCCTGCACGAAGGCCGTCACGAACCCGCTCAGGACGGGCGACATCCCCTCGACGTTGACGCCCGCGACGTTGAGCTGGCCGTAGAGCGTCTGCTCCTCGGCGGCGAAGCGGAACTCGAGGCCCGCCTCGGCCGTGCCGCGCAAATTCTGGCAGTTCCCCACCAGGTTGTACGTGCCGCTGAAGGCGAGGGGCACGATGACCTTGCCGTCCCGCATCAGCACGCCGGTCTTCACGTCGCCCGCGGCGGGCTCGACGACGACCTGATTCTGACAGCCCTCGCCCGGCGCGGGCGGGAAGGCCGGCTTGTTCAGGTCGCGGAAGATCGCGTCGAGCAGCGCGCCGAAGAACTGCTCGTCCAGCTCGACGACGGCCGTGCCCGGCGGCGGCCCGCCCGGGGCGGGCGCGAGCACGGGCTGACCCTTCAGAGACGAGCCCACGCGCGGCGCGCCGACGAAGAGGAAGTATGCGGCCACGCCGCCCAGCACGACGCCGAGCAGGAGCGCGAGAATGAACTTCATCTAATGCCCCCTCAGCGACCCGGCGTGGCCGTCGGCGACGGCACCACGGCCGGCGCGGTGCCCGCCGACTGCTGCGAGTTGATGAAGGCCATCAACGCCTGCAAGCCCTGCGCGAGCATCTGGACGCGCTGGCGCACCTCCTCGGGTGAGAGCTGCTTGTAGCCCTGCGGTATCTCGAAGTCGGCCGGGTTCACGTCGGTCTTCAGGTCGCGCGTCTCGATGACGACGTTGCCGCCCGTGATGCCCTGGACGTTGCCGGTGGACTGGCCGAAGCCCTCGATGCGCAGCGGCAGCCCCGTCTCCTTGTCCACGTAGATGAAGGTCTCGCCCTTCACCTGGCCCGCGGTGGTCTGCGTCTGCGTGCCCCCGGCGGCGCGGTACTTGACGGCGGGGCGCCCGTTGAGGGTCTCCTCGCCGACGAGCGTGACGCCCTGCTGCTTCGTGACCAGGGCCACGAGCTGCCCCGGCGTCATCGAGCGGAGCTGGTCGACGTTGACGCCGGTCATCTCCTGCGTCAGCTCGGCGTACTCCTTGCGGCCGTGCATGATGACGTAGCGCTTGTCGGCCTTGTCGAGGAAGACCAGCTCGCCGGCCACGGGCACGTTCACGGAGTAGCGGCGGTCGGCGCCGTTGCGCGCCACCTTCACCTCGGCCTGGGCCCGCTGCTGCTGCTGCTGCTGGCCGGCGGCGGCGAGCGTGGCGGTCATCGTGGCCGTGTACTTGTCGGGCTCCCGGGCCTCGATGGTCTGTCCCGTGTTGGTCTGCACGGTCGAGGTCGTCATGTTCGCGTTCGAGCCGTTGATGTTGACCGTCGAGTTGCCGTTCGTGTTGACCGCGGCGGTGTTGCTCGTCTCGGTCGCCGACTGGCAGCCGGCGGCCGCGAGCGCGAAGGCCGCCGCGGCGGCCGCGAAAACCCCTCTCGTTCCGTTCACAAGGCGCATGAAAGTCTTCTCCTCCCTCGTCTGGCAGAGATGGTCTACAGTCAGAATTTTTAGGGGGAATTTAGCTGCCGAAGGATAACACAAAACGGTAGGCAGTAGGCAGTAGGCAGTTGGCAGTAGGCAGCCGCTCCGCGTTGTGTGTGTTGAGGGGTTAACCCTGAGTTTCCGGCGGCAAAACTCT
>DAIRFV010000059.1:0-12114 GCA_036794905.1 Pyrinomonadaceae bacterium | reverse complement strand
CTGCTTTCAAAAGAGCGAGGGTTGGTCTTCCAAGTCCCCGGGCTCGACCGTGGGCTCGCCGAGGAGGCGTTTGAGCTTGTTGGCGCTGGCGGGGGCGTGACCCTCGTAGAAGTTGCTGAAGTAGGCGCAGACTCGGGGGACGCGTTCGCGCAGGCGCTCGACGGCCGCGGCCCACTTCTCCAGGTTGAGGTCGCGCGGGCGCACCACCTCGTCGAAGCGCGCGAGGTCGCGCGCGCCCATCCAGCGGACGTAGGCGTGGTCGGAGGTGTCGAGGAGCGTGGCGGCCGCGCGCCACAGGCGCTCGCGCGTGACCCACGGGCCTTCGACGAGCGCGAGCGAGACGTTGCGTTGCAGCGCGAGCGGCACGAGCAGCTCCTCCTCGAACCAGAAGGGGTCGCGGAACTCGACGGCGAAGCGGATGTCCGCGGGCAGGAGCGGCAGGAACTCGGAGAGCGCGCGCAGGTTGTCGCGCGTGGCCTCGAACTGCGGCGGCAGTTGGACGAGGACGGCGGCGAGCTTGCTCCCGAGGCGCCGCGCGCCGCGGCAGAACTCTTCGAGCGCGGCCGTCGCCGCGCGGCCGCGCAGGGACTCCTCGTGCGTGATCTTCTGCGGGAGCTTCAAAGCGAAGGTGAAGCCCGGGGGCGTGCGTCGCGCCCACGCGTCGTAGGTCGCGTCAGACGGCGCGGCGTAGAAGGTCGAGTCCACCTCGACGGTGTCGAAGGCGCGCGCGTACGCGTCGAGCATGTGCTCGGCGCGCGTGCCCGCCGGGTAGAAGACCGGCCGCGCCGCGGCGGGCGGCGTCACCCAGTCGTCGTAGTTCCACCCCTGGCACCCGACCTGCACGCGGGGACTCGGCTGCGTTTGAGAGTCGGCCATGTGACTGCCTACTGCTTTCAAATTCGTCTCAGACGGCGCGGCAGACGATGAGCTGCACGACGCCGAACAGGTAGTTCTCGACCGTCAACAGTTCGAGCCCGGCGCGGCGCGCCTCGTCCGCGGTGCGCCGGTTGAAGTGGTCTCCGAAAAGCGGCACGGTGAAGAGGCTCAGCGCGTCGAAGGCGTAGCCGAGCGGGCCGCGCGGCCTTACGTGTTCGAGCAGCACGACGAGCCCGCCCGCGCGCACGACCCGCCGCAGCTCCGCCATCGCGCGCGGCGGCGACTCGACCGAGCAGAAGACGAGCGTCGTGAGCGCCACGTCGAACGTCTCGGCGGCGAACGGCAGCCGCTCGGCGAACGACTGCACGAGCAGCGAGTCGGCGGGTCGCTGCGGCTTCGCGGAGGCGCGCAGGAGCATCTCGCGGCTCGGCTCGACGCAGGCCGCGCGCGCGCCCGCGGGGTAGTGTGGGAAGTTCCCGCCCGTCCCCGCGCCGACCTCCAGGAGACGCCCGCCGCCCTCCCGCCCGTCGAGCGCCGCCGCGACCCGCCCGAGCGCGCGTGCGCGCAGGCGCGTCAACCCCGCGCGCTCGAACGGGCGCATCCAGCGGTCGTAACACCCCGCTACGCGGTCGTAGGCGGGCTCCCTCGGGCTCCCCCCGGCCGGCTCGGCAGTCTCGCGCATGTTCAGAAAAATCAGAGCCGGACATTCAAAAAAATGAATGGCCGCGCGCCGCCCCGGCAAAAATAAGCTAAAAAGCAGTCCCCGCCTCGGGGCACGACGGTTGCCTCACGCGTTTCGCATCGGCAGCGGCACTTGGCCTTTGCTCTTTCCTTCAAGGCGAATCGGGCGCCGGCCCGAGACTTTATAACACGTAATTCATTCCCGGAGTTCGGGGCGGCCGCGGCTGTCTCGCCCTCTTCTTTAATTCCTCGCGCGGCCTAAATCTTCGGCCACAGCGCGGTCGGGCGTCCCCGCTAGTCGCACCCGCCGCACCGTAACTCGAAAACCTCCAGGAGGATTACCAGAATGAAGAGAGCGACGACACCCCTGCTGCTGCTCATCGCCCTGCTCTTCGCCTTCGCGCCGGACGCGTCGGCGCAGACGACGGGGACGATCCTCGGCACCGTGCAGGACGAGAAGGGCGGCACCATCGCGGGCGCGACCGTCACGGCACGCAACGTCGAAACCAACATCACGCGCACCGCGCAGACCGACGCCGACGGCCGCTACCGCTTCCCCGGCATGCCCGTCGGCGGCTACGAGATCACGATCGAGTCGACGAGCTTCGCCAAGTACGTGCAGACGGGCGTCCAGCTCCTGCTCAACCAGGATGCCGTCGTCGACGTAACGATGAAGCCCGCGGGCGTCGAGGCCGTCGTCAACGTGACGGAGAACGCCGCGCTGCTCAACACGACGAACGCCGAAGTCGCGACCCGCTTCGACTCGCGGCGCCTCTCCGAGCTGCCGATCAGCCCCAACCGCAGCATCTACCTCGTCGCGCTCTCGGCGCCCGGCGTCAGCCAGGTCGTCACGGGGCAGTCCACCTTCGCCGGCGCCAACACGACCTTCTCGTCCAACGGCGGGCGGGTGCGCTCGAACAACTTCATGATCGACGGGCAGGACAACAACGACTTCGGCGTCGCGGGCGCCACCGTCGGCCTCAACAACCCCGACCTCATCCAGGAGGTGCGGCTCGTCACCAACCAGTTCACCGCCGAGTACGGCCGCAACGGCTCGGCCGTCTTCAACGCCATCACCAAGGCGGGCGGCAACGACTACCACGGCTCGGGCTTCTGGTTCCACAACGACAACGCCTTGAACGCGTGCAGCAACCTGAACAAGGCGGGCGGCTTCTGCAACCCCAACGCCACCGACCCGGCGCAGCGCCAGGCGCCGTTCCGCATCGAGAACCAGTTGGGCGGCACCATCGGCGGCCCGCTCCACCTGCCGCGCTTCGGCGAGGGCGGCCCCGGCTACATCTCGGGGCGCGACCGCACCTTCTTCTTCTTCTCGCTCCAGCGCTGGTGGGATCGCCAGCTCGGCTCGGGCTTCACCATCAACGGCGTGCCCAACGAGGCCGGCCGCGCGGCGCTCCAGGCCGGGGCGGGCGGCCGCCCGCAGGTCGCGGCGCTGCTGAGCCACCTCCCGGTATCCGGCGGCCCCTGCACGGGCACGGCCGCGGCCTGCGCCCCGAAGACGTTCGTCGTCGGCGGGCAGACCTTCACCGTCCCCGTCGGCTCGCTGACCGGCGCGACCTCGGCGCAGCTCAACAACTGGCAGCAGTCGATCCGCATCGACCACAACCTCAACCAGAAGCACTCGATCTTCGGGCGCTACATCTTCAACGACAACGACCAGACGGGCGCCGACCAGGCGACCCCGGCGGGTCTGAGCACCAACTCGCTCACCCGCAGCCAGGCCGTCAACCTCTCGATGAACAGCCTGCTCTCGTCGAACGTCGTCAACGAGCTGCGCGGCGCCTACCAGCGGCAGGGCCAGCTCTTCAACGCCTCCGACCCGCGCTCGGAGGAGATTCCCTCCATCGAGATCAGCGCGCTCGGCCTGACGGGCTTCAACGCGGCGAACAACCGCACGGCCATCGGGCTCGCGGTCAACCTGCCGCAGTTCGCCACGCGCCAGACCTACCAGCTCCAGGACAACCTCTCCTGGACGCGCGGCAACCACGCGCTGAAGTTCGGCGTGGACCTCCGCCGCAACCAGCTCAAGCAGTTCTTCATCCCGACCATCCGCGGCCGGCTCGTCTACAGCACGCTCCAGCGCTTCGTCGACGACATCGCCGACTCGGCGACCATCAACAAGCCGCTCATCGGCGGGCAGGACATCTTCTACTACGACTGGCACGACGTCTTCGCCTACGGCCAGACCGAGTGGAAGGTGCGGCCGAACTTCACGCTGACCCTGGGCCTGCGCTACGAGAACCCGGGGCAGCCCATCGGCGACCTCGTCTCGGTCAACGACGGCATCGTCGCGGCCGCGGGCGGCGACGAGCGCTTCCGCTTCGGGCCGGTGCCGAAGCGCGACAACAACAACATCCAGCCGCGCATCGGCTTCAACTGGAACCCGCGCATCGAGGGCGGCCCGCTCGGCTGGCTCGCGGGCGGCGACAAGCTCGTGATCCGCGGCGGCTACGCCGTCACGCACGACTACGCCTTCACCAACATCGCCTCGAACATCGCCAGCTCCTTCCCGTTCGTCGCGGCGGCCGAGCTGGCGACCTCGCCGCAGGCGGGCGGCCCCGGCGTCCCCGGAGCCTTCGCCGTCCTGCCGACCATCCAGGGCGCCACGGGGCTGAACCCGAACCGCCTGACGCGCACCATCGTCGCCGACGACTTCCGCTCGCCCTACTACCAGCAGTACAGCCTTGAGATGCAGCGCGAGCTGACGCGCGACACGGTGCTCCGCGTCGGCTACGTCGGCACCAAGGGCACGGCGCTCTTCCAGAGCCTCGACGGCAACCCGCGCCGCCTCGGCACCGTGACCTGCACCGAGACCGACGCCGACACCTGCCGCACCAACCAGATCGCGGGCGTCTTCCGCCTGCGCGGCAACGCCGCCGCCTCCATCTACCACTCGATGCAGCTCAGCCTGGAGAAGCGCCTGTCGCGCGGCTTCAGCGCCGGCGCGCACTACACCTGGAGCAGCTTCATCGACACCGCCTCCGAGATTTTCAACCCCTCGGGCGCCGAGGTGGCCATCTCGCAGGACTCGTTCGACCGCAGCACCGAGCGCGCGCGCTCCAGCTTCGACCGCCCGCACCGCTTCACCGGCAACTTCGTCTACGAGCTGCCGTGGTTGCAGGATCAGCAGGGCTTCGTCGGCCACGTCCTCGGCGGCTGGCAGATGAACGCGTTCTTCACCTTCCAGGACGGCTCGCCGTTCACGGTCTTGCAGGGCACCGACCCGGCCGGCACGCTCTCCGGCATCTCGGGTCTCGTCGGCAACGCCATCCGCCCGAACATCAACACCAGCCTGCCGCTCGGCAGCATGTCGGTCGAGGACATCCGCATCGCGGGCGGCGTGGCGGGCGCGGCCAGCTTCTTCACGCCCGTCACGGCGGCGCAGCGCGTCGGCAACGCCGGCCGCAACATCCTGCGCACCGACGGCATCAACCGCCTCGACTTCGGGGTGATGAAGAACACGCGCATCACCGAGGGGCAGCGGCTCCAACTGCGCGCCGACTTCTTCAACTTCACCAACACGCGCGACTTCGGCGTGCCCGAGGGGCGCATCAACAACTCGAACTTCCTGAACCAGTGGGGCACGAACGGCGGCAACCGCCGCGTCATCGTCGGCCTCCGCTACGTCTTCTAAACCCGGCGCCCGCCTGACGAACGGGGCGCCACACGACCGGGGCGGCGGGTGAGGTTGTGAGACTTCACCCGCCGCCCCTTCTCCTTCATCATTAGCGTTTTGTCGCCGGCCGAAAAGTAGTATGATTGCGGCCCCTCGGAGTCAGCCTGAGAGTTCCCCGCCGTCCATTCCGAAGGAGGGTGAGCGATGAGAGTCTTGTCCGCGCTGCTTTTCCTCGCCTGCGTCTGCGCGCCCGCGTCCGCGCAGACACCGCCGCCGCCGCAACCGCAGGCCGCGGCCCCGCCCGACCTCGCCGTCGTCAAGTTCAACTGGAGCAAAGAGCGCCTCAACTGGGAGCGCGACCCTTTCGGCGGTCCCAACGAGAACTTCGACCAGATGCGCGTCCGCATGCGCAACGAGAAGCGCATCCTCGACGCCAAGGCCGGCGGCAGCCAGATCGAGCTGAACCGGGTCGAGCGCGAGGCGCGCGCCGACTCCGCCAACATCGAGCGCATCCGCAACCAGCCGCCCGCGCGCTACGGCTTCATGTACAAGCTTACGCTCCAGAACAACGGGGCGCGCGCCGTCAGGGAGATCGACTGGGACTACGTCTTCACCGACGCCGCGACCGGGCAGGAGTTGGGGCGCCACCAGTTCGCCAGCGGCGAGAAGATCGCCCCCGGCAAGCGGCGCGAATTCTCCTACTTCATCCCCTCGCCGCCCACGCGCACCGTCAGCGCCGACGCGCTCAACCGCAAGGAGCGCGAGGGGCTCTCCGAACGCGTCGTGGTCGTCCGCGTGCTCTACGAGGACGGCACCGTCTGGCAGCGCCCCTGAGTGGCCGCCTGCCCGACGCGACCTCAAAGGAGCTGAACGCCATGAGAAAGCTGCTCCTCTTCCTCGCTTTAGTTAACGCATTCGCCCTCGCCGTCTCCGCGCAGACGCCCGGCCACGGCCTGACGCTCGGCCGCCCCGCCTGGACGAGTCTCGGGGTGTCGGCCGCGCCGGTCGGCCCGGTCGGCGGCGGCGGCGGCGGCAGACGCGGCGGCGGCCGCTACGGCAACCGCTGGTCGGTCGATTACCAGCCGCACATGCAGCAGGCGCTCGCCAACGCCCTCCCGCGTCCCGCGGCAACCTACTCCGGCAGCGGGAGTGGGCCGAAGGTCTTCCGCCACGCCTCCGTCGCCCTGACCAACGACGGGGCGAAGACCGTCAAGTCCGTCCGCCTCGACTTCGTCTTCACAGACCCCGCGACGGGCGCCGAGGTGAACCGCATCCACCACCGCAGCAGGAAGCGCCTCCGCCCCGGCGAAAACGCCGTGACGCAGAAGGAGGTCATGGGCTCGAAGCGCCACGCGCGCGGCGACGGGATGCAGTTGAGCGTCGAGGTCACGGAGGTCGTCTACGCAGACGGCTCAAGCTGGAGGCGCCCGGGCGCCTACTTGACGCTGCCGGAGACGCGGTGATAGGTTGTCACCCCTTAAGGGCGCGCGCACACACGGGCGCGGCGCAACGTTCTTTCCAACTTCAAGTTTCATCGCTGTTCCGGCCCCCCCTGGGGGGCCGGCCGTCGCAGGTTCAAAGGGAAGTCGGGTGTAAAGCCCGCACGGTTCCCGCCACTGTGTACCGGCGAATTGTTCCGCACCCTCTTCTGCAAGCCAGAGGTCACTCGACCCCGTCGGGGAAGGCCCAACGGGTGCGGCGCGTCCGAGCCGGGAGTCAGGAAACCTTGCCTGCTGTTCAGGTGTTAGGTGCTGGGTGTGAGGTGTTGGTAAAGGCATGTGCTTCTACCGACACCTCACACCCAGCACCTAACACCCGCTTTTGACGGAGCGACCGCTCATGCGCCCCGGGAAAGGGCGAGTGGCGTCGGGTGTGAACCGGGAGCGCGGAGGCGTCGGGCAGTTCGATTCAATCGGACGCCGGACGGCCGACCGCTCCGGCGGGTTCATTCGAGTTCATCCGGCAAGCCCTCGGTCTTCCACTCGGAAGACCGAGGGCTTTTCCGTTATGGGGCCGGGCCCTCTTCACGCCCCCGCGTCAACACTTCGACCACGCTTTCTCTCTCCCGCGGCGCCCGCCCGTCGCTTCCGAGCGCCGCGAGAGGAGTCTTCGAGATGAGGAGAGAGATTTTGAACCGCACGTATGTCATCGTCTGCGCGCTGCTGCTCGCGGCCTGCCTGCCCGCGCTCGCGCGAGGCCAACAGCAGCAGCAGGGCGCGACCCTCTCGGGGCGCGTCACGGACCCGCAGGGCGCGGGACTGGCGGGCGCCGCCGTCACGCTCCACGAGCGCGCGCGCACGCAGGTTCGACTCTCGACCGTGACCGACGCCGCGGGCGCCTACCGCTTCGAACGCCTCGCGCCGGGCGAGTATCTTTTAGAGGTGGAGGCGCGCGGCTTCGCTTCGGGCGCGGCGCAGGCCGTCGCGGTCGCGCGCGACTCGTCGGCGACGCTCGACGTGCGGCTCGAAGTCGCGGGCGTCGCGGCCAAGGTCGTCGTCACGGCCTCCGACACGCCGCAGACCGTGGACGAGGTCTCGAAGGCCGTCACCACCGTCACGAGCCGCCAGGTCGAGGAGCGCGACGAGGCGACCATCGCCGACGCGCTCGCCACCGTGCCCGGCCTGCGCGTGCAGCAGCTCGGCGGCCCCGGCTCGCTCGTCTCCATCAAGACGCGCGGCCTGCGCAACCAGGACACCTCCGTCCTCATCGACGGCCTGCGGCTGCGCGACCCCGCGGCGCCCGAGGCCGACGCCACCAGCCTCCTCTCCGACCTCCAGTTCACGGACGCCGGCCGCGTCGAAGTCCTGCGCGGCTCCGGCTCCTCGCTCTACGGCACGAACGCCACGGGCGGCGTCGTCAACGTCGTCACCGAAGAGGGCGGTGGCCCGTTCCGCGGGCAGCTCTTCGCCGAGGGCGGCGGGCTCGGGTTCGCGCGCGCGCGCGCGCAATTCTCGGGCTCGGCGGGCGGGGCCGAGCGTCTGGTCTGGAGCGCGGGCGTCTCGCACCTCAACGTCTCCGACGGCGTTGACTCTGCGGACGCCGCGCGCTCGACCAACGCGCAGGGGCGCGCCCTCTTCCGTTTGACGCCGACCGCGACCCTCTCGGCGCGCGTCTACGCCTCCGACTCCTTCGCGCAGCTCAACGAAGAGCCGCAGGCCGTCGGGCTCCTGCCCGCGGGCGGCGTCGTGGACGCGCGCCCCGTCTCGCGCGACGAGCTGCGTCGTTACGAGGCGGGGACTCCTTTAAGTCACATCAACCTCGGCGACGCGACCTTCCTGCCCGCGGCCAACGACGCCGACTTCTCGCGCGCGGCGCGCTTCTTCTCGGGCGCCGTGACCTTCGCGCAGCGGCCGACGGAGGCGTTCGGGTACTCCGTCACCTACCACGGCCTCTCGACGCACCGCTCGCTCAACGAAGGCCCGGCCGTCCCCGGCTCCCCGGCCGACTTCTTCTTCGAGCCGCAGGGCTCGACCGTCAACGACTTCGACGGCACCGCCCACACCCTGAGCGCGCGCACGGACTTCCGCCTCGGCCGCCACAACCTGATTAACGCCGGCTACGAGTTCGAGCGCGAGACCTTCTTCACGCGCTTCCTCGACGTGACGCCCGCGGGCAACTCCACCGCCGAGGTGGACGAGCGCAGCCACACCTTCTTCGTGCAGGATCAACTGCGCTTCCTCGACGAACGCCTCCAACTCTCGGCGGCCTTCCGCGCGCAGACGTTCCGGTTGGGGGCGCCGCGCTTCACGCCCGCGGCGGGCGCGCCCTACGCGGGGCTCTCTCTCGACTCGCCGCCCGTGGCCTACACGGGCGACGGCTCAATCGCCTACCTCTTCCGTTCGACCAACACGAAGCTGCGCGCGCACGTCGGCAACGGCTACCGCAAGCCCTCGCTCTACGAGCGCTTCGGCACCTTCTTCAGCCCCTTCTTCGGCTACAGCGCGCTCGGCGACCCGCGGCTCGCGCCCGAGCGCTCCGTCGCCTTCGACGCCGGCGTTGACCAGACCCTCGCCTCCAACCGCGCGCGCCTGTCGGCGACCTACTTCTACACGCGCCTGCAGGAGGTCGTCGCCTTCGGCGACACGCCCGCCGACCCCTTCGGGCGCTTCGGCGGCTACGTCAACACGGGCGGCGGCCTCTCGCGCGGGCTGGAGCTGAGCGGCGAGTTCGCGCCTTCGCGCCGGCTCGACCTCTTCGCCTCGTACACGCACGTGAACAGCGACCAGCGGCGCGCGCCCGTGGCGGGCGTGGCGGGCGTGCTCCCCGCCTTCGCCACGCCCGAGCACCAGTTCACGCTCGTCGCCAACGCGCGCCTCGGCTCGCGCGTCACGGTCAACTTCGACCTCGTCGCATCGGGCGACTACCTCGCCCCCGTCTTCGACCCGCGCACGTTCACGAACCGCGCCTACCGCTTCGACGGCATACGCAAGGGCGACCTGACGGCGGGCTACACCTTCCCGCTCTCCGACTCGCGCCGCCTGCGCCTGTTCGGCAAGATCGAGAACGTCTTCGACCGCGAATACTACGAGAACGGCTTCCGCACGCCCGGCGTCAACGCCCGCGCGGGCGCCGCGCTCAACTTCTGAGGGCAAGGACGTGGAGACCTTGAAGGAGAGGCAGCCGCTCGTCGAGGGCGTGGACTTCTACCGCGAGGGCGCGTACGTCGTCTTCACCGCGGCGTATCATCTGCGGCGCGGCTACTGCTGCGAGAGCGGCTGCCGGCACTGCCCGTACGGCGCGGAGTCAGGGCCCGGCGGCTTTCATGAAGAAGGTCGGGAAGGAAATGAGAGTTAAGTCCGCCACCCTGCTCGTCGCGGCGTTCGTCGCGCTCCTGCCCCTGCTCTGCGCGGGCTGCCGTCAAGCCGGGCCGCTCGTGCCGTCTTCGGCCGGGAGACCTGCGCGCATCATCTCGCTCACGCCGAGCACGACGGAGATACTCCACGGCGTCGGCGCGTTCGAACGCGTGGTCGCCGTCTCGGACTACTGCACTTACCCGCCGGACGTGGCCGGGCTCCCGCGCGTCGGCGGCTGGAACAACCCGAACATGGAGCAGATCGCCAGCTTACGCCCCGACCTCGTCGTCTTCTCCGACGCGCAGGCGCAGTTCGTCAAAGACAAGGTCGAGGCCGCCGGCATCAGGACGCTCGAAGTCCCGAGCCAGACGCTCGAAGACGCCTACAGGTCAATCGAGCTGGTCGGCCGCGCGACCGGCGACGAGGAGGCCGCGCGCAGGCTGCTCGAACAGACGCGCATGAGCGTCGAGACCGTCCGCCTCAAGACCGAGCGTCTGCCCAAACGCCGCGTGCTCTGCGTCGTCGACCGCGTGCCGGGGACGCTGCGCGACCTCTACACGGCGGGCGGCGACAGCTTCATCGCGCAGCTCATCCGCGCCGCGGGGGGCGAGCCCGTCTCGCCGCCCGCGCGCGAGGGCTGGGGCAAGTTGCAGAAGGAGGCCGTCGTCGCGCTCGACCCCGACGTGGTGCTCGACCTGATGATGGGGAACCCGGCCGGCGGCCTCGAAGAGGACACGCTCGCCGTCTGGCAGGAGCTGCCGACGCTGCGCGCCGTCCGCGAGGGGCGCGTCTACCCCGTCCGCGACCAGACCGTGCTCCACCCTTCGCAGCTCGTCGGCGACTCCGCGCGCAGGTTCGCCGAACTCATCCACCCCGAGGCGTTCGAGAAGCAGTGATGACTGACGAGAGCGTCTTGATCGAAGGTCGGGGCTTGCGGTTCGCGTACGCGAAGGGGCAGCCCGAGGTCGTGCGCGGGGCGAACGTCGCGGTCGAGCGCGGGCGTCTGTCGGCGCTCGTCGGGGCCAACGGGTCGGGCAAGTCTACGATCATCCGTCTGCTCGCGGGGCTGCTCAAGCCTTCGGCCGGCGCAGTCCTGCTCGGCGGCGTGCCGCTCGCGCGCGTCGGGGCGCGGGAGAGCGCGCGCCGCGTCGCGTACGTGCCGCAGGGCGTCTCGACCGTCTTCCCCTTCACCGCGCTCGAAGTGGTTTTGACGGGCCGCAGCCCCTACACGACGCGCTTCCGCTTCGAGACGGCGAGCGACCTCGACGTGGCGCGCGCGGCGCTCTGCGCCGTGGACGCCGCGCACCTCGAAGCGCGCCCCGTCACGGAACTCTCGGGCGGCGAGCGCCAGCTCGTCGCGCTCGCGCGCGCGCTGGCGCAGGAGCCCGAATGCCTCCTGCTCGACGAGCCCTCGGCGGCGCTCGACCTCAAGCACCGCGCCGGGCTCATCCGCCACCTCCGCCGCCTGCGCGACACCGAAGGCATGACCGCGCTCGTCGTCACGCACGACCTGACGCTCTTGGACCCGGACTTCGACCGCGTCTACGCCATCCGCCAGGGCCACGTCGCGGCCGAGGGCGCGCCCTCGGAGGTGCTGCGCGACGAAGTGCTCGCCGCGGTCTACGGGGACGAGCACGTCCGCGCCCGCCGCGCCTTCGGCCGCACGTTCGTCTGGTCAGAACTGTGAATCTGGTACATGATGCGTGCCGGAGGATTCTTCAGACGTGAGCAGGCTCAACCGGAAACTCATACTCCATAACCTCTCCGAGGCGCGCGAAGAGTTAGAACGCATCGAGGCGCTCGTCGGCGGCGGCGGCGGGTTGTCGGAGGGGAAGCTGTCCGTGATGTTCGAGCACGCGTACCATCACCTGAACTTCGCCTGGAACGCGCGGCGCGTGCCGATGAAGAGGTATGAACACCTGACGCACGCCGATTTCAACGAGTGGGGCCGGTACCCGGCCGACCTCGAACTCATAACCGTCCGGGAGGACGGCTGAGACTTGGGCGCCGAGTCTAAGGACGTGGCGGTGCGGGCCGGGGCGGCGCGGGCGCAGACGGCGGGCGCGCGTCTGGGCCGCGCGCTGCTCTGGCTGTCGCTGGTGCTCCTGGCCTCGACGCTTTTGGCGCTGT
>DAIRFV010000555.1:0-1759 GCA_036794905.1 Pyrinomonadaceae bacterium | reverse complement strand
TGTCGTGGACGGCCTGCCAGAGGAAGGCGCCGGTCTTCTCGTCGAAGGCCATCAGCACGCCCTTGTCGCCGACGATTTTGGGGTCGCGCTTGGCCTCGTTGTTGGTGCCGACGAGGACGACGCCGCCCCCGACCGTGATGTTGCCGTAGGTCTGCGAGCCCAGCTCGGCCACCCACTTCACGTTCTTCTTCGTCTTCACGTCCCACGACGTGGGCATCCCCTTCGCCTTCGAGACCATGTTGCGGTCGGGCGTCCCGCCCCACATCGGCCACTCGCCGGTGCCCGGATCAGAGGCAAAGGCAGAGTAGGCGGTAGGCAGTAGGCAGTAGGCGGTTAAGAGCAGGGCCACAAACAAACGTGCGATGTTCTTCCCACGGCTTAGACCCAACAACATCTTCTTCCTAATCTTTGTGCTGTTCCTTTTCAAAGTCCCCTCACTTCTCAACATCCGTTCCCTCCTCAACGTTCACTTCCAGTGAACTGCCGTCTGCCTACTGGTTCGCGTACACCTTCAAATTGTCGAAGTAGATTTCGGCGAGCGCGCTGCCGAAGATGCCGGGGCTGCCCTGGCGGTTGCCGATGGGGTCGGTGCGCTCGACCGTCCAGGCTTCGGGCTCGGGCGCGCCCGCGGGCCAGACCTTGCCGCGCGCGCGCACCTGCCCGTTCGGCAAATTGTCCACGCGCAGTTTGACGCGGTACCAGGTGTCCGTCTTCCACTCGAACGGGGCTGACGCCACGCGCGCCGTCTCGGGCTGCCACGGCGTCAGCTCGACCTTCTGCGCGTTGCCGAAGAGCGTCAGCGAGTAGCGCTGCGCGAGGACGCCCGCGTCGCCCACCTGCCGCCGCTTCGTCGTCGCGAGGATGTCGGCCTCGACCGTGTAGTCGTGCAGGTCGCTCGGCCCCATGTAGGCGCGCGCGCGGCTCAAAAGCGAAGAGCCCTCGGTCGTCTTCACGAACACCCGCTTCCCTTCCACGTCGCGCGTGATGAACTTCATCCCCGTGTTCGTCCAGTGCTGCGGGAAGGTGTTCAATTCCATCGCGTCGAAGTTCTCCGCCCACGGCAGCGGCGGGATGACGCGCACGCGCGCCGCGCCCGTCACCCCGGCGACGGTGGCGCGCACCTCGCCCGTCTGCACGACCGCGCCCGCCGCGGCGGTGAACTGCCCGGCCTCGGCCTTGCCGCTCAACTTGTCGAGCGACCACGTCGCGCCCTGCTCCTCGCGGATGAAGTTGCCGCGCTCGTCGAAGAGCCGGACGCGGAAGCGCGCGCTCTCGCCGGGCTTCAGCAAGACCTCGGCCGGGACGACCTGCACGTGCGTCGCGGGGGGCGGCGTCGGCGGCCTGCCCGAGCCCGAGCCCATGCCCCTGCCCGCCACCGTCTGCTTCTTGCCGATGCAGTAGAGCGCCGCGTCGGTGACGAGGAAGACGCGGCCGTCGGAGACGGCGACCGAGGCGATGATGGCCTCGGGCTGCTGCTCGGTGCCGAGCTGTTCTTCGTCCAGGACCTTCGCGCCCGTCGCCGAGGGCTCGATGATGAAGAACTTGCCGTTCTCCGTCCCCACGTAGAGCTTGCCGTCGGCGAGCACGGGCGAGGCCTTCTGAATCGTGCCGAGGTTCTGGAGCCAGAGCTGCTTGCCGGAGTTCACGTCGAAGGCGGCGAGGTTCGCGCCGTTGTCCACCTGATAGAGCCGGTCGCCGTCGAGCACGGGCGAGGAGAAGCCGCCCTGCCAGCCGTAGACCTTCCACTTGAGCTGCGCCA
>DAIRFV010000310.1:0-6858 GCA_036794905.1 Pyrinomonadaceae bacterium | reverse complement strand
GCCGCCGCCGCCGCCGCCCGCGGGCTTCTCGTACTTGGGCTTCGAGCCGCCGCCCTTGCCTTCGTTGGTGCCGGCCGGGCCCTTGTCGGGCGTCGGCTGCTCCTTCGGAATCTCGTTCTCGACGTAGCCGACGATCTCAAGATTCTCGTACGGGTTCGCCCGCGCGATGGAGACGCACTGGAACCCGAACCGGGTCAAAATCGCGCAGCTATTCTCGGCGGCGAAGATGAAGGTCAGGAAGCCCGAAATGAAGATGACCGCGGCGAGGGTCGCCAGCGCCACGTTCGGCTGCGAGAAGAATTTCCAGCCCGCGGCGCCGTAAGCCCTGGCCGAGCGCTTCGAGAATCCGACGGGGTCGCGCTTGAACTCGGGCCAGGTCAGCTCCGCGTCGTGCCCGACGGCCTTCAGCTCTTTGACCAGGCGGCGCGTCAGCCCCTCGTCCTGAAGGAAGGTCAGGTGGAACTCTTCGCGGCCGTTCGGGGTCGGCGGGATGTTGCCACCCGCGACGGTCTCTTCGGACACGTCGTCGCCGCCCGCCTCCGCGGAGGAGGCCGAGCCGGCCCCGGCCGACATGGTGACGACCGATTCGTCAGACACCGGGGGGGATGCGGCGCGCTCGCCGGGGGAGCCCAGGGACGTACCGTCCACCGGGCAGAAGCCGAACTTATCGGCGAACTCCTCTTGGCACGTAGGACACTGTTTCATTTTCTAAGGAACCTCCCGTCGAACCACGCGGGGAAAGGGTAACCCGTGCTGTACCCACGTTACAAACTTTTTCTCAAGCATTCAAGCCCCGAGCGGAGCCTTGCGTGCGGCGTGCGTGCGGGCGGGTCGTCCGCAAGGTGCTCTCTGAACAGCTTTTGATGCCCCGCGTGGCGGAATCTTTGCCAACCGCCCCGGAGCCGCCCGGAAAAAAGACAGCCCGCCCCGTCACGCGCCGAGGCATTTGACGCCTCAAGCGCCGGCATCTAAGATTTCAGAGAACTGCTCCCCGTTGCCGTAAACCCTCCGGGTTCCTGGTTCGCCGGAGGCCGTCTCAAAAGCCACGAAAAGCACGATGAAAACCCCAAAAAGTCCTGAAAGCGGCCGGCGCACGGTGCGCCTGCGAGCCCTGACCGCCCTGCTGCTGCTCTCGGCCGGCTGGGTCGCCGCGCCGGCACAGACGACGCCCGAGCCGCGCCGCGAACAACTTCTCAACGGACTGAGGATTCTGCTCTGGAGCCGCCCGGCCGACCAGAACGTGCTCGTCAAAGTGCGCGTGCACAGCGGCGCCGCCTTCGACCTCGCGGGCAAAGAGGGGCTGATGGCGTCGCTCGCCGACCTGATGTTCGACCAGCAGGCGCGCGACTACGTCACGGAGGAGCTGGGCGGCCGCATCGAGGTCGCGGTCGGCTACGACACGCTCGACATCACGCTGGCCGGGCGCGCCACAGACCTCGAACGCCTGCTCGAACTCGCGCGCAACGCCGTCACCAACCCGCAGCTCACGCCCGAGGCCGTCGAGCGCGTGCGCACGGCGCGCGTCAAGTCCCTGCGCGAGACTCCGCCGACGGCGGTCGAGGCGGCCGACCGTGCGGCGGCGGCGCGACTCTTCGGCTCGTACCCTTACGGCCGCGTCACCGCGGGCACGCCCGAGTCGGTCGCGCGCGGCGAGCGCCCCGACTTCCTCCTCATACAAGAGCGCTTCCTGAACCCGGACAACACGACGCTCGTCATCGTCGGCGGCTTCGAGCCGAAGCGCGTCATGCGCTCGATGCGCGAGCAGTTCGGCAGTTGGCGCAAGAGCGACCGCGCCGTCCCCGCGACCTTCCGCCTGCCGGAGCCGCCCGACCAGCGCACGCTCGTCGTCAACCAGACGGACGCCGCGGGCGTCGAGCTGCGACTCGCGCTGCGCGGCTTCGCGCGCACGGACATTGATTCGCCGGCCGCGCAGGTCGTCGCGCAGGTCGCGCGCGCCCGCTGGCTCGCCGCGATGCCCGAGCTGAGCGAGCGCTCTCCTTTCGCCCGCCACGACGCCTACCGCGAGGGCGGCATCTTCCGCATGGGCGCGTCGCTCAAGTCGCCGGCCGAGGCCGTGAAGGCGCTCGAAGCCGCGCGCAAAGTTCTCAAAGACCTTTCGACGGGCGTGCCGACGGCCGCCGAGCTTGACGGCGCGAAGCAGGCCGCCGCGGCCGCGTTCGGGGCAGGCGTCTCGAACGACGACGCCACGGCCTCCGCGTGGCTCGACGAGCACACGTACAAGAACGCCGCCGCCGCGACGCGCGTGCTGGCGCTGGCGGCGCAGGCGCTCACGCCTGTCGATGCGCAGCGCGTCGCCGCGCGCCTCTTCCTGCACACGCCCGTCGCCACGGTCGCCACGGGCGACGCGGCGCAGTTGCGCGGCGAGCTTGCGCGCCTCGGCGCCGTCGAAGTCTTCGGGGAGGCGGCGGCCAAGCCCCAGCCCCAGGCGCAGCCGACGCCCAAGCCGCAACAGCCCGGGCTCCAACTGAAACGGCCTTAAAAGGGCTTATTATTCGTCCCAAACTCGCAAACAAACCGCAAGTTAACTGCAACCAACCGGCCCGCGCCTTCACATAACCTTGTTGCGTAATTCCCCTGAAACAGTTGATTCGAAGGTCGAGCACGCGCGACGCGTGCGGGCGATGTTCGCCGGGATTGCCGGCCGCTACGACCTTTTGAATCACCTGCTCTCGGGGAACATTGACAAACGTTGGCGGCGCGAGGTCGCGCGCAGTTTACGTTCTTCGCTCATTGGTGGAGCGCGCGTCCTCGACGTCGCCTGCGGGACAGGCGATCTCTCGTTCGTGCTCGCCGACGCGGGCGCGGGGCAAGTGGTCGGGCTCGACTTCTGCCGCCCGATGCTCGAGGTCGCGCGGCGCAAGGCCGACGCAGACTCGCGCGCGGTTCCATTCGTCGAGGGCGACGCGCTCAGTCTCCCGTTCGCGGACGAGACGTTCGACGCCGTCACCATCGCCTTCGGGCTGCGGAACCTCGCGGGCGTGAGTGAGGGCTTGCGCGAGCTGCGGAGAGTTTTAAGGCCGGGGGGGCATCTGGCCGTCCTCGAATTTTCGAGCCCCGTCCTGCCGGGCTTCCGCGCGCTGTTCCGTTTTTACTTCACGCGCGTGCTGCCCCGCATCGGCGGCTGGGTGAGCGGCTCGCGCGGGGCGTATGAATATTTGCCCGACTCCGTTTCGCGCTTCCCAGACCAGAAGCGTCTGGCCGAGCTGATGCGCGAGGAAGGTTTTGAGGGGGTCGGTTATAAGAACCTGACGGGCGGGATCGCCGCGCTACACACGGGCGCCCGCGCCGCCGGAAGTTTTAAGGGCTGGAAGATTTAAGGGCTTGGCCGCGCCTCGCATTTGCTGCGGCCACTGAACTAGCCCGGCGAATTCTGCCTCTTTGGTGGTTGTCGGGGCCGCTGTCGAGGATTGGAGTTCGTCGGGCTAGGTTTATGTGGAGGGGTGTTGGGTTTGAGGCTTTGGGTGTTAGGTAGGACTCTTTCCCTAACACCCAAAGCCTCAAACCCAACACCCCTTCGTCCTTCCCTCACTCAATGTTATTATCACCCCGCAATCCGAATTCACTTCTAAGTTACTTTTGATGAAGCGCAAGCTGCTCGACATCGCGCGCCGTCTGCTCATCCTGCTGCTCGTCGTGTGGACGGTCGTGAGCCTGGTGACGATTCTGATCGAGTTGGTTCCCGGCGACCCGGCGACGGCCATCCTCGGCGACCAGGCGACGCCCGAGGCGCTCGCGCAGTTCCGCCAGAAGCACGGGCTCGACCGCCCGGCCTTCTTCTTCTCCTACACCGCGGACGAGGAGGACGGCCCGCGCCGCTTCAAGTGGAACGGCGCGGACAACCGCTACGTCGATTACTGGCGCTCGATCCTGCGCGGCGACATGGGCAACTCGTTCCGCACCGACCGCCCCGTCCGCGAGTTGATACTCTCGCGCTACGGCGCGACGATTCAGCTCGCGTTGGCCGCGCTGCTCGTCGCCGTCGCCATCGCGGTGCCGCTGGGCGTCGTGGCGGGGACGAACCGCGGGAACCTGCTCGACAACGCGCTCTCGGTCGTCGCGCTCGTCGGCATCAGTCTTCCGAGCTTCGTCGTGGGGCCGCTGCTCATCTACGTCTTCGCCGTGTGGCTCGGCTGGGTGCAGGCGTCGGGGCGCTTCGGCTGGTCGAGCATCATCCTGCCGGCCGTCACGCTCGGCGCGGCGCTCTCGGCGCTCCTCACGCGCATGGTGCGCTCCTCCGTCATCGAGGAGATGGGCGAGGACTACGTCCGCACGGCGCGCGCGAAGGGCTTGAACGAGCGCACCGTCGTCTACAAGCACGTCCTGAAGAACGGGCTCATCCCCGTCGTCACCGTGCTCGGCCTGCAACTCGGCGTGCTGCTGGCGGGCGCCATCATCACCGAGAAGATTTTCAACTGGCCCGGCATCGGCCTCCTCCTCGTCGAGGAGGGCATCAACAAGCGCGACTATCGTCTGGTGCAGGGCTGCGTCCTCGTCATCAGCGTCACGTATATTCTGGCGAACACGCTGACCGACCTGCTCTACCGCCGGCTCGACCCGAGGATCAGAGTATCGTGAACCGTGACCCGTGAACCGTGACAAGACTAAAACCGGTTCCTTCTTGTCACGGTTCACGGGTCACGGTTCACGCTCCGATTGAATATGAATCGCTTAGCCATCTTCGGACTCGTCTTCATCGTGCTGCTCGTCCTGGTGGCGCTGTTTGCGCCGTACATCGCGACGCACGACGTGGGGGTGCCCGACCTGCTTGCGCGTTACAAGGCGCCTTCGGCCGAGCACTGGCTGGGGACGGACGCGACGGGGCGCGACGTCTTCTCGCGCGTCGTGTTCGGGGCGCGCATCTCTTTGCAGGTGGGGCTGGTGGTGGTCGCGGTGTCGGCGGCGGTGGGGATACTCATCGGCGCGCTCGCGGGGTACTACGGCGGCTGGATCGACCGCGTCGTGTCGGGCTACGTCTTCAACGTCTTCCTCGCGTTCCCGGGTCTGCTGCTCGCGATTGCGATGGTCGCGTTTTTGGGCGCGGGGCTGAACAAGCTCATCCTCGCGCTGTGCGTCATCGGGTGGGTCGGGTACGCGCGCGTGATGCGCGGGCAGGTGCTGAAGGTGCGCGAGTACGACTTCGTGCAGGCCGCCCGGGCGCTGGGCGCGCGCGACTGGCGCATCCTGCTCTTCCACGTGCTGCCGAACGCGGTGCAGCCGCTCATCGTGCAGGCGAGCCTCGGGATGGCCGGCGCGGTGCTGTCCGAAGCGTCGCTGTCGTTCCTGGGCCTGGGCGTGCCGCCGCCCGCGCCTTCGTGGGGCGTGATGCTGGAAGAGGCGCGCGACCTCGCCACGCTCAGCCGCGCGCCGCACGCGATGCTCGCGCCGGGGCTGGCGATTGCGCTCACCGTCCTCGCCTTCAACTTCCTCGGCGACGGCCTGCGCGAGTACCTCGACCCGCGCCAGCGCAAGCGTTGATAACAGGTGTTGGGTTCCGGGTGTTGGGTGTTGGGTTGGCCTCTTCCCTCACCCCCGACACCCGACACCCGGAACCCAACACCCGGAACCCAACACCTATGCGCGTCTGCTATACCCCGCGATACTACGCCGACATCGGCGAGGGGCACATCTTCCCCATCCGCAAGTTCGAACTGGTGCGCGACCGCCTGATCTCGGAGGGCACGCTCTCGCCCGCGGAGATTTACGAGCCGCGCGAGGCGCCGCTCGCCGACGTGCTGCTCGTGCACACGGAGGACTACGTGACGCGCCTGCGCGCCGGGTCTCTGACGCCGCGCGAGGTGCGGCGGCTGGGGCTGCCCTGGTCGAAGGCGCTCGTGCGCCGCTCGTTTTTGGCGACGGCGGGGACGTGCGCCGCGGCGCGTTTCGCCCTGGACGAAGGCGTCGGGGCCAACCTCGCGGGCGGGACGCACCACGCCTTCCCCGACCACGGCGAGGGCTTCTGCGTTCTGAACGACGTGGCCGTCGCCGCACGCGTGCTGCGGCGCGACGGTCGGGCCGAACGCTTCGCGGTCGTTGACCTCGACGTGCATCAGGGCAACGGGACGGCGCACATTTTTGACGGGGACGCGTCGGTCTTCACCTTCTCGATGCACGGCGCGAAGAACTACCCGCTCTTCAAGCTGCGGTCGTCGCTCGACGTGGAGCTGCCCGACGGCACGGGGGACGGCGAGTACCTGGAGACGCTGGCGCGCAGCCTCCCGCGCGTCTTCGAGCACAATCCCGACCTCGTCTTCTACCTCGGCGGCGCAGACCCTTACGCGGGCGACAAGCTCGGCCGCCTCTCGCTCACCGTCGCGGGTCTGCGCGCGCGCGACGAGACGGTGCTGCGCGAGTGCCGCGCGCGCGGCGTGCCGGTCGCGACCGTCATGTCGGGCGGCTACGCCGCGGACATCGACGACACCGTCGCGATACACTGCAACACCATCCGCGCGGCCAAAGAGATTTTCGAGCCGAAGGCGGCGGCGGAAGACCGACCTTGAACTTTTAACCCCAACCCTATACCTTGCTTCCCGATGCTGAGAGTCATCTGGAACATCATCAAGAAGGGCGCGCTCGTCGTGCTGGCGCTCTTCACCATCTTCATCGTCTACCAGGTCTTCACCTTCCCGCGCGTGTCCGACCTCCAGACGAAGAACCCCGAGACGACGAGCATGATCGAGACGCGGCTGAACGAGGCGCGCGAGCAGGGGCGCGCGCCGCGGCGCGTGCAGCAGTGGGTGCCGCTCTCGCGCATCTCGATGAACCTCCAGCGCGCGGTGCTCGCGGGCGAGGACTCGAACTTCGTCGCGCACGACGGCTTCGACTACGAGGCCATCCAGA
>DAIRFV010000309.1:0-6883 GCA_036794905.1 Pyrinomonadaceae bacterium | reverse complement strand
GCTACCTCGACGCGCTCGGCAAGAAGCGCACCGCCGAGGTGCGCCGCGACGCCGAGATCGGCGAGGCCGAGGCCACGCGCGACTCGAAGATTAAAGCCTCGCTCGCCATGCAGGAGGGCGAGAAAGTGAGGCTCGAATCCGAGGCCCTCATCGCCGCCTCGACCCGCCAGACCGAGGTGCAGCGCGCGCAGTACACCGCCGAGATTCTGCGCGAGAAGGCCAAGTCCGACCAGGCCGGCCCCCTCGCCGACGCCAAGGCCCGCCAGGAGGTCGTCGCCGAAGAGGTTCGCATCGAGCGCATCCGCACGCAGGAGCAGATCGCCGTGCAGGAGCAGGAGGTGCTGCGCAGGGAGAAGGAGTTGGAGGCGACCGTCGTCAAGAAGGCCGAGGCCGAGCGCCGCGCCGCGGTGCTGCGCGCGCAGGGCGAGCAGGAGGCCGCCATCCTCGCCGCCGAGGGCCGCAAGCAGTCCGTCATCGCCACCGCCGAGGCCGAGAGCGAGAAGCTCCAGCGCGAGGGCAAGGGCCGCGCCTCGGCCGTCGCGGCCGAGGGTCTGGCCGAGGCCGAGAGGATCAAGGCGCTCGGCCTGGCCGAGGCCGAGAAGATTCAGGCGCAGGGTCTCGCCGAGGCCAAGTCCATCGAGGCGCGCGGTCTCGCCGAGGCCGCGGCCATCAAGGAGAAGGCGGCCGCCTGGCGCGAGTTCAACGACGCGGCGCGGCTCCAGACCATCCTCGAAAAACTCCCGTCCATCATCGAGGCCACGGCCCCGGCGCTGCGCGCGGTCTCGGAGCCGCTCGGCAAGATCGACAAGATCGTGATGATCGACCAGGGGGGCTCCGACGGCAACGGCCACGGCTCGGGCGGCATCAACCGCTTCGCGCAGACCGGCCCGACCCTCATCTTCGGCCTGCTCCAACAGTTGCAGGCGCTCGGCCTCAACGTCCCGGAGATGCTCGCCCAACTCGGCGTCAAGTCGAACGGCGAGGCCGCGGCCGCCATCCCGACCACCATCAACGCGACGGCGGTCGAGGCCGAGAACGGCGCGCGCAAGGCGGAAGAGGGCTGATCCCGGCCGGGGCGCCGGCGTCCTGCTAACTGAAGGCTGACGGGCGTTTGGTGGACATCCATCAAACGCCCGTCGGTCTGTTTTGGCGGGCAAAACTTTTTATGAAACTTCGCCTTGACCCGCCCCGTACTCTGTGTCACTGTATTAGTTGACTGATACAGTAGCGGTCGGGGGAAGCGTTGTTCATAAACATCGACCCGTCGAGCGGTCTGCCGATATACCTTCAGATCGCTCAGCAGATCAAGACGGCCGTGGCGATGGGGCGGCTTCAGCCGGAAGACCCTCTGCCGTCGGTGAGGCAGCTCGCCGTCGAGCTGGCCGTCAACCCGAACACGGTGGCGCGCGCCTACCTCGATTTAGAGATCGAGGGCGTCATCTACAAGCGGCAGGGCGCGGGCACGTTCGTCTCGGGGCAGGGCGTCGAGATGTCGAAGGGCGAGCGCCGCCGGGTGCTGAACGAGCTGCTTGAGAAGGCGCTGGTCGAGGGCGTCAACCTCGGGCTCACGGAGCGCGAGCTGCGCGAGGCGTTCGAGGGCCTGCTGGAGAAGATCGTGCAGGCGCGCGCGCCCGAGGCGGTCGGCAAGTGAGCCGGCGGGGTTAACGCATCACAAGAGAGCATCATGAGTCCAGATTTCGATAACATCCACGGGGGTTACGCCATCGAGACGCGCGGCCTCTGGCGCAAGTTCGGGAAGTTCGAGGCGGTGAAGGACGTGAGCCTGACGGTGCCGAAGGGCACGGTCTACGGCCTGCTCGGCGTGAACGGGGCGGGGAAGTCCACCATCATCAAGATGATCATGGGGCACCTGCGGCCGACCGCCGGGGAGGTGCGCGTGCTGGGGCGCGCGCTCGGCGAAGACCTGCTCGGCATCCGGAGCCGCGTCGCCTACGTCTCGGAGAACCGCTACCTCTACGAGTGGATGACGGTGGAGGAGAGCGTCCGCTTCACGCGCGCCTTCCACGAGACGTGGGACGACCGGAAGGCCGCCGACCTCCTCAAGCGCTTCAGCCTGCCGCCCGAGAAGAAGGTGCGGCAGCTCTCGCGCGGCAACCGCGCGCGCCTGTGCCTGCTCCTCGCGCTCTCGTTCAACCCCGAACTCATCGTCCTCGACGAGCCGACCTCGGGGCTCGACCCCATCGTCCGCCGGGACTTCATCGAGAACATCGTCGCCGAGATCGCCGAAGAGGGGAAGACCGTCCTCTTCTCGTCGCACATCGTCGAGGAGGTCGAGCGCGTGGCCGACTACGTCGGCATCATGGACGAGGGCGCGCTGCTGATGGTCTCGACGATTGACGACATCAAGCTCACTTACAAGCGCGTCCGCTACGCGACGAACGGCACGCGCCCCGAGGTGGCGAGCGTGCCCGGCGTGGTGATGGTCGAGAACGGGCGGCACGAGCAGGTTCTGACCGTCCACGGCTTCGGCGACGAGACGTTGCAACGTCTGGGCGAGCGCGGCGTGAAGAACCCGGAGGTGCTGCCGATCTCTCTGGAAGACATCTTCGTGAACACTGTGCGCGCGGAGCGCGAGCGGAGGGCGAACCGGTGACGAAGTCGATCCTGAAGGCGATGCTCTGGAAGGAGTGGCGCGAGACGCGCTGGAAGTGGCTGGCGTTCGCGTTCGCGTTCCACATCCCGCTCTTCATCGCGGGGCTGACGTTCTCGCTCCAGCCGGAGGCGCGCTTCGACCTCTACGCGCTGTCGGACGCGGTCGCGGGGCAGGTGTTGGAGGTCGCGCTCGTCGCGCAGTCGGGCTTCCTGATTACGGCGGGTCTGTTCCTGCTCGCCTTCTTCGCGGTCGGCTCCATCGGCGCGGAGTTGGACAACCGCAGCATGTTCTTCCTCTTCGAGCGCCCCGTCCGGCGCTGGCAGGTGCTGCTCTTCAAGTACGCCGTGGGCGCGGTGCAGACGATGACGTGCGTGGGGCTGTCGCTGCTCTCGACGCTGACGGTCGTCTACCTCTTGATGGCCGCGTCGGCGACGAACGTCACCCTGGCGGGGTCGTGGGATTCGTTCATGCTCATCGTGGCGAACGGCGTGCGGGGGAGCGTCTGGACGACGGTGATCGCGCTGATGGTCTACTCGGCGACGTTCCTCTTCTCGGTCTGGTTCGAGAAGTGGTGGATCGCGGTCATCGCGGGCGCCGTCTCGCTCGTCCTGATGTTCTACTACTTCGGCAGCAACCTGATCGACTGGGTCATCAGCCGCGCCGCGCGCACTTCCGACGGCGTCGGCGACGGCGGCGTCAACCTGGAGTTCTACAGCCGGCTCGAACCTTTGCCGATTCTCGCCATGCTGATGATTTCGGCCGGCCTCTACCTCGCGTCGCAGTACGTCTTCGCGCGGAAAGAGATGAGGTAGCAGTGATAAACGCGTAAACCGTGAACCGTAAATCGTGACGAGAAAAAACGTCTTGCTCTCATCACTGGTTGCGATTAACGGCTCATACACTTGTCACGGTTGACGGTTGACGGTCGACGGTCTTAATGGAGGTTTATCGTGGAAAGACTGAAAAGCAAAAGTTTCATCATGTTCGCGGCGGCGGTGCTCGTGCTCGCCGGGGTGGCGGCGGCGCAGTTGGCGCAGACGACGAAGGCCGAGAACCCGCGGCTGGAGCGTCTGCTGCCGGCCGACACGGTCGGCTTCGTCGAGGTGACCGACCTGCGCGCGCAGGCGCTCAAGGTCATCGAGTCGGAGGCGTGGCGCGAGTTCTCGAAGGAGAATTCGGCGGCCAGCTCGCTCTTCATGATCGGCGCCAACCACGCGGGCGCGCTCGACGCCAGCTACGCCATCGCGATGCTCGGCGTCTCCCCGGCCGAGGACGGCAAGCCCGAGCCGCAGTTCGTCATCGTCGCCCAGTTCGACGGCTGGGAGTCGCGCCGCCAGTTCGAGAACCGCGTGCTGCGCTTCGTGACCGAGGGGCAGAAGCAGGGCATCGAGACGAAGACCGAGGAGTACGAGAAGGCGAAGCTCAACGTCGTGTCGAAGCAGGGCAAGCCGGGCTTCGCCTACGCGTACGCGAACGAGCTGCTCGTCGTCTCGAACCGGGCGGAGGCCGTCAAGCGCGTGCTCGACGTGCGCGCGAAGAAACAGCCCTCGCTCGAATCCAACCAGACGTTCGCGCGCGCGCGCGCCGCGGCGCCGGGCGTGGACGGCATGTTCGGCTTCCTCGACGGCGCGGCGCTGACGCGCATCATCGACGGCGCGCAGGTGGCGGGCGCGGATGAGAAGGTCGCCGCCTTCCGCCAGCTCTTCCACGGCCTCGGCGCGGCGAGCGTCCAGTCCGCCTCGTTCACCTCGACGTTCGAGGACGGCCGCGTCGTCGAGCGCTTCGGCGTGGTCGCGCCGAACCGCGAGGGCGTGCTGGCCACGGTCGCGTCGAACCCGGCGACCGAAGGGAAGCTGCTCGCGCTCGTGCCCGAGACGGCGGTGCAGGCGTTCGACGCGTCGGTCGCCAACGCGCCGCAGACCTTCGACCAGATGTTCGCCCTCGCCTCGCAGCTCTCGAACCAGGCCGGCAAGAAAGGCCCGGAGGCCGGGCTCAACGAGTTTACGGAGAAGACGGGCGTTGACCTCCGCAACGAGATCGTCGGCGCCGTCGGCACCGAAGTCTGCGCGGCGCAGTTGACCGGGGTCGGTTCCGAGGGGGGGCCGGGCGGCGTCGTCCTCGTCAACCTGAAGGACGAGGCGGCTTTCGCGGGCGCGCTCGCGAAGTTCGCCGAGAAGCACAAGCGCGAGACGACGGAGCGCGAGTACAAGGGCGTGAAAATTCGCCGCATCGCGGGCGAGCAGGGCGGCGGGCTGGAGTACGCTTTCGTCAACGGCAACTTCGTCGGGAGCAGCAAGGGCGAGGCGGTCGAGCGCGTCATCGACACGGCGCAGGGCGGCCGTTCGCTGAAGGAGAGCGCGGCGTACCAGTCGGCCGCGGCGCAGTTGCAGGGGCCGGCGCAGTTCATCTACTTCAACACGAACGCCGACTACCTCAACCGCCTCGGGCGCACGCTCTCCGGCGGCGAGCAGGAGTTCAAGACCGAGGGGCAGCGCGCCGCGCTGCGCCCGAGCTTCGCCTTCGGCGTCACGCGCGAGGACGGCTTCTACGTCGAGAGCCGCACGCCGCTCGGCACCTTCCCGCGGCTGCTGACGGCCATCACGTCGAAGCTCGGCGGCGAGCAGAAGAAGGACGGCGCCGCGGAGTAGGGGCTGAGGCGGAAGCCCGACCGTGAGGGAGGGCGCCTAGCTCACAAAAGGAAGGCGGGATGACGAGAGCCACGCTGGCTTTCGTCATCCCGCCTTCTGCGTTTCACTGACGCCCTCCCTCACGGTCGGGCTTTTGCCACGCCGCGCCCAATCCAACCCTCGCGGCCTCCCCCCTCATCTGAGCACAAAATTTCTGCGGCGCGCACGCCAACCGAATCCGGCGCCGCGGTGTCTCTTCTTGTGAGCACGCCGGAGCGTGCCCGCCCGGGGACTCTAACCGTTGACCAGCGAGAACGAACTGATACGGCGCGCGCAGGGCGGCGACCTGGATGCCTTCTGCCGGCTCGCGCGAGAGTACGAGCGGCGCGTCTACGCCCTCGCGCTCCACTACTGCCGCCGCCCCGAGGACGCCGAAGACC
Source organism: Pyrinomonadaceae bacterium (assembly GCA_036794905.1). Taxonomy (GTDB): domain Bacteria; phylum Acidobacteriota; class Blastocatellia; order Pyrinomonadales; family Pyrinomonadaceae; genus QHXN01. The sequence goes on along the minus strand of DAIRFV010000309.1, from coordinate 1,202 downwards.
TCTCGCAGGAGGTCTGGCTCAAGGCGTTCCGCTCGCTCAAAGGCTTCCGCTTCGAGTCGAGCTTCCACACGTGGCTGCGGCGGATCCTGGTCAACGCATTTCTCAACCACAGGCGGGCCGAGACGGTGACGCGCGACGAGGTGAAGACGACGGTCAAACTCGACAGCCTCGAAGAACTCCTCGAAGAGCAGACGCTCGCGCGGGGTCTGTCGGACGAGGGGGCCGAGGACGGCTACCACAGGAGCATCATGGCCGGCCGCGTCCTGCGCGCGCTCGGCGAGCTGACCGAGCAGCAGCGCCTGATCTTCCTCCTCAAGCACCGCGAGGGGATGACGAGTCAGGAGATCGCCGACACGCTCGGCTGCTCGGCGGGGACGGTGAAGAAGTCCCTGTTCCGCTCCATCGAGAAGCTGCGCGCCGCTTTGGGCGTGGGCGAGGAGCTGCCGCTCGGGGCGGGCGGCCAGAGTTAGTTTGCGATGAGACACGATTGCCAGACGACCGAAGAGTCACTCGTCGAGCTGCTGTTCGGCGAGGTCGAGGGCGGCGCGCGAGAGTCGCTGCTCGAAGAGGTCGTGCGCTGCGAGCGCTGCGCGGCTCGGTACCGAGGGATGGCCGAGACGCTGCGCGTCTTCGACGAGGCCGCCGAAACGTCTCTCCCGGCGGAAAGTTTCTGGGACGGCTACGAAGAAAGGCTGAGGCGACGTATGGCACAAGAGATTCGGACAGACTTCTGGGGGCGGCCCGCCGGGTCGTTCGCGCGCGGCGAGTACCGCCTGACCTTCGTCGAGGACGAGGGGCTCACACGCCGACTCGCGCGCGAGGTGCGCGCCGTCGGGCGCGAGGCGGGGCTGACGCTCCCCGAGTTCAAGCGCGACCCCTTCGGCTTCGTGGCGCGCTCGGTCGAGGCGTACGGCCGCGCGGGCTGGGGCTTCTTCTCGCAGCGCAACGTCGCGCTGGCGACCGTGAGCGCCTTCGTCTTCGTCACGCTGCTCTTAAGCGGCGTCTTCGCGCTGGAGCGGATGCGCGCCCGGCACCTCGCGGGCGTCAACCCGTACGAGAACTTGGAGCTGACCGGCTGGGTGGACGAGCCCATCCCGCGCGAGCAGCCGACGCCCGACAGGGGCGCGGCCGGCACCAACGAAGGCAGGGGCGGCGGCTCGAAGCCCAAGTACGAGAAGCCCGCGGGCGGCGGCGGCGGCGGC
>DAIRFV010000554.1:0-1767 GCA_036794905.1 Pyrinomonadaceae bacterium | reverse complement strand
AGGAAGAACTCGCGCTGCGAGCGGTCGATGTCGGCGCGCGCCTGCGTGTTGATCTCCTGCTGGACGGTGAGGACTTCGATCTCCTTGTTCAGCAGCTCGTTGACGCGCCTGAGGCGCGCGGTCGTGTCGGAGATGTCCAGGACCGACTGCGCGTCCTCGACCTTCAGCTCCAAATTCGACGCGGCGAGGTCTGCGAGACGGCCGGCGTCGTCGAGGCCGGCGACGATGGCCATCACCTCGGGCGAGATGTTCTTGCCGAGGTTCGTCGCGCGCTCCATCGAGGCGCGGACGTTGCGCACGAGCGCCTCGACTTCGAGCGAGCGCTCGGCCGTCCCCGTCTCGTGCATCGCGGTCAGGCGCGCCTGCAGGTACTCGCCCGTGTCGGCAATCTCCTCGACGTGCGCGCGCGCCAGTCCCTGCACGAGGATGCGTATGCGCCCGTCGGGGAGCTTGAGCATGCGCATGATGACGGCCACCGTGCCCGTCGTGTAGAGGTCTTCGCCCGCCGGCTCCTCCTTGTCGAGGTCGCGCTGCGAGACGAGGAAGATCATCCGGTTCTCGCCCAAAGCCTCGTCCACCGCGCGGATCGACTTCTCGCGCGAGACGAAGAGCGGCACGATCATGAACGGGTAGATGACGATGTCCCTGAGCGGCAGCACCGGCAAATGCTCGGGAATCTGCAACTGCTGCTCGCCGGCGTCCACCGTCTCAATCGAATCGGCTATGTTTGCAATCTGGGGCATAACTTTTTGGGTTTTGGGCGTCAGGTTTGGGTGTCGGGTAAGAACATGATTCCACCCGACACCTGAAACCCGTCACCCATCACCGTCCTTCACCTCAATCCTGTGCTCGACGCCGCGGCGGTCTTCGAGCTTTGGGAGCCGAATCGTGAGCACGCCGTCACGGAGTTCGGCCGCGGCCCCGTCCTTGCGGACGGGCCAGCGCAGCGGGATGGCGCGCGCGAACTGCCCGAAGCTGCGCTCAGAGCATAGATGCGAGATGACGCCCCGCGGTGCGCCCTTGCGCTTGCGGCCGCGGACGCGCAGCTCCTCGTTGGTGAGCGCGACCTCGATTTGCTCGGCGCGCACGCCGGGCAGCTCGACCGTCACCGTCACGCACTCCCCGGACTCGCACACGTCCACCGCGGGCAGCCACGCCGCGCCCGCCTCGCCCGCGGCCATCTCCGAAGCCTCCTGAAGCGCCACGAACAGGCGGCCGACGCGCGCCCGCAGGCGCTCCAGCTCGCCCCGGTCGAAAATCGCCGCGTGCACCGTCCTCTTCATAAAAAAGCCGTGAACGGTGAACTGTAAGCCGTGACAGGAAGGAAAGGCTTTAATCTCGTCACGGTTGACGGTTCACGGTTTACCCCCTTTTTGCGGCCGCGCCGTCGCGCTTGCGGACGAGCGTCTTCAACTCCTTCATGAACTCGGTCACGTCCTCGAACTCCAAATAAACCGAGGCGAAGCGGACGTAGGCGACCTTATCCAGCTCTTTGAGGCGGCGCATAATCATCTCGCCGACCTTCGTCGTCGGGCGCTCGCGCTCGGGCGACTCCTGGACGTACTTCTCGACGGCGTTGACGATGCTGTCGAGCTTGGTCGCCGGGATGGGCCGCTTCTCGCAGGCGCGCAGCAGTCCCGCCATGACCTTGTTGCGGTCGAAGGGCTCGCGCCGGCCGTCCTTCTTGACGACCATGTAGGGGATTTCGTCAATGCGCTCGTAGGACGTGAACCGCCGCTCGCAGCGCAGGCACTCGCGGCGGCGGCG
>DAIRFV010000058.1:0-25412 GCA_036794905.1 Pyrinomonadaceae bacterium | reverse complement strand
AGTTCTGGTCGAACGAGATCGATTCGTGCGGCTCAGACCAGCAGTGCCGCGAGGTGAAGCGCATCAACGTCTCGGCCGCCTTCTTCCTCTCCATCGAGTTCCAGGAGACGGGCTTCCTCGCCTACAAGAGTTTCAAGGTGGCCTACGGCAACCTCGCCGGGCGCCCCGTACCCATTCCGCTCTTCTGGTTCCTCCACGACGCGCAGCATCTCGGCCAGAACGTGGTCGTCAACCAGGGCGACTGGCGCGGCCAGCTCGAACAGAACAAGCGTGCCTACTTCGACCGCTTCGCGCGCAGTGAGGTCTTCGACCTCGCCTACCCGGAGTCGCTCGCGCCCGCGGCGTTCGTCTCCGCGCTCGACGCGAACGCGGGCGGGGTGTTGTCGGAGGCCGAGCGGGCGGCGCTCGCCGGAGAGCTGGCGGCGGGCACGAAGACGCGCGCGGAGGTTCTGCGGGCGGTGGCCGAGAACGCGGAGCTTTCGCGCCGCGAGTTCAACCGCGCGTTCGTCCTGATGCAGTACTTCGGGTATCTGAGGAGGGAGCCGAGCGATTTCCCCGACGGGAGCTTCGCGGGCTACAACTTCTGGCTCTCGAAGCTCGACGAGTTTGGCGGCGACTACATCGCCGCCGAGATGGTCAAGGCGTTCATCTCTTCGGACGAGTACCTGAAAAGGTTCGGGCTGTGGGGCGCGTCCGCCGGCGCGGGCGCTGACGCTCAGCCGGTTCGCGCCGGGGGCCACTCGACCCCTGCGGCGCCGACGAAGCTCGCGAGCCGCTCCGCGGCCTCCTTCAAGCCTTTAACCCTCTCGCGGGTCGGGCGCGCGGACGGCTCCCAGTAGACGCGGCGGACTTTGAGCAGCCCCTCCGCGCGCTCGAACTTCGGGTCGATGCGGCCGACGAGGCGGTCGCCTTCGAGCACGGGCAGGACGTAGTAGCCGAACCTGCGCGCGGGCTCGGGCACGAACGCCTCGAAGCGGTAGTCGAACCCGAACAGTCTTTGCGCGCGCGCGCGGTCGCGCAGCACGGGGTCGAAAGGACTCAGCAGCCTCGTCATCCGCGGCGGCTCGGGCAGGCGCTTCAGACGGCGCTCCCAGTCCGGCAGGGCGTACGACGGACGCGGCTTCGACGCGTCCCCGTCGAGAGGCTCGACGACGACCGGCACGATCCTCCCTTCACGCGCCGCACGCTCACACCAGCCCTTCGCGCGCGCGGGGTCTATCGCCGCCCAGAAGTCGGCCAGCTCTTTCGGCGTCGCAATCACCAAACGCTCCAGCGCCGTCGAGCAGGCCCACTCCGCGTGCGCCTCCGCTTCGGGTGCGGGCGCGCGGTGCAGCTCGGGGAGGACGCGCTCGGTCAGGTCGTAGACCTTCTGAAACTGCTCGCGCCGCACCACCAGCAGCTCGCCCGTGTGCCAGAGGTATTCGAGCGCGGCCTTCTGCGGCTTCCAGCCCCACCACGCCGCCGACTGCCCGCGCTCGTGCTCGAAGTCCTGCGAGCGCAGCGGCCCCTCTTTCAGGATGCGCGAGCGCACGGCGTCCACGTGGCGGTCGGCCTCGCCGCCCATGCGCTCCTGCCACCAGCCGTTGGCGCGGATGCGCCCGGCCGAGCGCGCGAAGCGCGGCTTCCAGTGGACGAACCATTCGGTGGGGACGGCCGAGGCGTCGTGCGTCCAGTGCTCGAAGAGGCTGCGGTCGCGTTCGAGCAGACGCGCGAAGTGTTCGCGCCTGTACGCGTGGAGACGGCTGGCGAGCGTCAGGTGGTGCGCGCGCTCGACGTAGTTGATCGAGTCGAGTTGCACGAAGCCCATCCGCCGGACGAGGTCGAACAGGGCGGGCGGCGTCGCCGCGCGCGCGGGGTCGGAGAGCAGACCCTGCGCCCCCATCAGGAGCAGACGCGCCTGCGCCGCCGACACGCGCGGGACTGACGAGACCTTCACTGTACTCTTCGACGGCAAGCCCTGAACTTTAACGTCCGTGCCCTCTTTTCTCAACTGCCTTGAGCGCGAAGTTAGAGGTAGTTAACCACAGAGGCACAGAGACACAGCTTTAAGAATTTGAAATTACACACTTGAATTTGTTTTAGCTGTGCCTCTGTGCCTCTGTGGTTAATTCGTTTGAGCTACAGTTCTCTCTCACTCCGGAAATAACGCTCGCCGCCCGTCAAGGGGTCGCGGAACGAGACGGAGCGCGCGAGCAGTTTGAGCGGGGCTGAGAAGTCTTCGGGCGCTTCGGGCAACACCTCCGGGTAGAGTCTGTCGTTCAGGATGGGAATCCCGAGCGCCGCGAGGTGCAGGCGCACCTGATGCTTGCGGCCCGTCAAGGGTCGAGCTTCATACAGACTCACGTCGTCACAGTGCTCGATCAAGTCAACGCGCGTCTCGGAGTTGGGCTCGCCCTCGACCTCCTTCATGCGGAAGAAGGGCTCGCCCGCGACGACGCGGCTGCGGCGCGTGAGGGGCAAGTCGAGCCGGGGGGCCGCGCGCGACAGCGCCTCGTAGACCTTCAAGACCTCGCGCCGCTGGAAGAGCGTGGCGTAGGCGCCGCGCGTCGAGGGGTTGACGGAGAAGACGACCAGCCCTGCGGTCTCGCGGTCGATGCGGTGGACGGGGACGAGCGCGTCGAGCTGCGTCCTGCGCTTCAGGCGCACGAGCAGCGTCTCGCGCAGGAAGCGACCCGCGGGCGCGACCGCGAGGAAGTGCGGCTTGTCGGCCACGAGGACGTGTTCGTCGAGGTGAAGAATCCGCTCCTGTGAGGGGACGCGCGTCTCCGCGCCCGGCTCGCGGTAGTAGTAGACGCACGCGCCCGCGCGGTAAGGGCTCTCGGGCGTGACGACACGGCCCGCCTCGTCAACCACGCGCCCCTCGCGCATCCGCGCGGCCCAAGCCTCCGAGCCCACGGACGCGTGACGCTCCGAAAGGAATTCGAGCACCGTCCGCCAACGCCCCGCGGGCAGCGTCTGCCGGCTCGGCGCCACGCCGTCCACGACGGGCAGCGGCCGTCTCAAAACGTCCTTCCTCATCGGTCAGATGGCCCGCTGCATCACCACGTCTCTTTGCGGGTCGGAGCCGAGCCGGAAAATGTGCTCCCCGACCTCCCGGAAATCCCACTTACGATAGAACGCCTGCGCGCGGTCGTTGCGCTCCCACACCCCGAGCCAGATGGTTCGGAATCCCAACGCACGCGCCTCGTCGAGGCACCGCCGCATCAACGCCGGGCCGACCCCGCGCCCGAGCCACTCCTGCGAGACGTACAGGCGCACGAGCTCAATCGGCCTCTCGCCCTCGACGGCGCCCGACACTTCGCCCGCATGAATCTTCGCGTAGCCCGCCGCGCGGCCTTCGACTTCGGCGACGAAGAAGACGGACAGAGGGTCGGTCAACTCCTCCGTCAGCCGGCCGACGCTGAACGAGTCGGCCAGGTAGGCCGCCATGTCTTCGGCCGAGTTGTCTCCGGCGAACGTTTCGGCGAACGTCCGCGCCCCCAGGTCTGCCAACAGCTTCGCGTCTTCGATTGAGGCGCGGCGGACGTGCGGGGCGGGGTTCTGTCTCGTCATTCTTCGAGCCAACCTTTCACACCCTTACTTCGCCGCGGCGTGCGCGTCGTAGGCGGCGCGGGCGATTTCGGCGATGAGGTCTTCCTGCTTCTCGGCCGAAAGCTTCGAGCCGTCGAGCAGCACGGCGAGCGCGAGGTGCCCCTTGTCGCCCGGGAGCGTGACTACGCCGACGTCGTTCGTCGTCGAGGGGCCTGTGCCCGTCTTGTCGGCGACGGGCGTCCCCTTGGGCGGGCCGGCGCGCAGGCGGCGCAGACCCGTCGTCGCCTGACCCATGAAGCCGAGCAGCACTTCGCGCTGCGGCGGCGCGAGCGCTTCGCCCTTCTGAATGAGCGCGAGCAGCCGCGCGAGGTCTCCGGCGGCGCCCGTGTTCGGGTGCGCCTCCTTGCTCTTCAGGAACTCTTTCACGTTGGCGCGGACTTCGATGTTCTGGAGGCCGAGCGCGCGCATGCGGCGGTTGACGGCCTCGGGGCCGCCGACGAGTTCGAGCATCTTGTCGCTCGAAGTGTTGTCGCTGCGCGCGATGGAGAACTCCAACAGCTCGCGGACGGTGCGGTCCGAAGGCTTCAGCCAGAGGTCTGAGTTCGCCTTCGTGCCCGGCGCGGCCTCCCCCGGCTCGACGTGCACCTTCTGGTCGAGCCCGAGACGACCCTCCTCCACCTCCTTCAGCACGGCGACCGCGAGCGGCAGCTTGAAGACGCTGTAGAGCGGCAGCCGCGCGTCGCCCTCGAAGGCCGCGCCGCGCCCCGTCTCGACGTGCGTCACGGCGACGCCGCACCGCCCGCCCGCGCGCGCGCAGATCGCCTTCAGGCGCGCGGCCAGCTCCGCGTCCGTCCCCGCCTGCGGCGGCGCGGGCGCGGCCGTCGCCTGCGGGCTCGCGACGGTCGCGGGCGGCCCCTGCGCGGAAGTCTCGGCCTTGTTCAGACACGCGGAGAAGACGACGGCGGGAATGATGACGAGGGCAAGCAGGGTTCTGTTACTCAAAGGCGACTCCTTAAAAATTTGAAGCGGTGAGAGTGGGGGGATTTTACCACAGAGGCACAGAGACACGGCTTGAAGCAGATTGTCTTCAAAGCCGTGTCTCTGTGCCTCTGTGGTTAATTCTTGTGACCTTACCTCAACCGCGCGTCCTGCGCGCCCGCCGCCGCGCGACGACGAACTCCTTGTAGCGGGCGTAGCGGCGGAGGATGTGATCCACGTAGTTGACCGGCTCCAGGCCGCGGCAGAAGCCGAACCTGACGACCTCGTCGGAGGAGAACTTCTGCGTGGACTTCTGCAAGAGCCAGTAGGAGACGTGCTCCCACTGGAGCGGGTCGCCGCCGTACTTCGACGCGAGGCGCTGCGCGTCCTCGACGTGGCCGGCGCCGGTGTTGTAGGAGGCGAGGATGAACTTCAGGCGCTGGCCCTCGTCCTCGATGCGCTCGTCCCAGAATTCGTTGAGCCACTTCAGGTACCTGACCGCGCCGCCGACGTTCTCCTCCGGGTCGAAGGCGTCGCGCACGCCGACCTGCCGCGCCGTCCCCGGCATCAGCTGCAACAGCCCCTGCGCGCCCGCCCACGACTTCGCGTCCGGCTTGAAGCGCGACTCCTGGTACATCTGCGAGGCGAGCAGCCGCCAGTCCCAGTTGATTAAGGGCGCGTGCTTCTTGAGCAGGTCGTCGTAGGGGCAGAGCTTCCCCGTCGAGGAGGTCAGGAAGTCGCTCGTCGCGCGCTCGATGTAGCCCTTCATGTCCACGAAATATTTTTTGTAGAGGCGCGCGCGCAAGTTCTCGTTCTGCGGCTCCGCGATCCAGCGGTTCAGCTCCGCCAGCAGCTCGGGCGAGTTCTTCCGCACCGCCCACGCCACGCCGTGCTTGCGCCCGACGACGGGGCGCACCTTGAGGTTGCTGAACTCGGCCTCCTTGAGCGCCGCGAGGTTCGACTGCATCACGGTGAACTCGACCTCGCCGCGCGCGATCTTCTGCGCCAGCGTCTCGTCCTGCACCTGCCCCAGCTCGACGACGTGTATCTCGCCGGAGATTTCGTCCGCCAGCTCGACGAGCGTGCGCGTGTAGGGCGACTTCTCGGGCAGGTCAACGCGCTTGCCGTCGAGCTGCGCCGGGGCCGTGATGAGCCGCGCGGGGATGTCCACCTCGGGCGCGGGGTCGGCCGGCCCCGGCGCCATCGCCTTCTCCGCGACCTTCGACGCGGCCGCGGGCGCCTCGGCCTGCTGCACGAGCGCGGGCTCGGTGTGGTAGAGCGCGTGCGTGAAGGCCGCCTGCGCCTCCGTCTCGGGCGTCGCCACGAGCCGCGCCGCCGCCACGTCGCCCTCGCCCGCGTTCAGGAGCGGGAGCAGGCTCTTCGGGTCCGTGACGACGACCATCTTGAGCTTGAGCCCCTGGCCTTCGGCGAACGCGCGCAGCAGCTCGTACTCGTAGCCCAGCGGCTCGCCGCGGTAGACGAAGTAGGTCGTCGAGTTGTACGGCGCGAGCACCGTCAGCTCTCCGCGCTCGCGCACCTGCGCGAGGTCGCGCCTGACGGGCTCGGGCGGCGGCGGCACGTCCGTCTTGCGCACGATGGGATCGACGGCTTCGAGCTTCGTCCGGGGCCCGCGCTTGCACGACGCGGCCGGGAAGCAGAGCAGGAAGGCGGACAGCAGCAGCAGGCAGAGCAGTCTACAGGTCGGGTTCATCTTGATGTTCAGGCGGGCGGGGACACCCTTCGCTCGTTCAAGGGGGAGTGCCGTTGGTCAGGGGGTAAGAATGCAAACCTTGTACGCCGAAACCGCCCCCCGAGTCAACCGAGCCGCCGACGCTCCGCAACCTCCGCCCCCCTCCGAAAAGACCTCCGGGTGATCCTTTTTGCGCGCGCGCTGCGCGTTCGCAATGTGGGGGGCGAAGGTGAAGTCGGGGCGAGGGATGGGAACGGAGGTAACGAGAATGACGAGAGAGGAAATCATCGAGGCCAATCTGGCCGCCGTCGAGGCGCACTTTCACAGCGAGGCGGTGAACGAGGTCGAGAAGGCTCTGGAGCTTTACACGGACGACATCGTGTGGGAATCTCCCGCGCGCGCGCTCGTCTTCCGCGGCAAGGAGGCGACCGGCGAGATGTACCGGCGGATGTTCGACTCGTTCCGGGTCGAAGAGTTCCGCTGTCTTGACCGCTTCGCGACGGAAGACCGCGTCGTGGACGACAGCGTCGCGCGGGTCGTGCTCGCGGGCGACGGCGTCGAGAACGCGCCCGCGCCCGTCGGGTCGCGGGTCGAGATAAGGCTGCTGCACGTCTTCGAGATGCGCGCGGGGCAGATTTCTCGCGAGCTGGTCTTCGAGAGCTGGCGCGTCGTCGAGGAGGCCGCGGCGGTGCCCTTCACGGCCGACACGTCGCTCGTCAGCCCGCTGCACCCGGCGCACTGAGACAGGCCGACGACGGAGGATTGAAGGATGGAGATAAACATACGGCCCGCCGCGCCCGGCGACGCCGAAGAGTGCGGGCGCATCATCTACGAAGCCTTCAAGGGCGTCGCCGAGCGCCATAACTTCCGCCCCGACTTCCCTTCCGCCGAGGTCCCCACCGGGCTCACGCGGCTCTTCATCAACGACCCCTCGGTCTTCGGCGTGGTGGCCGAGAGCGGGGGGCGCGTGGTCGGCTCGAACTTCCTCTCGGAGTGGGACGCCATCCGCGCGGTCGGCCCCATCACGATTGACCCGGACGCGCAGGCGCGCGGCACGGGGCGCCGACTGATGGAGGCCGTCATCGAGCGCGGGCGCACGGCCGCGGGCGTCCGCCTCGTGCAGGACTCCTACAACTTCGCCTCGCTCTCGCTCTACGCGAGTTTGGGCTTCGAGGTGAAGGAGCCGCTGGCCCTGATGGAGGGGAGCGTCGAGGGCGACGTGCCCGCCGGGATTGAGGTCCGACGCATGACGGACGAAGATTTCGGCGCGGTCAACGAGTTGTGCCGGAGGGTGCACGGGTTCGACCGCGCGGGCGAGTTGAAGAGCCTGGGGCCGGCGCTCTCGCCCTACGTGGCCGTGCGCGGGGGGCGCGTCACGGCCTACGCCTCCGCGCCGAACACGTGGCCGCTCGGGCACGCCGTGGCCGAAGGCGAAGGGGAGATGCGCGCGCTGCTCGCGGGGGCGTCGAGGGGGAGCGACGCGCCGCTCTCCTTCCTCCTCCCGACGCGGCAGGCCGCGCTCTTCCGCTGGTGTCTCGGGCAGGGACTCCGCGTCGTCAAGACGATGACGCTGATGACGACGGGCGAGTACGTCGAGCCGCGCGGGAGTTATCTGACCTCGGTGCTGTACTGAAGGGAGTAGACGGTAGTCAGTAGTCAGTAGAAAAGAGAAGCGGCGCGTCCGACCTGAAGGTTTCAGACGCGCCGCTCCTGTTTTTCTATTGTCTACTGACTACCGTCTACTGTCTACTCGCCTTCACTGCCCGGAGGGCTCGCCGTCGGCGTTGAGGCGGATGACCTCGCCGAAGCCGAGTTCGCGGACGCCCTTCTCGACCTTGCGGAGGTCGCCGACGACGATCCAGATGATCTCGCCGGGGCGGACGAACTTCTTCGCGGCGTCGTTGAGCTGCGCGTCGGTCAGGGTGCGCACGTCCGTCGCGTAGCGCGCCCAGTAGTCGGCCGGCAGGCCGTAGTTGACCATGCGCACGGCCGCGCCTTCGAGCGCGTCCAGCGTCTCGAAGCGCGCGGGCAGCCGGAGCGTCATGTTGCGCATGATGCTCGCGAACTCCTCGCCCGCCACCGGGCGCTCGCCCGCCAGCCCCTTGATCTCCTTCAACACCTCGGCCATCGACTCCTTCGTCTTGTCGGTCTGCACGGGCGCGACGACGATGAAGGGGCGCTGCCCGCGCGAGTCGCCGATGAACCCTTGCGTGCCGTAGCTCCAGTGCTTGTCGAGCCGCAGGTTGCGGTTCAGGCGCGAGGTGGCCATCCCGCCGAAGTTGCGCATCACGGTCTCGACGGCGTGCTCCTCGGCCTGCCCGCCGGGTTCGGAGAGGTGCGCGGCGACGATGGTTGACTGCGGCGCGTCGGGCTTGTCGATCAGGTAGACGCGCCCGCCCGCCGTGCGCGCGGCGGACGCGACGTTCTTCGCCGGGGCCTTGCCCGGCGCCCACGCGCCGAAAGCCTCTTCGAGCGCGGGCAGAACCTTCTGCAGCGTCGTGTCGCCGGTGACGATGACGGTGGCGCTGCCGGGCTTGAACCACTGCGCGTGCCAGCGCGCGAGGTCTTCGCGCGTGACGGCCTCGACCGACTTCTCGGTGCCGGAGCCCGAGGTGGGCTTGCCGTAGGCGTGCGCCGCGCCGTAGAGGATGGCGGGCAGGACGCGGAACGCCGCGGCGGCGGCCTGCGCCTTCTCCTGCCCGATCTGCGCGACGCGCCGCTCCTTCTGGAGGCGGAACTGGTCTTCGGGGAAAGAGGGGTTGAGCACCACGTCGGCGAGCACGCCCAGCGTCGGCCGCAGATTCTCAGCGGTCGCCCGCACCTTGACGAAGGAGAGGTCGAGCTGGCTGAAGGTGAAGAGCTGCGCGCCGAGCGAGTCGAGTTCGTCCACGATGCGGAAGGCGTCGCGCGTCTTCGTGCCCTCGTCCATCAGGTCTAGGGCGAGCGAGGCGGCGCCCGCGCGCTCGGCCGTGTCGGAGGCGAAGCCCGCATCCACCGCCACCGTCACGTTGACGATGGGGGCGGAGTGGCGTTCGAGCAGGATGACGCTCAGGCCGTTCTTCAGGGTCGCGCGCTGGACTTCGGGGAACTTCACCTCGGGCGCGCCGCCGATGGATGGGAGAATCTTGCGGTCAACCGCGGTCTTCCCGGCCGCGAGTTTCGGGAACGGCTTGACGAGCATCGTGTAGTGGTTCGCGCGCAGCCAACGTTGCCCGGCCGCGCGCACGTCCGCGGGCGTGGCCTTCGCCATCACTTCCAACTTGTCGAGGTAGGCTTCGGGCGTGCCGCCGTAGGTCATGCTCTCGGCCAGCACGTCGGAGCGCCCGCCGAAGCCGCCCAGGCGCTCGATGCCGCGCAGGAATCCGGCCAGCGTGCGGCTGCGCGCGCGCTGTAGCTCCTCGGCCGTCGGCCCCTTCTCGATCAGCTCGTCGATGACGGCATCCATCTCGCGCTCGGCCTCGGCCGGGTCGGCGCCCGGCCTGACCGTGACGGTGACGGAGGCGAGGCTCCCCAGCTCGCGCCCGTTGACCCCGGCGCCGACGGCCGTCGCCAAGCCCTTCTCGTAGACCAGACGCCGGTCGAGCCGCGAGCTCTTCGAGCCCGAGAGCACTTCGGCGAAGAGCGCGAGGTGCTCAAGCTCCGCCTCCTTCCAGGCGGGCGCGTGGTAGAGGCGGTAGATGCGCGCCTGCGGGACGCGATCCTCCATCTCGTCGCGGACGTTGCGTTCGAGCTGCGGCGTCCACTGCTCCGTGCGCGTGAGCGGCGGCCCCGGCGGGATGCCGCCGAAGTACTTCTTCACCAGCTCCAGCGCGCGCTCCGGAGTGATGTCGCCGGCCAGCGAGATGACCGCGTTGTTGGGGCCGTAGTAGGTCTTGTACCACTCCTTGATGTCTTCGAGCGACGCGGCGTTGAGGTCTTCCATCGTGCCGATGACCGACCACGAGTAGGGGTGCGCGGCCGGATATATCTTCCCCGTCACCTCGGAGAAGACGCGGCCGTAGGGCGCGTTCTCGCCCTGCCGCTTCTCGTTCTGCACCACGCCGCGCTCGCGCTCCAGCATCTCCTTCGAGATGCGCCCTTCGAGGAAGCCCATCCGGTCGGCCTCCAGGTAGAGCGTGCGTTCGAGCGCCGAGACCGGCACGTCCTCGAAGAAGTTGGTGCGGTCGACGTTCGTCGTGCCGTTGCGGTTGTTGGCGCCGAGGTCGTCCATCGCCTCGCGGAAGCCGTGCGGGTAGTTCTCCGAGCCGTTGAAGAAGAAGTGCTCGAAGAGGTGCGCGAAGCCGGTCTTGCCCCGCTTCTCGTTGCGCGAGCCGACGTGGTACCAGAGGTTGACGGCGACGACGGGGACGCTGTGATCCTCGTGGACGAGGAGCGTCAGGCCGTTGTCGAGCACGAACTTCTTGTGCGCGATCTGGTAGCGCGCGCGGTCGAAGCGCGCGGCCGTCTGCGGCTCGCCGGGGGCGACGGTCGCGCGGCGGCGCGGCTGCTGCGCCGGCGCGGCCTGGGGCGCGAGCTGAAGAACCATCAAAGCCGTCAACGCGGCGGACAACATGAGCCGTTGTTTCATGAGAGACCTCTGAGTGGATTGGATTTGTGCGCGCTGAGATTTTCAGGACGCCCGTCGGCACGACCGGCGCTTCTCGCTTGACTGCGGAGTTTACGACGCCCGCAAGGTTTCGGCAACGGCCGGTGGCGTTAATCATTCAGGCTCCGTTCCCGCGGGCGGATATTATCCAGGATGTCGTAGGCGACCGCCCCGTTCTATTAATTCGACTTAATTCGACAAGTCCGTTGCCGCGGGCGCCGCGGCGTCGGAGAGTCTTCATTAGCTCGCAACACGTCCGCAACCAACGCGGGCGGAGGCGGGGCTATCCTCCCTGAACTTTGATAGTGACACTCCCGCGAGTGTTCGGGTGAGGCGAAGCGCCGGGCTGCAAAAGTCCGGCGCTTCTTTACACAGCGGGGGTTTTTAATGACGGACGAGAAAGGGGGGTTTCGCTGATGTCTGCGATTTACGAGGAAGTTAAATTCGAAGAACTGAGCCCCGAGGAGAAGCTGCGGGGCGAGGCGCCGTCGGAGATCGAAGTCCCCGGCGCGCAGAAGCCGGAGAGCGTCGAAATCAGGAAGGAGATTAACCCCAACACCGAGTGAGTGAGTGCGGCCGGCGGGCGCCGAGGGCCCCGCCGCCGCAGAACGTTAACCACGGTCTAGAGGCGAAGGGGAGGTGAAGGATGTCGAGTCATCACGAACTGAACAGTATCCGCCCTCGCCCGCCGGAACGATAATTTCAGCGTGGAGGCAATAATAAGATGAAGGTCAAATCCAACGTCAAGGCCGGGGGCGAGAAGATGCAGCACAACCAGACCGTGAAGGGCCTGCGTGTCAAGAGCATGGTCAGGGCCGGGCTCATCCCGGGCGAGAGGAATCAGCACAACCAGACGGTGGCGCGCCGCGCGCGGTAGTCTGAGGCGATAAGTAGTCGTGAGAGGGGGGGCGGGTCTCTTCGGGGCCCGCCCCCCCTTGGGCTCTGTGTTCGCCAGTCCCCCCTGTCACGCCTCCCACGCCCGTGTCAATAATCGCAGCGGCACTCGGAGACGTTCCACGTGCCGCCGTTATTCTCACAACTGAGCCTTACGGAAGCACCGGCGGTGCAATTGTTACTCGTATCCTTGAAGAAGCAATTGCAGTTCCAGTCATCCCACGCGCCGCTGCTCGTTTGGCACCAGGAGAACGAGTTGTAAGTGCACAGGGGCATGTCGGTGCCCCCGCCCGGGACGTCACTCGTGTAGCAGTTGCAGCTAAGCGAATTCAAGCTGAGTCCTGAGTTGAAGCACTGCTCGTACCTGTTCGGGGGACACCACGGCAGGAGATCGCCCGGCTGACACGTACACGTCGCGTAGTCGAGCGAACCGCCGACCTCGGTACAGGTAGAGTCCGGGATGCCCAAGCAACTCTGGTAATTGCATTGGCAGTCCTCGCCCACATTCCGCCCCTGCCCCCAGCAAAATTCGTAAACGCTCGGATCGCACATGGGCGCGGCGGCGCTCTCTGCGCCGTAGTCCGCCGTAGCGTAGGCGAGCCCGGCGACCAGGAACACTAAAATGATTAACTTCCTCAGCAGCTTTGGCATGTGCATCGTCCCTCCTCCTTTAGGAATTAAGCTGACTTAAAACTTCCGTCTCGACTTCGGGCGGCAGCTTGCCGACCCAGACGCCCTGCACCACTCCTTCCTTATTGACGAGCAGCAACGTCGGCGTGCCCTTCGCACCTGACGACGCCGCGGGCGCTTGCAGCACCCCGTCAACAGACACGCCTAACCCTTTCAAGTAGTCTCGCCCCTGCGGAGTCTCTTGCGGCAGCACGGCGAGCATCCTGAGGCCGCCCTGACGATACTTCACCTCGGCGAGCCTCCTGTAAAAGGGCGCGCTCTCCGTGCAGTAGCGACAGTTAGCGGAGAGGATCATGAGTAAGGTGCGGTCGCTCACGCCCCAGTCCACGCCTGGCACGGATAGCTTGTCGCCCTTACTGACCTGGCGACTCGCGGCGGCGAGTGCGGCGCCCTTCTGCTTGTTTAGTAAGTGCTGTCTGACGAGCACCGTACACAGGAGCGCCGCCGCCACGATGATCGCGACGTTTGCGAGAACTTCCAATTTCTTGCTGAAGTTCATTGTGAATTTCTCCGGTGTTGTGTCCGAGGCTGAAGCCTGAGGCAGCTTTAATTACTCGGAATGTGCGGCCGACGAAATGAGGCTTTTCGCCAATGAGAGATTTCGTCGCCCAGGATGGGGCAGCCTATTGAGTAGAGAACGACACGAAAGTTACCCTCTGCCGGCCTTCGCTGTCAACAATTTTCCCAGGCGTCATCAAATGCGCGCGGATGCGGACAGGTCGTTGGCCCGCTGACGCGAAAGGATGGTGTTACGCTCGGCCTTGAGGCCGGGGGCGTCCGTATCGCGGTACTCACGTTGCGCGCTCGCGTCACCCTCCCGTCTCGCCACGACGTGGGCGGGCCGACCGCGGTACGATTCCGGAACGATTCTTCGTTCATCCGCCTGCCCTCACACGGCACCTCTATCCTTCGAGATGGCCGCAACCGTGTCTGGAATTCCGGCTGTCGCCGTCTGGCGGGTTCGGGCAGGCGGAGGAATTACACAACTATTACAAACGGTCTGGGCTTTAGCTGGTACGCTCCGTGGTATCCCCCGCGCCAACAGTCGAGGCAGTCACAACTCCGAGGGGGCACCCCGGGCACAGAGGTCTACATGAGCGAAAACACGGCGGTCGTACAGAGGCGGACGGGCATCAACTGGGCCACTTCGGTGGCGATGGTCATCTTCCACCTGGGCGCGTTGGCCGCGCTCTTCACCTTCAGTTGGACGGCCCTGTTCGTCTCCGTCGCGCTGTGGTGGGTCTCGGGGAGCCTCGGCATCGGCATGGGCTTCCACCGCCTGCTGACGCACCGCGGGTACAAGACGCCGAAGTGGGTCGAGTACATCCTGACCGTGTGCGGGACGCTGACGCTCGAAGGCGGCGCCATCGACTGGGTCGTCACGCACCGCATCCACCACGCGCACACCGACGCGCCCGGCGACCCGCACACGCCGCGCGACGGGACGTGGTGGGCGCACATGGGCTGGATCCTGACGGGCACCGCGCAGCAGCACGGCGACGAAGTGATGTGGCGCTACGCGCCCGACATGATGAAGGATCGCTTCCACGTCTTCCTCAACAACTACTTCTGGCTGCCGCAGGTCGTGCTGGGCGTGACGCTCTTCGCGCTGGGCGGCTGGACGATGCTGCTGTGGGCGGTCTTCCTGCGCGTGACCGTGGGGCTGCACGCGACGTGGCTGGTCAACTCGGCGACGCACTTGTGGGGCTCGCGGCGTTTCGAGACGGCGGACGACTCGACGAACCTCTGGTGGGTGGCGCTCCTGACCTTCGGCGAGGGCTGGCACAACAACCACCACGCGCACCCGACGGCCGCGCGCCACGGGCTGACGTGGTACGAGGTGGACGTGAACTGGTGGGGCATCCGCACCCTCCAGGCGCTCGGGCTCGCCAAAGACATCAAGCTCATCAAACAGTCGTCGGCCACGCAACGCCGCGAGGCCGAGCCCCTCAAGCGCGCGGCTTAGTGAGGAGGGGTGTGGGGTGTGGGGTGTTAGGTGCCGGGTGAAAGACTGTTCTTCCCCGGCACCCAACACCCAACACCCCACACCCCTCCTACCCCCTCCACCCCTGTTGTTTCGCTCCCCTGCTACTTTAAAATGGCCTCATGCGCATCGGCGGCCGCCGCAAGTCTGTCGTCTTCTTCCTGACGTTCGGCATCTGCCTCGTCGTCCTCGCGCTGGCCCTGAACGTCGGGTGGATTCTGCTCAACTGGCGCGAGGTGGCGCTCCTCGTCCTCGGCATCGTCTTCTTCGGGCTCATCATCACGGGGCTCGTCCTCAACACCACCTTCCTCGTCCGCGAGATACGCCGCAACGAGCAGCACGACGCCTTCATCAACGCCGTCACGCACGAGCTGAAGACGCCGCTCGCCTCGATGCGCCTCTACCTCGAAACCCTCAAGTCGCGCGACGTGTCCGAGGAGCGCCGCCAGGAGTTCTACGACATCATGCTCGCCGACGGCGACCGGCTCCTCCACACGGTCGAGCAGGTCCTGCACGCCGGCCGCACCGCGCAGAAGAAGCGCTCGCTCAACCTCGCGCACGTAGACCTCGGCCAGCTCGTGCGCGAGTGCCTCGAACTGGCGCGCCTGCGCCACGGCCTCGACGCCGACGCCATCCGCTACGCCGAGTCGCCCGAGGCCGCGGGCGCCGCCGTCTCGGGCGACCGCGATGAGCTGCGCGCGGCGGTCTCGAACCTGCTCGACAACGCCGTGAAGTATTCGGACAAGGACGTGCACGTCGAGGTCGAGGTCGCGCCACTCGACGCGCGGATGCTGGCCGTGCGCGTGCGCGACCGCGGCATCGGCATCCACCGCAACCAGCTCCGGCGCATCTTCAAACGCTTCTACCGCGTGCCCGGCCACTTCATGGCGCGCTTCAAGGGGACGGGGCTCGGGCTCTTCATCGTGCACTCCATCGTCAAGCGCCACGGCGGGCGCGTCTTCGCCGAGAGCGACGGCCTGGGCCGCGGCAGCACCTTCACCATCCAACTCCCGAGGGCTTGAATAAGTTGAGCACGGTCTTAATCGTCGAAGACGAGAAGCACCTCGCCGACGGCCTCCGCTTCAACCTCGAAGCCGAAGGCTACGAGGTCGGGACGGCCGCCGACGGCGAGACGGCGCTCAGGCTCCTGCTCGAAGAGCGCGCGAGTTTCGACGTGGTCGTGCTCGACGTGATGATGCCCGGCGTGGACGGCTTCCACGTCGCCGCGGAGCTGCGCCGCGCGGGGTCGTTCGTCCCCGTGCTGATGCTCACCGCGCGCGGGCGCCCCGAGGACGTGCTGCGCGGCTTCGAGTCGGGCGCCGACGACTACCTGCCGAAGCCCTTCGAGCTGACCGTGCTCATCGCGCGCATCAAGGCGCTGCTCCGCCGCCGCGAATGGCTCAACCTCGACCGCGCGACGGCGAAGGTGGAGGCGGCGGCGGCCCCGACGCCCAAACCCGCGGCCGACACGTTCGCCTTCGACGGGAAGACGATAGACTTCGGCGCGCTGGAGCTGCGCACGCGCGGGCGCACGCTGCGCCTGACGCTGATGGAGGCTGAACTGTTGCGCCACCTCGTCCGCCACGCGGGCCGGGTCGTCTCGCGCAAGTCGCTGCTCGAAGAGGTCTGGGGCCTGCGCGACGACACGGACACGCGCGCGATAGACAACTTCATCGTGCGCCTGCGCAAGTACATCGAGGACGAGCCCTCGCGCCCGCGCCACCTCCTCACCGTCCGCGGCGTCGGCTACCGCTTCGTCGCCGAGTCCGGCGGAGACGGAGATGAGAGAATTTAAAGCGGAAGGAAACTTAACCACAGAGACACAGAGGCACAGCTCCTACAATTTCAAATTCGAGATTTGTAATTTCAAATTCTTGAAGCTGTGCCTCTGTGTCTCTGTGGTTAATCTGTCATGGCCGAAGAATCCACCCCGCACACTCCGGCGCCGCTGGTCGTCGGGCTCGGCGAGCTGATCTGGGACTTGTTCCCCGAGGGGCGCCGGCTCGGCGGCGCGCCGTCGAACTTCGCGTACGTCTCGCGGCTCCTCGGCGACGCGGCCGCCGTCGCCAGCCGCGTCGGCCGCGACGCGCTCGGGCGCGAGGCCCACGCGAGGCTGGAACGCGCGGGGCTCTCGACGCGCTACCTGCAACAAGACGACGCGCACCCGACGGGCACCGTCGGCGTCCGCATCGGCGCGGGCGGCGAGCCCGACTTCAACGTCAACGAGAACTCGGCGTGGGACTATCTGGAGTGGACGCCGGAGTGGGAAGAGTTGGCCGCGCGCGCCCGCGTCGTCTGCTTCGGCACGCTCGGCCAGCGCCGCCCCGAGGCGCGAGAGACCATCGAACGCTTTCTCGAAGCGACCGGCGCCGACGCGCTCCGCCTCTTCGACGTGAACCTGCGCCACGCCTTCTTCACGCCCGAGATGCTCGCGCGCTCGCTCCGCCTCTCGAACGTCGTCAAGCTCAACGCCGAAGAACTCTCGTCGGCCGCCTCGATGCTCCGCCTGCGCGCGTCGGGCGAGCGCGAGACGGCGCGCGAGCTGCTCAAGCTGTTCGACCTCCGCCTGGTGGCCGTCACGCGCGGCGCCTCGGGGAGCCTGCTCGTCTCGCGCGAGGAGGCGGACGAGCACCCTGGCTTCCGCGCCGAGCGCGTGGCCGACACCATCGGCTGCGGCGACGCCTTCGCCGCCGCGCTCGCACACTGCCTGCGCCGCGGCGCCCCGCTCTCGCTCTCGAACGAGGTCGCCAACCGCGTCGGCTCCTGGCTCGCCACCCACACGGGCGCCACGCCCGAGGCCGACCCCGAGACAATCGCGCGCCTGCTCGAAGGCTTACAGCCGTGAACCGTGAACCGTGACGAGAGAAGACGGGTTCTTCCTCTCGTCACGGTTCACGGTTCACGGCTCACACTCCTGTCACGGTTTACGGTTGACGGTTCACGCTTTATTCTTGAACTAATGGCACCGAGGACTGTGAGGGCGACGCGTTACGTGACGCCGCTGCGCGAGGGCGGCAGTTTGCCGGCCATCGTCGAGGCCGACGACGACGGGCTCTACGTCCTGAAGTTCCGCGGCGCGGGTCAGGGGACGAAGGCGCTCGTCGCGGAACTGCTGGCCGGGGAGCTGGCGCGCGCGCTTGAGTTGCCCGTGCCCGAGATCGTCTTCGTCGAGGTGGATGCGACGCTCGCGCGCACCGAGCCCGACCCCGAGATACAGGACTTGATCCGCGCGAGCGCGGGGTTGAACCTCGCGCTCGACTACCTGCCGGGCTCGATCACCTTCGACCCCGCGGCCGAGGCAGTCGAGCCCGCGCTCGCCTCCGCCATCGTCTGGTTCGACGCCTACACGACGAACGTGGACCGCACGGCGCGCAACACCAACATGCTCATGTGGCACCGCCGGCTCTGGCTCATCGACCACGGCGCGGCGCTCTACTTCCACCACGCCTGGGACAACCACCTCGAACGCAGCCGCGCCGCGTTCAAGCAGGTCAAAGACCACGTCCTCCTCGCTTACGCTTCGGAGCTGGGAGAGGCGGACGCGCGCCTGTCGGCGCTCGTGACGCCCGGGTTGATAAAGGAGCTGCTGGCGCTCGTCCCCGACGAGTGGCTCACGCCGGAGGCGCGCTTCTCAGACCCGGGGGCGCACCGCGCCGCCTACGCCGAATATCTGCTCACGCGCCTGCAAACGCCGCGCGACTTCGTCAGGGAGGCGGTTGATGCCCGAGCTGTGTCCGTTTGACTACGCCGTCATCCGCGTCGTCCCGCGCGTCGAGCGCGGCGAGTTCGTCAACGCGGGCGTCATCGTCTCGTGCCCGGGGAAGAACTACCTCAAGGCGCGCGTCGAGCTCGACGCCGAGCGCCTGGCCGCCCTCGACCCCGGCTTCGACCGCGAGACCATCGAGCGCCACCTCGCGGCCATCCCGCTCATCTGCGAGGGCGGCGCCGGAGGAGGCCCCATCGGGCGGCTCCCGCAGCGCGCGCGCTTCCACTGGCTCGTCGCCCCGCGCAGCACCATCATCCAGACCTCGCCCGTCCACACGGGCTTCTGCGAGGACGGCGATGCGGTGCTCGAACGCCTCTTCGACCAGATGGTTCGCACCCCGCGCGCGAAGTAATTTTTTTTCCCGCCGCCTAAAACCGCCCGCCGGTCGCGCCCCGTATATCGGGCACGTTACGAAACAAAACTTACGGGGGAAAGAAGATGAAGAGAACTATGTTCGCACTGCTGTTGGTGGCCGCGGTCTCGATGCCGCTGGCGCTCAGCGCCTCGGCGCAGATGATGGGCGGCGGCACCAGCAACAACAACCCGACGGTCGGCGGCGCGCCGATGTACCGGACGAAGAACATCGTCGAGAACGCGGTGAACTCGGCCGACCACACGACGCTCGTCGCGGCGGTGAAGGCCGCGGGGCTCGTCGAGACGCTCCAGGGCAAGGGCCCGTTCACGGTCTTTGCGCCCACCAACGCCGCCTTCGAGAAGCTGCCCGCGGGCACGGTCGAGACGCTGGTCAAGCCCGAGAACAAGGGCACGCTGACGAAAATCCTGACCTACCACGTCGTCGCCGGCAAGTACGACGGCAAGAAGCTGATGGACGCCATCAAGAAGGGCGGCGGCGAGGCTTCGCTCAAGACCGTGAGCGGCGGCACGCTCAAGGCGCGCATGAACGGCGCGAACGGCATCACGCTCACCGACGAGAAGGGCGGCACGTCGAACGTCACCATCGCCGACGTGTACCAGTCCAACGGCGTCATCCACGTCATCGACACCGTCGTCATGCCCAACTAAGATAGTAGACAGTAGTCAGTAGTCAGTAGTCAGTAGCGCTCCGCGCTGCCGACGTTGAGGATGAGAGCCGCAGGGTTCGGGCGGCAACGGTTTCCTCTGGCTACTGACTACTGGCTACTGACTACCGTCTACTGAGGTGTTCTCCCATGAACAGGCGAAGCTTTCTCACGTCGGCGCTGGCCTGCGGGGCCTTTGCCGCGCTGGGCGTGCCGGCGCTCGCGGCGGACGAGAAGGGGCGGCGGGCGAAGGCCGGCGGGGTCGGCCGGGTCGTCAGGTCGGACGAGGAGTGGCGGCAGAGGCTGACGCCCGAGCAGTACGCGGTGACGCGGCGCGCGGGCACCGAAGCGCCGGGGTCGAGCCCGCTCGACAAGCAGTACGCGCGCGGCCAGTACCTCTGCGTCTGCTGCGACCTGCCGGTCTTCAGCTCGAAGGCGAAGTACAACTCGAACACGGGCTGGCCGAGCTTCTGGCAGCCCATCGCCAAGCGGCACGTGCGCGAGGCGGAAGACCGGAGCCTGCCCGAGGTGCGCACCGAAGTCCTCTGCGCCCGCTGCGACGCGCACCTCGGCCACGTCTTCGACGACGGCCCCGAGCCGACGGGACTGCGCTACTGCATGAACGGCGTGGCGCTCAAGTTCGTCGCCGGCAAGGCATAACGTCGGCCGAGGGGAACAGGACAACGGCCGTGGGCGGCGCTCATGAAAGTGAGCGCCGCCCACGGCCGTTATGTTTATCCCCTACGGAGATTTTGAAGACGGGCTCTTAACGTTCGGACTGTGGGCGCGGGGCGTCGTCGCCGCCGCCCCGGCCGCCGCCGCCGCGTCGTCCGCGGCCGCGTCGCTCGTCGCGCGAGCGTTGAAACTGCTCCCACTGCTCGGGCGTCAAGACCTGGCGGATGCGCTCGTCGGCGTCGCGGCGTATCTCGGCGAAGCGCGGCTCCGACTCCCTGCGCAGCGCTTCGAGGCGCGTGCGCGTCTCGCCGAATATCTGCTGCATGCGCGCCTGCTGCTCCGGGGTCAGTTTGAGTTCTTCGCTCATCTTTGCGAGGCGGCCGCCCTGCTGCCGCCCGCCGCCGCCGTCGCGCACCCACGCGCGGTAGGCCGACGGCGCGAGCGCGCCCGCCGCGAACCCGAGCAGGAAGATGGCGAGCGCCGCCGCGCGCACGAGCCAACTGTTCTTTCTCACCCTGTCCATAGTCACCTCGCCGTCTCCTCCTCAGACCCGTAGAGGGACGTGAGCACCTGGTCGTACGTCATCTCCTCCGACGCCTCGCCGAGGATCACGGACTCCGCCGAGTAAGTCCCCGCGGCCAGCTCCTGCGCCGTCGTCTGCTCCGCCGGGGCGACGAAGGTGAAGACGGCGAGCGCGGCCGTCGTCGCCGCCATCGACGAGACGAGCAGCCCCGCAGACCTCCACAGGCGCGCGAACGTCCAGCCCTCTTCCGCCCCGCGCCGCTCGCGCACCGCCGCCAGCACGCGCGTCTGGAAGAAGGGCGAGGGCTCGAAGACTTCCCGCGTGCGCGCCTTCAACAGCAGCGAGGAGAGTTGGGCGGCGGCGACGGCGTGCCGGCACTCCTCGCAACTCTCGGCGTGCGCGCGGACGGCCGCCAGCTCGGCCCTGCCGAGGCTGGAGAGCGGCGCTTCGTCCAAAAGCCTCTTGATGTGTTCGTCCCTCATCGCTCACCTGCGCTTTCCCGCACTACAGAAATTTCGGGTTTGAAATCTCAAACTCCCAGCAGCCTCTCGACCGCCTCGCGCATCCTCCGGCGCGCGCGCATCGCCTTGACCTTCACGTTCGACTCCGTCCAGCCCGTCGCCTCCGAGACCTCCTTCACCGAAGCCTCCTCGCCGTCCATCATCATGAGGACGACGCGTTCGTCCTCCGTCATCGTGCCCAGAACCTTGTCCGCGAGGTCGGCCGCGACGACGGCGCGCTCGAACGGCTGCTCGCGCTCGCCGGACTCGCCGGCCTGAATGTTCTCTAACCACTCGCCCTCGTCTTCCGAGAGGTCGGAGGCCGAAAGCTCGGGCCTGCGCCGCGCGCTGCGCAGGAGGTTGAGGCAGGTGTTGGTCGTGATCCGCGTCAGCCAGCCCTCGAAGGAGCCGCGCCCCTCGTAGGTGTCGAGCTGCGTGAACGCCTTCAAAAAGACTTCCTGCGCGGCCTCTTCGACCTGCTCGCGGCGGCGGAAGAAGCGCGAGGCCGTCCGGAAGACCCGCGGGCTGTGCCGGCGCACGATCTCGCCGAAGGCGGACTCGTCGCCCGCGCGCGCGAGGCGCGCCAGCTCCTCGTCGGGCGCATGTTCCAGCTCATCGGGCAGTGTCGCTGTCCGTCCCTGTCAATCTGGCGGGCGAAGGCGGGCTCGCCGGTCGGGGCGAGCCCGCCTTAGTCCCGGTTAAAGGTTACTGCAAAGGCGCCTGCTGTTGCTGCTGCGTCTGGCGGCGCGACTGACGCTCGGCCTGGCGCTCGGCGCGGCGCTGCTCGCGCTGCTGGCGGCGCTGCTCCAACTGCGTCCGCTGCTCGGCCGTGAGCAGAGCCAGCGAGTCCTGGCGGAGCTTGAACTCTTCGGCCATCAGCTTGGCCTGGAGCCCCGCGGCCTCGGTCAACTTCTGAGCCGCGAGGGCCTCGTTGAACGTCCCGGCCGACTCGGCCTGACGCAGCTCCTGCCGCTTGGCGCGGAGCTGCTCGCGCAGCGACTTCGTGCGCTCGCCGAAGCCTTCGCGGAGCTGCTTGAGGCTCGCCTTCTGCGCGTCGGTCAGCTCGACGCCGCGCAGGCCGCCGAAGTGGCCGCCGCGCCCGCCGAAGTGGCCGCCGCCGCGCTTACCGCCGCGGTGGCCGCGGTGATGACCGCCCTTGCCGCGCCGCTCGGCGCGTCCGCCGCGCTCCTGCCCCTGCTCGCCGCCCGCGGTCTGCGCCAGCGCGACGGGGGTCGCCAGGGCCAGCGCCGACAAACCGGCGACGGCCAACGTCTGTATCCTTCCGAGTTTCTTCATGATTCCTTTTATGCTCCTAGTCTACCTTGTTTTTTGCCAAGAGGGAGAGCCTCTCTTCTAACCTAGACACCGCGCCGCGCCCGTGCGTTACACGCCGGGCGCGGCGCGCGTCATTTATTAACGACGCCAGTTGTCGTCCGACTTGTCGCGCACCTTGTAGGTGTAGAGCGCCGAGGCGCCCGCGCCGATGAGCGCGCCGATGATGGCGCCCTTCTTGCCGCCGGCCGCCGCGCCGACCGCCGCGCCCGCCACCGTCCCGCCCGCGACCGTAATCTTGTCGCGGTGCTTCTCGAAGACCGAGCGGTCGTCGTAGCGTTCGTCGTCGTAGTATTCACCCTGCCGCTGCTCGTAAGCCCGCTGCCGCTCGTAAGCCCTCTGCTGCGCCGCGCGCGAGGCGTATGCGCCGCGCCGCGTGGTCTGCGCCGCCGCCGGCAGTGCCGCGCCCGCGAGCAGCACGAAGGTCATAATCAGTCCGAAAATTTTCTTCATAACTCCCCCTCTTTCTCTTCCTTAAATCCCGGCCGGCCGAAGCAATGTTTCGGCCTCCTGTCATGCTAGACACCGGCCCCGCCCTTTCCGTTACACCCGCCACAGCGGTCAGAACCGCCCGCGGTAGCGGGTGGGTCGGCGTATCGCGCTGCAGCCTCTTTATGTAAGACATACCCACCCGCTACCGCGGGCGGTTTTGCCTGTATACAGGCACGGTCGGAATGACCGCACCCGCCCCTGTAACCGGACGGCGGGGGCCGGTGTCTAGCTTATTGGGTGGGATTTCGCCGCCCTTATGTTTGACGTTATTGAAGGCGCGCGTGCGAGGCGCCCGCAGGGGAAAAGAAGATGCAGCGAGTGAAATCATTTCTTAACACGAAGAGACGCTTGGCGGTCGTGGCGCTTCTGGTCGCGCTCGTCGCGGCGGGCGGTTTCTGGTACTGGGGCGACCGCGCGAACGCCGCCGAGTACATGACGGTGAAGGTCGAGCGCGGTAACTTGCGCAACACCGTGACCGCGACGGGCACGCTCCAGGCCGTGACGACCGTGCAGGTCGGCAGCCAGGCTTCGGGCACCCTCTCCGCGCTCTACGCCGACTTCAACTCGACGGTGAAGAAGGGTCAGTTGCTCGCGCAACTCGACCCGTCGGTCGCGCAGGCCCAGGTGCAGCAGGCGCGCGCCAACCTCGCGCAGGCGCAGGCCCAGTTGCAGCAGGCGCGCAGCGGCGTCGGGCAGTCGCAGGCCGGCGTCGCGCAGTCGCGCGCCGGCATCACCGACGCGCGCGCCAAGGCGCTGGCCGCCGGCTCGACGACGCAGAACCAGCAGGCCAACGTCTCGGCCGCCGAGGCCAACGTCGCCGTGCTCAAGGCGCAGATGGACGACGCCCGAAGCGTCCTCAATCAGGAGCAGTCGCTCCTGCAGAGTGGCGTCATCTCGCAGCGCGAGTTCCTGACGGCGCAGACCTCTTACAAGACCGCCGAGGCGCGCTACAACCAGGCGCTCGCGCAGTTGCGGATGGCGCAGTTGAGCGCGCAGTCGGCCTCCAGCTCGGGGCAGGCGTCGGCCGCCGCGCAGATCGAGCAGGCGCAGGCCGCCGCGCAGCAGTCGCAGGGTCAGGTCGTGAGCGCACAGGCGCAGGTGCAGAACGCCGCCGCGCAGGTCGCGCAGGCGCGCGCCGCGCTCCAGCTCTCGGAGATCAACCTGCAACACACGACGATCACTTCGCCGATCGACGGCGTCGTCGTCTCGCGCGACGTGAACGTCGGGCAGACCGTGGCCGCGAGCCTGTCGGCGCCCACGCTCTTCACCATCGCGCAGGACCTGACGCAGATGCAGGTCATCGCCAACATCGACCAGGCCGACATCGGCCTCGTCGAGCAGGCGAAGTCGGTGGCGTTTACGGTGGACGCTTTTCCGAGCGAGGAGTTCAAGGGGACGATTCAGCAGATGCGGCTCAACCCGCAGAACGTGCAGAACGTCGTCACCTACAACGTCGTCATCGACGTCAGCAACCCCGAGCAGAAGCTCAAGCCCGGCATGACGGCCAACCTGACCGTCACCATCGACGAGCGCCGCGACGTAATCAAGGTGCCGAACTCGGCGCTCCGCTTCACGCCGCAGACGACCGACGCCGCGCAGTCGAGGGCGGGCGCCAGCTCGAACCGCCCGCGCCGCAACGCCGCGCGGCAGGGCGCCGGCAGCGCGAACGGCGGCGGCGGCGACGCCGCGGCGCAGCAGCAGCCGGACGGCTCGAACGCGCAGCAACAGCAGCAGCCGGGCGGCGCGCGGGCTCAGTTCGCGCGCGCGTCTGAGCCGGTGCTGCCCGGACAGACCCGCCGCGTGTGGGTCATGGGCGCGGACGGCAAGCCCGAGCCGCGCCGGGTCAAGGTGGGCTTGAGTGACGGCACCGCGACCGAGGTGGTCGAGGGCGAACTGCGCGAGGGCGATGTCATCATCACCGGCCAGAACGTCACGGCCTCGTCGTCAGCGGGTACGCAGAACCAGTCGGCCCCCGGCTTCGGCGGCGCCCCGCGCATGGGCGGGGCCGGCGGCGGGCGCACGGGCGGCGGCGGCAGAACTCGCTAACAGACAAGGGGTGAGGTTAAGACATGCAAGCGACAGTCGAAGTCAATCGTCAACAGAATCCGCTGGTCGCCGTCGCGCCCGAGCGCGGGGCGGCGGCGCCCGAGGTCATCCGGCTCGAAGGCATCCACAAGACCTACTCGATGGGCGACGTGGAGGTGCACGCGCTGCGCGGCGTCACGCTCAACATCAAGGAGGGCGAGTTCGTCGCCATCATGGGCACGTCGGGCTCGGGCAAGTCCACGACGATGAACATCATCGGCTGCCTCGACAGCCCCACGCGCGGCGGCTACGCGCTCGACGGCGAGGACGTGTCCAAGCTCTCGAAGGACGAGCGCGCCGACATCCGCCTGCGCAAGCTCGGCTTCGTCTTCCAGGGCTTCAACCTGCTCTCGCGCACGTCGGCCCTCGAGAACGTCGAGCTGCCGATGCTCTACTCGGGCGTCGAGCCGGCCGAGCGCCACCGCCGCGCTCTGGCGGCGCTGCACTCGGTGGGACTCGCCGGGCGCGAGCAGAACCACCCGAACCAGCTCTCGGGCGGCCAGCAGCAGCGCGTGGCGATCGCGCGCGCGCTCGTCAACGACCCGAAGCTCATCCTCGCCGACGAGCCCACGGGCGCGCTCGACTCGCGCACCTCGGTCGAGGTGATGGACATCTTCCAGCGCCTCAACCGCGAGCGCGGCATCACGCTCGTCCTCGTCACGCACGAG
>DAIRFV010000308.1:0-6932 GCA_036794905.1 Pyrinomonadaceae bacterium | reverse complement strand
AGCTGTTAGCCGTTAGCTTAACAAAAGCCTGCGGGTAAATGAAAAGCTGTCAGCCGGAAGCCTCAGGCTAACAGCCAACAGCTAACAGCTAACAGCTAAAAATACCGAGAGGCAGCCGGCCCTCGCTACCGTCTGCCTCTCGTCTCAACTTGTCTCACCTGCGAAGGGGGGACAAGCGAGAGCCAGAACTATACGCCTACTTTTCTTTTTTGACAAATTAAATTTTGCCCCCCGGTGTGTCCCCTTTGGTACTATCGCCCTCGCCACCGGAACTCGAACCGTCACGCCATTTAGCCCGGGCGGCTGGCGCAGACTGCGCCCCGCGCCGAATCGGGTTATAATGTGCGTAGAGGAAAATCAGTCAAAACGTTCAAACGCGATTCGCCGCGTCCTGATAAGTGTGGAGTTTTTATCATTACGGAGAGTTGAAGTATGCCGAAGATAGATAACATCGAAGAGACGCCGAACCCGAACGCCGTCAAGTTCATTCTGAAGGAGCCGGTGACGGCCGGCGTGACCCGCTCGTTCCACAGCGCGGAGGAGGCCGCCGGAGACCCCCTGGCCGGCCCGCTCTTCGACGTGGGCGACGTGTCGTCGGTCTTCTACATGGACAAGATGGTCACGGTCGAGAAGTCGGAGGAGGCGGACTGGGACGACCTCCTGCCGCGCCTCGCCGTGCCCATCCGCGCCGCCGAGCCGGTCGCGTCCAACGGCGGCGCGGCCGCGCCTCCGCCCGCGCAAGGCGTCGGCGGCCCCCTGGGCGCGCTGATGAGCGACGACCCGCGCCTCGCACGCATCAACGAGATTCTGGACGAGAAGGTGCGCCCCTACCTCGCCTCCGACGGCGGCTGGCTCGAAGTGCTCTCGCTTGAGGAGAAGACGCTCACCATCCGCTACCAGGGCGCCTGCGGCAGTTGCCCCAGCTCGCTCTCGGGCACGCTCATGGGCATCGAGGGCCTCATCCGCCAGGAGATAGACCCCGACATCGAAGTCGTCGCAGTCTAAGCCGTAAGCCGTAAGCCGTGAACCGTGACAGGAGGAAGCGTGTTCCTTCTTGTCACGGTTCACGGTTTACGGCTCACGGCTTTTTTTGGAACTCGCCCCGCGGCGGGGGCGTTTACCCTTCCAACTCAGCCCGAGCGCAGGTCTCCGTCTATCCGGGGGCCTGCGCGCGTCCCAGAACTGCTACACATCCGGCGTGACCTGCTTCCGCGAGCGCTCACGTTCCCGGACCGAGGGCGAAAACATGGACAGACAAGCACGCCTTCTGGCCTTCGCGCTCTGCGTCTCGGCGCTGGCCCCGGCCGCAGTCCACGCACAGGCGCCGGCCCCGGCCGCCGGTGCCGCGCAGAAGAAGCCCGCCGCCAGGAAGCCCAAAAGCGAGCCGGCCGACCCGATGGCCGAGGTGCGCCGCGCCTCCGCCGTCTCGCTCGTTTCGACGCTCGCCGACGAGGCGCGCACCTTCTCGGAGCCGGCGCTGCGCGCGCGCGTACAGGCGCGCGCGGCCGACGCCCTCTGGGACTCGGACAAGGAGAAGGCGCGGCAGCTCTTCCGCCGCGCGTGGGAGGCGGCCGAGGCGGCCGACCGCGACACCGCGCACCTCTCCGACGCCGAGCTGCGCCGCCGCGCCATCGCGCAGGGCGCGGCCGGCGCGCGCGGCCTGCTCAACATGCGCCGTGAGGTCGTCGTCCTCGCCTCGCGCCGCGACCGCGAGCTGGGCGAAGAGTTCCTCGCGAAGCTGGACGAGTCGCGCAAGGATGAAGGGGGCGCGACCGCCGCGCCGCCGGCCGCCGCCCAGACCAACGAGCAGCGCATCAACCCCGACAACCCGCCGGGGCCGATGATGCAGCGGCTCAACCTGGCCCAGCAGCTCCTCGAAGACGGAGACGCCGAGCGCGCGTTGCAGTTCGCCGACCCGGCGCTCTACCCGGTCAACACCTTCGGGATGCACTTCCTCAACACGCTGCACAAGAAGAATGTGGGGGCGGCCGACCAGCGCTATCTGGCGCTCGTCACGCGCGCGGCGGGCGACCCGCTCGCCGACGCCAACACCGTCTCGCTGCTCTCGTCCTACGTCTTCACGCCGCTGCTCTACGTCACCGTCCGCCCCGACGGCCAGAGTCACACGCGGCAGTACGGCCCCAGCACGCCGTTCGAAGACCTCGACCCGCGCCTGCGCGAAGCGTTCATCGCGACGGCCTCGCAGATACTTTTGCGGCCCGTGCCGCCCGTCGAAGAGGATCGCACCAGCTCCGGGCGCGCGGGCGCCTACGTCGTCGCCACGCGCATGCTCCCGCTCTTCGACCGCTACGCGCCCGACCGCGCCGCGGCCCTGCGCGCGCGCCAGGCGCTGCTCGCGCAGGACACGCCCGAGCGCACGCGCCGCCCCGACAACGAACTGCTCACGCGCGGCGTCGTGCCCGAAGACCCGAGCCGCGACCGCGTGCAGGACGCGCTCGACCGGCTCGACGGCGCGAAGAGCACCGGCGAGCGCGACTCCGTCTACTTCCGCGCCGCGATGGCCGCGTTCGACTCCGACCCGGCGCGCGCGCGCGAGCTGGCGAACAAGATCGAAGACCCCGACACGCGCAAGCAGCTCTTCTCCTTCATCGCCTTCCGGCTCGTGCAGGAGGCCGTGCGCGGGAAGAAGCCGGACGACGCGCTGCGCCACGCGCGCGGCGAAGAGCTGACGAGCACGCAGCGCGTCTGGGGGCTGACCGAGGCCGCGCGCCTGCTCTCGAAGGAGCAGCCCGGCCGCGCCGCCGAGGCGCTCGACGAGGCCGCGGCCGAGGCGCGTCGCGTCGAGGACGGGACGCCCGAGCGCGTGCGCGCGCTCCTCGCCGTCGCCACGCAGTTGGCCGCGCTCGACCGGCCGCGCGCGTGGGAGACGATGCACGAGGTCGTCAAGGCCGCCAACGCGCTCAAGGACTTCACCGGCGAGGACGGCACCATCACCGTCCGCGTCGAGTTCAAGGGCGGCGGCGCGATGACGCAGAACAACAACGTCGCCTCGTTCGACCTGACGAACGTCTTCGCGGCGCTCGCCCGCGAGGACTTCGACCGCGCCGCCGCGCTCGCGCGCACGCTCAAGGCCGAGGGCCCGCGCTCGGTGGCGACGCTCGCCGTCGCGCGCTCCGTCCTCGTCAAGCAGACGGAGAGCGCGGTGGCCGCCAACTGATTGTGGAACTATCGGCGCCCGGCAACTGAAACCACAGGGACGGTCCGAAGCGCGAGCGCCGCAGTCCGAGCCGCCGCGCGCCGAACTCGGGGAAGGGCTTCCCCCGGTTCGGCGCGCGGCGTTCGGACTGCACCGTTTTTTAAGCGAGCGCCCTTCACGCCCCGTCCCGCGCCCGTTCTCGCCCCGTTTGTAAACCGCCCCCGGAGGAAAGTGATTAAAAAGTGATGTCGAAAAGAATCTCGTTGCTGGCGCTCGCCCTGTGTTCGGTCGTCTCGCCCGCGCGCGTCGGCGCGCAGGAGCCGCAGGCCAAGCCCAAGCCCGCGAAGGCTGCGGCGAAGAAGCCCGCCGCGGAACCCGCCGACCCGATGGCCGAGCTGAGGCGCACGACCGCCATCTCGCTCGTCTCGACGCTCGCCGACGAGGCGCGCGCCTTCCGCGACCCGGCGCTGCGCGCGCGCGTGCAGGCGCGCTCGGCCGACGCGCTGTGGGAGACCGAGCGCGAGAAGTCAATCGTGCTCTTCCGCCGCGCGTGGGACGAGGCCGAGGCGGCCGACGCCGAGGCCGACCGACGCGTCGGAGAGGAGCGGAGGCGCCAGCAGCGCGAGCGCGGCTCCTTCTCCATCCAGCTCCCCGGGAGCCTGCGCACGGAAGTCCTCCGCCTCGCCGCGAAGCGCGACCGCGCGCTCGGCGAAGAGTTCCTGACGAAGCTCGACGAGGCGCGCAAGCGCGAGCTTGAGTCGGCCGCCACCTCCAACGAGCGCCCGTCCGACGCCGCGCCCGCGAGTCGCCCCGGGCAGCCCGAGCAGCCGCGCCCCGACCCGATGGAAACGCCGCCCGCGGTCGCCAAACGCCTGCGCCTCGCCATCCAGCTCCTGCAGGACGGCGACGTGGAGCGCGCGATTCAGTTCGCAGACCCCGTGCTCGGCGGCGTGTACCCTCCCGCGCTCGAATTCCTCACGCGGCTGCGCGAGAAGAACCCGCAGGCGGCCGACGAGCGTTACGCGATGACGGTCGCGCGCGCGGCGCAGAACCCCGCGTCCGACGCCAACACCGCGTCGCTGCTCTCGTCCTACCTCTTCTCGCCGATGCTCTACATGACCTTCACGCCCGACGCCGGCTCGAACGCGAACTCGTGGGGGCGCGACGCGTACGCGCCGCCGGTCGATGTCTCGCCGCAGTTGCGCGCGGCCTACTTCCGCGCGGCCGCCACGCTCCTGCTGCGCCCGACGCCGACGCCCGACCAGGATCGCACCTCGACGGGTCGCGCCGGCTGGTACATGGTCATCACGCGGCTGCTGCCGCTCTTCGACCAGTTCTCGCCCGACCGCTCGGCGGCCCTGCGCGCCAAGCAGGCTTCGCTCGCGGCCGACACGCCCGACGGCCTGCGCCAGCCCGGCGTCAACAACGCGCTCTCGCGCGGGCTCGTCCCCGAAGACCCGAACCGCGACCGCGTCGGCGAGACTTTAAGCCGCCTCGACCGCGCCAAGACGGCCGAGCAGCGCGACGCCGTCTACGTGGACGCCGTCTTCGACGCCATGCGGCAGAAGGACCCGCGCGTCGAAGAGTTCCTCGGCAAGATCGAAGACGCCGACACGCGCCAACGCTTGCGCGCCTACATCGACATGGAGGCCGCGCGCCGGGCCGTCAACGACAAGGACGCGGTCGAGGCGCTGCGGCTCGCACGCGGCAATAGCTTGACGAGCATCCAGCGCGCGTGGGTGCTGACCGAGGCCGCGCGCCTGCTCTCGAAGGAGGAGCCCGGCCGCGCCGTCGAAATCCTCGACGAGGCGCTGACCGAGGCGAGGGAGCGCATCGACCCCGCCTCGACGGAGCGTGTGAGCGCGCTCGTCGCCATCGCCACGCAGCTCTACGAGCTCGACCGCGGGCGGACGTGGGAGGTGATGCACGAGGTCGTCAAGGCCGCCAACTCCGCCAAGGAGTACACGGGCGAGGACGGGCGCATCAGCACGACCTTCCAGTCGAAGGGCATGACGATGCGTTCGAGCAGCACGGTGCAGTCGTTCGACCTCAACGACATCTTCGCGAAGCTGGCGCGCGAGGAGCTGCAACGCGCCGCCGACCTCGCGCGCACCTTCGAGGGCGAGGGGCCGCGCGCCTTCGCGACGCTGGCCGTCGCGCGCACCGTGCTGGGCGCCAAGGCCGAGCCGGCGCGGCAGCGCGCCGCGAATTGAGGCGCGCCGCCGTTGGCCTTTTCCGGCGCGCTGATTTAAGATGCGTCGGCCTGACGAGGGAGGCCCGCCGCGCGAACGACACTTTGAATTCTCATACCTGCGAGAGGAGCCGCGACAGTTCGCGGCTCCTCTTGGTCTGACACGCAACTTCACTCTCGACGAACCCCGGAGGAGTCATACTTGAAGCTCAAAAACTTCTTACTCGGCACGGCCCTGGCCGGCGCGCTCGGCGCCCCCGCCCCCGCCGCGAGCATCGCCAACGCCGCCCCCGCCCCGGCCGTCCAGTCGGAGGGCCGGACGTTCACGCACGAAGGCGCCGGCATCACCTTCGAGCTCCCGGCCGGGTGGACGGCCGAGCCCGACGGCAGCCAGTTGACCGTCTCGCCGGAAGATGAGAGCTTCGCCATCGTCTTCTGGGTGACCGAGGAGGAGGACTTTGACGCCGCGGCGAAAGCGCTCGGCGCGGAGCTGGCCAAGCAGATCAAGAACCTGAAGCTGGACGGCGAGCCGAAGGCCGACACGCACAACGGCATGGATCACGCCGCCGTCACCGGCTCGGGTCAGGTCGAAGGGAAGGACGTCGTCTTCAGCGCCGACATCCTTGAGGCCAAAAAGCCGCTCATCGTCCTCACCCTCGGCTCGCTGGAGAACATCCAGAAGCACGCGGCGGAGTTCGGCAAACTGGTCAAGAGCATCAAGAAAGTCGGCTGAAACTCAGTAGACAGTAGACGGTAGTCAGTAGCCAGTAGAAAAAGCGGGCGGCGCGTCTCGGCCTTCAGGTCCAGCGCGCCGCCTTGTCTTTCTACTGGCTACTGGCTACCGTCTACTGTCTACTTTTCACCAGGAGGCGTGTCGTGGTTAAGAGGATGCGTTGGGTCGAGAGGGAGTTCGAGTTCAACCTGCCCGTCGGCGTCTTCCCCTGCGTCGTCGAGCGCCTGCGCGGCACGCCCGCGCGGCTCGAAGAGCTGACGCGCGGGCTCTCGCCGGAAGAGCTGACGGCGAAGCCCGGCGGGCTCTGGTCGATACAGGAGCAGGCGGGGCACCTTCTGGATTTGGACGAGCTGCACGAGGGGCGGCTCGAAGACTACGCGCGCGGTCTGGAAGTCCTGCGCGCGGCCGACATGCGGAACCGCAAGACCGAGGAGGCCGGGCACAACGCGGCGCGGCTCGGAGAGATACTCGCCGCCTTCCGCGACGCGCGCCTGCGCTTCGTCCGGAGGCTCGAAGCGCTGACCGCCGAAGAGGTCTCGGCCTCGGCGCTCCACCCGCGCCTGCAAAAGCGGATGCGCGTCCTCGACATGGCCTACTTCACGGCCGAGCACGACGACCACCACCTCGCCGCCGTCTCGGAGCTGCGGCGCCGGCCGGAATAAAAAAATCGCCCGGCGCTTCGTCCAGCGCCGGGCGTAAACCACAGGAGAACCGTCCAATTAACCCGAGGCCACGTTCCCCCCGCGGCCCCTCGGTAATTGCCATGCTACCCATTCGGATGCCCACCTCCCCCCCGCGCGTTGCTCAAAACTTTTTCCGCGCGAACGCTCCCCGATTCCGGTCTAATAAAG
>DAIRFV010000307.1:0-6951 GCA_036794905.1 Pyrinomonadaceae bacterium | reverse complement strand
TGCGTGGCGCGCGCCGACCTGATGGACTGGAAGCCGGGCGCGCACGCCTCGACCTTCGGCGGTAACCCCGTCGCCATCGCCGCCGCCCTGAAGACCATCGAGCTGCTCGAAGGGGGGCTGGTCGCCAACGCGGCCGAAGTCGGCGACTACCTGCAAGCGGGACTGCGCCGCCTGATGTCGAAGCACGACTGCATCGGCGACGTGCGGGGCCTGGGGCTGATGGTGGGCTGCGAGCTTGTGCGGGGCGGCGGGTCGCGCGAGGCCGCGCCGGAGCTGCGCGACCGCGTCGAGGTCGAGTGTTTCAACCGCGGCCTCATCGTCCTCGGGTGCGGCTACAACACCATCCGCTGGTCGCCCCCGCTCACGCTCACGCGCGAGAACGTGGACGTGGCCCTCGAAATCTTCGACGACGCGCTCACGGCCGCACGTCAGTAGGCGGATGGCTGTAGGCGGTTAAGGCAGGAAGGCAGCTCGGGCGAATTTATCCGGAAGAATTGGGGGCGGCGAGATCGATAATCTCGCCGCCCCCGTTCCTTTGACCACTTTGGTTTTCGTCCGTCTGCCTACTGCCATCTGCCTTCTGCTCCACATTTGACTTAAGCCGCTGCTCTCTTTAAAGTTGCGCGTCGGTGTTCCCGCCCTTCTCGGCGCGGCCTCGGCTTGACGGTTACACGCGGCACGTCGTTCCGCTCCTCTGCACGAAATCCCGTTCTTCTTCAGGATGAAGTAGCTGAACTATGCGTTACCTCAGGAAATGGCAGTTGGCAGTCGTGTGCCTGCTCGCGCTGACGCTCCTCCCCCTGGCGCCCGCGCGGCGCGGCACGGCGCAGGCGGCGGGCTACACGGTCACAGACCTCGGCACGCTCGGCGGCGATTCGAGCAGGGCCTACGGGCTCGACGAGTGCGGCCGCGTCGTCGGCGAGGCGCAGGCCGCGGCGGCCGCCTTCCGCCCCTTCCTCTGGGACGAAGGGGCGATGACCGACCTCGGGACGCTCGGCGGCCCGGCGGGCACGGCCAACGCCCTCAACCAGAGCGGGACGGTCGTCGGCTCCGCGCTGAACGCCTCGGGGCTGCAACACCCCTTCGTCAAGTACGAGTCCGCCACGATGTTCGACCTCGGCACGCTCCCGGGCGGCTTCACCGCCGAGTCGTACGACATCAACGCCTCGGGGCAGGTCGTCGGCGTGTCGGAGGAGGGTTCGACCCTCCAGGATCGCGCCTTCATCTGGAACGACGCGAACGGCAACCAGGCGAACGACGCGGGCGAGCAGCAGCCGCTGTCGGCGCCCTGGGGCACGCCCATCAAGGCCCTGGGCATCAACGACGCCGGGCAGGTGACGGGCTACGCCAACGTGACCGGCGTCGTCGAGACGCACGCCTTCCTCACCATCGGCGGCGTCGCGGTTGACCTCGGCACGCTCGGCGGCGCCGTCAGCTTCGCCTACGACGTTAACAACTCGGGCGAGGTGGTCGGCCGCTCCTACATCCCCATCCCCCCGGGCACCATCACGAACTCCTTCCACGCCTTCCGCTGGAAGGACACGAACGGCAACGGGCAGTCCGACGCCGGCGAGATGCAGGACCTCGGCACGCTCGGCGGCCGGCAAAGCTTCGCCTACGACATGAACGACTCCGGGCAGGTCGTCGGCACGTCGGAGTTCCAGACGAACGACATCGCGCTGCACGCCTTCGTCTGGTCGAGCGCGACCGGCACGATGCAAGACCTCAACGCCCTCGTGCCGGGCACCGGCTGGACGTTCTTGGAGGCGCGCGCCATCAACGACCGCGGCCAGATCGTCGGCATCGGCACGAACCCCGACGGCAAGGAGCGCGCCTTCCTGCTCACGCCGACCAACGCCGGCCCCTCGCCCTGCGACCCGACGCCCACCCCGACCCCCGTCCCCGGCACGCTCCAGTTCAGCGCCGCCACGTACGCGGTCGGCGAGAACGGCGGCTCGGTCGTCATCTCCGTCAGCCGTACGGGCGGCGACGACGGCGCGGTCTCGGTCAACTACGCGGTGTCGAACGGCACGGCCACCACGCCCGGCGACTACACGGCCGTCACCCCCGGCACGCTCAACTTCGCCGACGGCGAGACGACGAAGACCTTCCCCGTCAACATCGCCAACGACACGCTCGACGAGGCGCACGAGACCGTCAACCTCACGCTCAGCAGCCCCGGCGGCGGGGCCGCGCTCGGCTCGCAGGCCACGGCCGTCCTGACCATCACTGACGACGACGCGACGCCCACCCTCTCGATCTCCGACGTGACGGTAACCGAGGGCGACACGGGCTCGTCGCCCGCGACGACCGCCACCTTCGTCGTCACGCTCACCGGCGCGAGCGCGCAGACCGTGACCGTCCTCTACAACACGGTGAACGGCTCGGCCACCGCCGGCTCCCCGGGCGACTACACCGCGGCCAGCGGCACCATCACCTACAACCCCGGCGAGACGGGGACGAAGAACATCGACATCTCGGTCTTCGGCGACACGACGGACGAGCCGAACGAGAACTTCGCCGTCTCGCTCTCGTCCCCGACGAACGCGACCTTCGCGGTCACGCCCGACGACACCTTCGGCATCGGCACCATCACGGACGACGACGGCACGTCCTCGCTCAACGTCAACGACGTGACGGTGACGGAGGGCAACGCGGGGACGACCACGGCCACCTTCACCGTCTCGCTCCTGCCCGCCAGCGGGCAGCCGGTGACGGTCAACTACGCGACGGCCAACGGCACGGCGACCGCGGGCAGCGACTACGCCTCGACATCCGGCACGCTCAACTTCGCCATCGGCGAGACCTCCAAGACCATCACCGTCAACGTCAACGGCGACACCACCCCCGAGGCGCACGAGACTTTCGCCGTCAACCTCTCCAGCCCGTCCAACGCCGCCATCGGGGACGGCCAGGGCCAGGGCACGATTAACAACGACGACGCCGCGCTCTCCATCAACGACGTGTCGCTGACCGAGGGCAACTCCGGCAACAAGACCTTCGAGTTCACCGTTAGCACCCCGTTCCCATCCGTCAACGCCGTCTCGTTCAACTACGCGACGGCCGACGGCACGGCCACGCAGCCCGGCGACTACGCGGCGTCGAACGGCTCGGCGTCCATCCCGGCCGGCCAGACCTCCACCAAGGTCTTCGTGCAGGTCGTCGGCGACAACACGTTCGAGAACGACGAGGACTTCTTCGTCAACCTCTCAAGCCCGACCAACGCCACCCTCAGCGACGCGCAGGGCCAGGGCACGATTCGCAACGACGAGGCGTCCAGCCTGTTCCAGTTCAGCAGCGGCCCCAACTTCTTCGCCGACGAGAACGCGGGCACGTTCACGTTCACCGTCACCCGCACGGGCAGCACGGCGGGCGGCGCGCAGGTCAGCTACTCCACGTCCGACGGGACGGCCACGGCCGGCAGCGACTACACGGCCGCCAGCGGCACGCTCACCTTCGCCGACGGCGAGACGAGTAAGACCTTCAGCGTCACCCTCATCAACGACACACTCGACGAGCCGGACGACGAGACGCTCACCCTGACGCTCACGCCCGGCTTCGGCGCGAGCCCCCAGTCGGCCTCCGCCACGCTCCACATCAGCGACGACGACGCCCAGCCGACCTTCAAACTCGACTCTGCCACCTACACGGTCGCCGAAGGCGGCACCCTCACCGTCACCGTCACGCGCACCGGCGGCACCAACGCCGCCACGGTCAACTACAACACCGCGAACGGCACGGCCACGGCCGGCTCCGACTACACGGGCGTAGTCTTCGGCACGCTCAACTTCGCGCAGGGCGATACGAGCAAGACCTTCCAGATCGCCACCGCGGACGACGCATTCAACGAGACGAACGAGACCTTCAACGTCAACCTGCTGCTGAATCCCGGCTCCGCCTTCGGCACGCCGAGCAGCGCGACCGTCACCATCAACGACAACGACGCGACGCCCACCCTCTCCTTCGGCGACAACTCCTCCAACGGCGACGTGACGGTAGCCGAGGGACAGGGCACGGCCGACTTCAAAGTCACGCTCTCGGCCGCGAGCGGGCAGCCGGTGACGGTCAACTACGCGACGGCCGACGGCACGGCCTCGCCCGGCAGCGACTACTCGACGGTCGGCGGCACGCTGACCTTCGCCCCCGGCGAGACGACGAAGTTCTTCGGCGTCCCCATCAACAACGACACGGCTGACGAGCCGAACGAGACCTTCTTCGCGAACCTCTCGGGCGCGTCGGGCGCGACCCTCGGCGACGCGCAGGCCGTCGGCACCATCACCGACGACGACGGCGAGCCCTCGCTCACCGTCAGCTCGGAGAACCTGGACGAGGGCAACACGGGGACGAAGAACGTCACGTTCGGCGTCATGCTCTCGGCCGCGAGCGACAAGACGGTGACCGTCAACTACGCGACCTCCGACGGGACGGCCCAGGCCCCCGGCGACTACACGGCGGCGAGCGGCACGCTGACCTTCGCCCCCGGCGAAGTGTTGAAGTTCGTCAACGTCGCGGTCGTCGGCGACACCCTGGACGAGCCGATCTTCGAGACCTTCAACCTCAACATCTCCAACCCGACCAACGCGGCCGTCAGCAACCCGCAGGGCCAGGGCACCATCATCGACGACGACGACGCGGCGGCCCCCTCGATTTCCATCAGCGACGCGACCGTGACGGAGGGCCACTCGGGCATGGCGGCCGCCACGTTCACCGTCACGCTCTCGAACGTGAGCGGGCAGGAGGTGACGGTCAACTACTCGACGGCCGACGGCACGGCGGCCGCGCCGGGCGACTACGCGCATGTCGGGTTCGCCACGCTCAGCTTCGCCGCGGGCGAGACGACGAAGACGATCACCGTCAACGTCAACGGCGACGCCGCGAACGAGCCGGACGAGACCTTCTTCGTCAACCTGCACTCGCCCGCGCACGCGACCCTCGCGGACGCGCAGGGGCAGGGCACGATCATCAACGACGACGCAGCCTCGCTGCGCTTCTCGCAGGCCGCCTACCCCGTGGGCGAGAGCGCGCACTTCGTCACCGTCACCGTCACGCGCACGGGCGACCCGACGCCGGCCGTCGGCGTGAACTTCGCCACCTCGGACGGCACGGCGACCGAGCGCAGGGACTACACGGCCGTCTCCGGGCGACTGCTGTTCGCCGCGGGCGAGACCTCGAAGACCTTCGACGTGCTGCTGACGGAGGACTCGTATCAGGAGTCTGAGGAGACCATCAACCTCACGCTCTCGAACCCGACGGGCGGGGCGAGCCTCGGGAGCCAGGCCGCGGCCACCGTCCAGATCGCGGCCGACGACGCCACGCAGCCGCAGCCGAACCCGATTGACGACACGACCAACTTCGTCCGCCAGCACTACCACGACTTCCTCAACCGCGAGCCCGACCAGTCGGGACTCAACTTCTGGGTGGGCGACATCGAGCAGTGCGGCGCGGACGCGGGCTGCCGCGAGGTGAAGCGGATTAACGTCTCGGCGGCCTTCTTCCTCTCCATCGAGTTCCAGCAGACGGGCTACCTCGTCTACCGGACGTATAAGACGGCCTACGGCGACGCGACCTCGCCGAACGTGGCGGGGACGGTGCCGGTCGTGAGGCTGCAAGAGTTCCTGCCCGACACGCGGCGCATCGGCGACGGCGTCGTCGTCGGCGCCCCGGACTGGGAGGCGCGGCTCGACGGCAACAAGAACGGATACATCTCTGAGTTCGTCCAGCGGCCGCGGTTCCTGGCGGCCTACCCGCTGACGATGACCGCGGCGCAGTTCCTCGACAAGTTGAACCAGAACGCGGGCGGCGTGCTCTCGCAGTCAGAGCGCGACCAGCTCGCGGCACAGCTCTCGATCAACCCGGGCGACCCCGTCAGGCGCACCGCCGCGCTCCGCGCCGTGGCCGAGCACGCGGCGCTCCAGCAGAACGAGTTCACACGCGCCTTCGTGCTGATGCAGTTCTACGGCTACCTGCGCCGTAACCCGGACGACCCGCAGGACACGGACTTCCGCGGCTGGAGGTTCTGGCTCGACAAGCTCAACGAGGCCAACGGCAACTTCGTCCAGGCCGAGATGGTCAAAGCCTTCCTCGACTCCATCGAATACCGCACGCGCTTCGCGCCGTGAGAAGAAGGGTGTTGGGTGCTGGGTGCTGGGTGCTGGGTTAAAAAACAGTCTCTTCTTACCCAACACCCAACACCCAGCACCCCTTCCTCCCCAGCACCCAGCACCCAGCACCCTTTCCCCCCCCAGCACCCGTTCAGAACCTCTGCGTCACGCCTCTGATGAGTCGCACCGTGTCGCGTGCGATGAGCAGCTCTTCGTCGGTCGGGATGACGTAGACGGCGAGGCGCGAGCCCTCGCGGCTGATGAGACCCTCGCGGCGCGCGGTCGTCGCCTCGTTCGACGCCGTGTCCAACTCGACGCCCATCCATTCCAGCCCCGCGCAGACGCGCGCGCGCACCTCCGCCGAGTTCTCGCCGATGCCGCCCGTGAAGACCAGCGCGTCCGCGCCGCCGAGCGCGGCCAGGTACGCGCCCACGTACTTGCGCGCGCGGTAGCAGAAAATATCGACGGCCAGCCCCGCGCGCCGGTCGCCCGACTCGCGCTGTTCGTCGAGCAGCTCGCGCATGTCGTTCGTCAGCCCCGAAATCCCCAGCAGCCCCGACTGCTTGTTCAAGACCGACTCCAACTCCTGCGACGACAGCCCCTCCTTGGCCCCGATGAAGTCGATGATGGCCGGGTCCATGTCGCCCGAGCGCGTCCCCATCACCAAGCCTTCGAGCGGCGTCATGCCCATCGAAGTGTCCACCGAGTCGCCCGCGCGGATGGCCGCCGCCGAGCAGCCGTTGCCGAGGTGGAGCGTGATGATGTTCGTCTGCCCGCGCTCCAACCCGCGCAGGCGCCGGTAGCGGTAGGCGACGTAGCGGTGCGAGGTGCCGTGGAAGCCGTAGCGGCG
>DAIRFV010000306.1:0-6978 GCA_036794905.1 Pyrinomonadaceae bacterium | reverse complement strand
AGTGCAGCGTCACCTCCTCCGGCATCTCGATGTCCCGCGCCTTCAGCTTCTCGATGATCTGCTCCATCGGGAGCCCCTGCTTCGCCAGCTCCGCGGCGTACTCGTTGCTGTACTCCGTGCCCGTCTGCGGCGGCTTCGACTTGCCCTCCGTCGTGACGGTGGTCAGGTACACTCGGCCGCCCGTCACGATGGGCGAAGACCAACCGCGCCCCGGCACCTCCCGCGCCCACTCCACGTTCTCGGTCTTCGACCAGCGGTCGGCCAGCCGCGCGTCCGCCCCCACCGGGTTCGAGTCCGGCCCGCGGAACTGGGGCCAGACGGCGTCCTTGCCGTGAACCGCGGCCGGCGCAAGCAGCAGCAGACACACCACGACGGCCCCGCGCAGGCGGAGTCGAAGGTTAATATCTTTACGAATACTTTTTAGAGCGGGACAGCCCATATTCATCATTCCCCCTACGTTTGGTTGCGTTGCAAAGATTGCCGGCGCATCCCGTCACAGATGTCTCTTCCAGAAGTCGAGCATCGTCCGGTGCAGGTGCAACGCGCCGGCGCGGTCGCTGACGCTGTGCTTGCGCATCGGGTAGATCATCTGCTCGAAGAGCTTGCCGGATTGGATGAGCGCGTCGGCGAACGCCTGCGTGTTCTGCGGGTGTACGTTGTCGTCGTAGGTGCCGTGGACGAGCAGGAGGCGGCCGTGCAGTTCGCCCGCGCGCCTGACCAGTGAGGCCCGCTCGTAAGCTTCGGGGTTCTCGGCCGGCATGCCGGCGAGCGCCTCGGCCCACTTGGTGTCGTAGTAACGCCAGTCCGTGACGGGCGCGCCCGAGATGCCGGCCTTAAACTCCTTCGAGCGGGTCATCAGGCTGAGCGTCATCGTGCCGCCGCCGCTCCAACCCCAGACCCCGACCCGGCCGCCGTCCACCCACGGCTGGCGTTTCAGCCAACGCACGGCGTCGAGCAGGTCGGCCGTCTCCGGCTCGAACGCCTTCCCGACAATCGTGTTCTCCAACTTCTTGCTGACGCCCGTCGCCGCGCGGTTGTCCACGGTCAGCAGGACGAAGCCTTCGGCGATGAAGAGTTGTTCCTGAAGCAGCACGCCCGGCCACGAGTTGGCGACCGAAGGGGCCGACGGCCCCCCGTAGACGTAGACGATGACCGGGTAGCGGCGTTCGGGCCGGAAGTCTCTCGGCTTCAGCAGTCGCGCCGGCATGGGGAAGCCGTCGGCCGCGGGGATGGTCAGCAGCTCCGGGTACTGCACGTCGAAGCGCGCGATCAGCTCCGGCCGCGGGGGCGCGAGCACCATCTGGCTCGCGCCGTCGGGGCGGCGCAGCGTGAGCGATGGCAGCGTGCGGATGTTCGAGAAGTTGTCGAGGTAGAACCGCGCGTCCGCACGCATCGAGACGCGGTGCACGCCCGGCTCCGCCGAAAGGCGCGTCATGCCGGTGCCGTCGAGTTTGATGCGGTACAGGTGGCGCTCGATTGCGGAGTGCTCCTGCGCCGTAAAGTAGAGCCACCCCCCGGCCTCGTCGATCCCGACGACGGCCTGCCTGACCCAGAAGACCCCGGCCCCCGAAGACGCCAGCGCCCACGGCCCGCGCGTGACTTGATTAACCAGGCGGCCGTCCAACGTGAACCGGTAGAGGTGATAGAAGCCGTCGCGCTCCGACGCCCAGAGGAAGTGTCGCCCGTCGGCGAGGAAGTGCAGGTCGTCGTGGATGTTGACCCAGCCCGGGTCGGTCTCGGTCAGAATCCGTTCGGCGGCGCCCGTCTCGCGCGACGCGAAGTAGAGCCCCGACTCGCGCTGGTCGCGCGTCAAGGTCTGCACACTGACGCGGCGCCCGTCCGGCAGCCACTTCACGCGCAGGACGTACTCGACGGGGCGGTCGTTGATGCTCACCCAGGTCGTCGTGCCCCGTCCGACTTCCGCGACGCCGACGCGGACGCGCGGGTTGGGCGTCCCGGCCTTCGGGTAGCGCTGCCGGATGAGGCGCGGCGCGTTGTCGGGGCGGAAGTCTACGAAGGCGCTCTCGCCGACCGCCGACTCGTCGGTCTGGAGGTAGGCCAGCGCGCGCGAATCCGGCGACCACCAGTAG
Source organism: Pyrinomonadaceae bacterium (assembly GCA_036794905.1). GTDB lineage: Bacteria > Acidobacteriota > Blastocatellia > Pyrinomonadales > Pyrinomonadaceae > QHXN01. Next base: position 4,888 of record DAIRFV010000306.1, on the reverse strand, counting down.
CCGATGTCGCGCCGCCCGAAAATCTCCTCCCAGTAGACCCACGAGAGGCTGCCGTTCAAAGTCGTCTCCGAGCCGTCGCGCGTCAAGCGTGTCTCGGTCTGCGAGTCGAGTTCCAGCACGTAGAGGTCGTTGGCGCGGACGAACGCGAGCCGCCGCCCGTCGGGCGAGAGGCCGGGCGAACGCTCCTCCGCCTCGGTCTTCGTGAGGCGCGTGAAGCGCGAGGTCGAGAAGTCGAGCAGGAAGAAGTCGCCCTTGAAGACGTAGAGCGCGCGCCGCCCGGCCGGGTCGAGCGCCTCCGGCCAGTCGAGGGCGCGCGTGACGCCCGAGTCCGGGAGCAGCGCGCCGAGGCCCGCGACCGCCGCGGCCATGTCGAACGCGGGCCGCCGCGCGCCCGTCGCCGGATCGAAGAACTCGAAGGCGCGCTCCTCCGGCGGCCGCCTCACGTCGAGCAGCAACAGCCTGCCGTCCGACAGCCATGCGTGCGTCGGGAGGCTGGCGACGCGGCGGCCTTCGTCGCCGAAGACCCACTCCGTCGTGAGGCCGTCGGCCGCCGTGGTCTGGGGCCGTGCGGGCGCCGCCCCGAACGCCGAGGCGGCGAGGACGGCGGCGAGGCAGAAGGCGCGTGCGATCATCGCTGACACTCCTCTTAAAACTCGAAAGACGAAGTAAGGCGCGGGGAAGGATATTAGCGGAGGGGCGAGGTGTCAACGGAGAAAGGCGTTACCGGGGCGACGCCCGCGCCGTTGGTAAGCTCGACGCAGAACAATTATGATGCAGCTCTCCATCCCAGACTCCGGAGGTGCTATTCGGATGCCGTCGCCCAGTGTCATCTTCCTCTTCGACGTGGACAACACCCTGCTCGACAACGACAGGGTCACCGGCGACCTCCGCCGCTATCTGGAGCGCGAGGTCGGGCGCGAGCGCAGCGACCGCTACTGGGCCATCTTCGAGGAGCTGCGCGCCGAGCTGGGCTACGCAGACTACCTCGGCGCCTTGCAGCGCTACCGCGTCGAGTGCCCTTACGACTCGCACCTGCTCGCGGTCTCGACCTACCTCGTCAACTACCCCTTCGCCAACCGCCTCTTCCCCAACTCGCTCGACGTGATAGAGCACTGCCGGCGTTGGGGGCCGGTCGTCATCCTCTCGGACGGCGACGTGGTCTTCCAGCCGCGCAAGGTCGAGCGCTCCGGGCTCTTCGAGGCCGTCGAGGGCAACATCCTCATCTACATCCACAAGGAGTTGGAGCTGGACGACGTGGAGCGGCGCTACCCGGCCGAACACTACGTGATGGTTGACGACAAGCTGAGAATCCTGGCGGCGATGAAGCAGGCATGGGGGCCGCGGCTGACGACCGTCTTCCCGCGGCAGGGTCACTACGCGCTCGACCCGGCGCAGTCCGAGAAGTACCCGCCCGCGGACATCACCGTCGAGCGCATCGGCGACCTGCTCGCCTACGACCTCCCGGCGTTCTGTGGGGCCGCGCCGGATGCGTGAAGTAATAAAACTTGTATTTTGGTCACCACTATAGCCTTTTGCAATTGAGTGCGGTGGGAAAGGTAATAACCACGGAGACACAGAGGCACGGCTCTGAGGCTGTGAGCCGTGCCTCTGTGTCTCCGTGGTTAATCCTCTTTACCCTCACCCGGGTGAAAACCGCTTTAGTCGAAGCCGCGGCCTGACAACGGCCCGCGCCCGGCCGCCGCGAGTGTCGCGGGCCTGACGGGCGTGTGTGACAGTTGCGTCTCACTCGCTGCGCAGGGCGATCATCGGATCGACTTTCGTGGCGCGGCGGGCGGGGAGGAACGAGGCCAGCAGCCCCACGAGGACGATCAAGCCGGAGACGCTGCCGAAGGTCATGAAGTCGGTCGCCGTCACCCCGTAGAGCAGGCTCGCCATCAGTCGCGTCAGCGCGTACGCCCCGGCCATCCCGACTCCCACGCCGATCAAGGTCAAGACCAACCCCTGGCCGAGCACCAGCCGCAGCACGTCCAGGGCGCGCGCGCCGAGCGCGATGCGGATGCCGAGCTCGCGCCGGCGCAGCATGACCGAATAGTTCATCACGCCGTAGACGCCGACGGCCGCCAGCACCAGCGCGACCCCCGCGAAGGTCATCAGCAGGGTCATGTTGAAGCGGCGCCCCGACAGCGATTCGGTCAGCACCTGCTCCATCGTGCGCACGCTCCTCAGTGCCTGCTCGCTGTCCACGCCGTACACGGCCTTCGAGGCGGGCTGGACTAAGCCCTGCGGGTCGGCGGCGGTGCGGACGACGAAGGTGATCCAGGGCCGCGGCGCCTGCCGGAACGGCAGGTACATCGTCGCGGCCGCCTCGTCGTCCAGCCCGTTCGACTTCACGTCGCCCACCACCCCGACCACCTCACGCAGCCCCTGCTTCTCGTGGAACGACGCCGTCATGCGCTGCCCGACGGGGTCCTGACCCGGCCAGAAGCGGCGCGCCATGGCCTCGCTGATGATTACGACCTGCGGCGAGCCTTCGCGGTCGCGCTCTTCGAAGACCCGGCCCTGCTTCAAAGGGATGCCTATCGCGCGGAAGTAGTCCGGGCTGACGTAGCGGGTCTGCGCGAGCGGCTGCTCCGAGACGGGCGGCGCGGGGCGGCCTTCGATGGTGAAGGGCTGTTTCGACCCGCCCCCGGTCAGGGGGAGGGTGGTGGTGGAGCCCGCGGAGACGACGCCCGGCAGCGCGCGGAGCTGTTCGAGCACGCGGTCGTGGAAGCTGAGCTGTAGCTGCGGCTCGGCATACCTGTCGGGCGAGAGGCCGACGCTCAGCGCGAGGGCGTTGCCGACTTCGAACCCGGGGTCAACGTTCTGCAACTTCCAGAAGCTGCGGATCATGAGCCCGGCCCCGACCAGCAGGATGAGCGACAGCGCCACCTCGCAGACGACGAGCGCCTTGCGCGTGCTCTGCCTGACCGAGCCGCCGCCGGTACGACCCGTACCCTGCTTCAACGTCTCGGCCAGCTCGCCCTTCGAGAACTGCAAGGCGGGCGCGACCCCTGCGAGCCCCCCCGCGGCGAGCGAGACGAGTAGCGTGAAGCCGAGCGCCCAGGCGTCCACGCCAACCGCCGCCGAGTCCGGCAGGCTGCCGGCGCTCAAGCCGACGAGGAGCTGCCCGCCCCACCCGGCGAACAGCAGGCCGAGCAGACCGCCCGCGACGGCGAGCAGCAGGCTCTCGCACAGCAGCTGCCTGACGATGCGGCCGCGCGTCGCGCCGAGGGCGACGCGGAGCGCAAACTCCTTCCGGCGGTTCGCCCCCCTCGCGAGCATCAGGTTGGCGACGTTCGCGCAGGCTATGAGCAGCACGAACCCGACGGCGCCGAAGAGCACCAGCAGCGCCGGGCGGACGTCGCCCACGAGGTCTTCCTGGAGCGGGATGATGACGGCGCCCCACCCCTTGTTGGCCTCAGGGTATTGCTGTTCGAGCCGGGTCGAGATGGTGCTCAACTCGGCCTGCGCCTGTTCGAGCGACGCATCCCGCTTCAGCCGTGCGACGACGAGATAGTCATGGATGGCCCTCGTCTCTCTCTCCTCGGCGTCCCACGCCAGCGGCACCCACAGCTCTGCCTCCGCGGGGAACTCGAACCCCGCCGGCATGACCCCGACGACGGTGAAGCTGCGGCTGTTCAGGTTCACCGTCCGGCCGACCAGATTCGGGTCGCCCCCGAAGGCGCGCTGCCACAGCCCGTGGCCGAGGATGACCGACCCGTCACGCCCCAGCTGCTCTTCCTCGGGTAAGAAGGCGCGCCCCCTCTCGACCCCGGCGCGTAAGACCGAGAAAAAGTCGGAGGAGACGGCCGCGCCCGTCACGGGCACGGGGTCGCTGCCGGCGCTCATGCTGAGGCCGGCGTACTGGTAGATGGCCATCTGTTCAAAGGAGCGGCTCTGCTCCTTCCAGTCGAGGTAGTTGCCCGGCGACACCGAGAACCGGGTCATGCCGGGGAAGCTCTCCTGCGGCGGGGTGTGCCAGACCGCCACGATGCGCTCGGACTCGGGGTACGGGAGGGGCCGGAGCAGAATACTGTTGACGACGCTGAAGATCGCGGTGTTGGCGCCGATGCCGAGCGCCAGCGACAGCACGGCCACGATGGTGAAGGCCGGGCTCTTGACCAGCGTCCGCACGCCGTAGCGCAAGTCTTGCCACACGGTTCCTAAGAGATGTCCCACTCTGATCTCCCTTACCCTTTCTTTGACCTGATCCACCCCGCCCACCTCGACCAGCGCCGCGCGCCGGGCCTCCTCACGCGTAAGCCCTTCCGCGACTTTGGCCTCGGCCAGCATCTCCAGATAAGCCTCCAGCTCCTCGGCGAGGTCGCGCTCGACGCGACCCCTGTGGAGGAGGTTGCGCCGGAGGCTGTCCAGGCGTGGAATGAGCGGCATCGTCCCTGATCTCTAAGTGGCTTTGAGGGCGCTGGTGATGGCCAGCGAAATCTGCTGCCAGTCCTCGGTCTCGGTCTCAAGCTGGCGCTGCCCGGCCCTGGTGAGCCGGTAGTACTTGGCGCGCCGGTTGTTCTCCGACTCGCCCCAGGACGACGCCAGCCAGCCCGCCTCCTCCATCCGGTGCAGCGCCGGGAACAGGGAGCCGGGTTTCACCCGGAACGTTCCCCTCGTGATCTGTTCGATGCGGCTTGAGACGCCGAGACCGTGCAGCGGCCCGAGCGCCAGCGCCTTAAGCACCAGCAGGTCGAGCGTCCCCTGTAAGAGATCGATCTTCTTTCTGCCCATCCGACTCCTCCTCTAGACGTTCTGTAGGAGATGGATATACCTTCCCGTATAGAATGTCAATAGGAGGAGTCTGTGCTGAATACGGCGGGAGCCCCTTAAGGTTCCGTCGAATTTTAGGAGGGCACGGGCAGGCTTACTGCGCGAGTGAGTG
>DAIRFV010000057.1:0-25560 GCA_036794905.1 Pyrinomonadaceae bacterium | reverse complement strand
TGGCGTAAATCTCGTAGGCGCCGTACTCGGAGAAGGCGTTGCGCGCCTCGGTCTGAATCAGCCCGTGCAGAATCTGGTTGCGCCGCGTGTGGCGCTGCGCGTCGTCGAAGCCGTACTTGCGCACGTAGTCGCCGACCTGCTGCGGGTCTGTGAAGGCCGTGACGGAGATTTCGACCTGGAGCGCCGCGTTGTCCTTACTGGTGACGCGCACGGGCGCCGCCTCCGTGAACGACTTGATGTTGACCTCGAAGGCGTCGCGACCCGGCGCGAGCGTCGTGAACCAGCCGTCCTCGGGGCGGTAGACGCGCTCGATGCGCCCGAAGTAGGTGACGACCTTGACCGTCCCTTCCTGCGTGTAGTTGATGTTGGCGAAGGCTATGCCCGCGCCGATGAGAAGCACAAGGGCGAGCACGCCCAGCACCACAAACGTGAATTTGCTATTCATCGATTCTCCTTGAGGGATTTCTGCCACCGCGTTCGATTTTCTTCTCCTCCTTTTCATTCACACGTTAATACGAAAAATCGGCCCGCGAGTTTGTCACAAGCCTCTGTCGGCCGGCGGCAGCGCGGCGCGCGACGTAAATTTCCCGCCCGGCGCGTGGGTTTTGCCGCTCGGGGCGCGTCATTATTTTTAAGTGGCGGGGTGAAACGGCGGCGTGGGCCGCGCCGTGGAAGAGATTTTCGGCCTCGTTCAGGCCGAGTTAAATCAAAATCTAGGGGGTCGAGGAGATGTTGAGAGTCTTCGAGCGGGGGCGCGCGCGGGGGCGCGGCCCTCTGAACATCGTCGGCGGCGCGCGGCGCGCCTTCGCGCTGCTGGCCGCGGCGGCGCTCTTGAACCTGTCGGCCCCGGCGCGCGCCGCCGCGCCCGCGCCCACGGGTCAGGTCGCGCTGGCGGCGGGGCTCACGGTGGACGGGCTGCCGGCGGTCGTGGGTCAGACAATCTTCCCCGGGAGCAGCTTCGACACGGCCGAGAAGTCGCGCGGCGCGCTCGAACTGGGCAACCGCGCGCGGCTCGAACTGTCGGGCGCGACGGCGCTCAAACTCGACTTCTCCGGCGAGAGCGTCGGCGCGACGCTCGGCGCGGGCGGCGCGCGCGTCTCCGTCCCGCGGGGCGTCGCCGCGTCGCTGGCGACCGCGGACGCCTCGGTCGTGAGCGAAACGTCCGAGCCGGCGCTCTTCAGCCTTCAGGTCTCGGCCGAAGGGACGACGCTCACGGTTCAGTCGGGGCGCGTCGAGATGCGCGCGGGTGGCGCGGCGCGGAAGGCTGCCGCGGGCGAGACACTGCGCGCGGCCGCCGGCTCACAACCGCTGCCGCCGCAGGGCAACAGTCTGAGCAGCGGCAAACGCGCGGGCATCTTCGTCGGCATCGCGGCGGCCGTCGCGGCGGTCATCATCGTCCTCGCGGGTCGTGACGACGAAGAGTCCGACGAGCCCTGCCCGGTCATCGTCATCAGCCCCGGCGGCCCCACCCCTCCGGGTTGCGGCCCCATCGTCCTCTAAAGTTCGGGCGCGCGGCGTAGACGCTCAAAGAAGGGGGAGGACGAGAGACAGCGTGTCTCTCGTCCTCCCCCTTCCGATTCAGAACAGCGCCCTCCCGACGGTCGGGCTTCTGCCTCTTGACGGTCAGTTGCGGTTGCGCCAGCGGCTCGACTGCCTGAAGCGGTCACGCTGCCAGTTCCGGTCGTTGTCCCAGGAGGTGCGGCGGTCGTAGCGACGGTGGCGTCGCCACGAGCGGCGGTCGTCCCTGCGGTCGCGGCGCACGAGGCGGCGCCAGCGCGAGCGGTCGTTGTCATCGTCGCGCCGGTAGTGTCCGACGCGGCGGCCGCGCGTCCAGCCGAGGTGACGGCCGCGGTTGTGGCTGCGCCCCCAGTTCCGCCCGCGATCCTGGTTGCGCCCCCACCTGCGCCCCTTATCCTTGGCCGAAACGTCGAAGCTCATCCCCAGGACGAGCACGCAGAGGACGACGAGCATACTGATCGCCCTCTTCAGTGTACGAAATTCAAACCTCATCCCCTCATCTCCTCTTAACTTAACTTGTTCCAAAGGGAGAGCTTTGCCTGACGCGGAACCGCAATCCGCCGGGTTCCGCCAGTCACTTTCGCAAACACGGTGCCAGCCCCGTGCGCGGAAGTCAACAGTAAAAGGCGAAAGGACGGCCGGAACAAATACCCGCTTCCGGCCGTGGCTGCGCGTCTCTGTGGTGAACCCTACGTCCGCGCCCGCGTAACCGCTTCAACCCGCGCCCGAGCCCATTTTTCCCGCCCCCGCCCCGCTTGCCATCCGGCTCCCGGTCGCTTAAATTAACCTCTCGACTTTTGCAGTTTCATCCCGCACAGCTCTTGTCAAATCCGACGCGTCGCGGGGCTCCAACTCCGCCAAGACCCCGCGCGCGCGCCGACCTGTCGAAAGGATGTCCAACCTGAAGCTATGAAAGCCTATCCGACCAACCAGATTCGCAACCTGGCCGTCATCGGCCACGGCCACGCGGGCAAGACGCAGCTCGTCAGCTCGCTCCTCCACCTCGCCGGCGCCACGCCGCGCTGGGGCAAGGTGGACGAGGGCACGACCACGACCGACTTCGACGAAGACTCCATCGCGCGCAAGATCACGCTCAACAGCCAGCTCGCGCACTGCGAGTGGCGCGAACACAAGGTCAACCTCATCGACACGCCCGGCTTCTCCGCCTTCGTCCCGCACGCCCGGCCCGCGCTGCGCGTCGCCGACTGCGCGCTCGTCGTGGTGGACGCAGTCTCGGGCGTCGAGGTCGGCACCGAGAAGACCTGGGGCTACGCCAACGAGTTCATCACGCCGCGCATGATGGTCATCACCAAGCTCGACAAGGAGCGCGCCGACTACGGCGCGGCGCTCGACTCCGCCCGCTCGACCTTCAGCCGCGCCATCGTCCCCTTCACGCTCCCCATCGGGCAGGAGGCGAACTTCAAAGGCGTCGTCGACATCGTCCACCAGAAGGCTTACGAGTTCGACGCGGCGGGCAAGGCCAAAGAGATTCCCATCCCCGAGACGGGGCGCGACGTGTACGAGCGCGAGCGCGAGCGCCTCGTCGAGGTCATCGCCGAGTCGGACGACGCGCTGATGGAGAAGTGGATGGAGACGGGGACGCTCGAAGAGGCGGACATCATCCCCAACATCTCGAAGGCCATCGCCGGCTCGCGCCTCTGCCCCGTCTTCGCCGTCTCGTCGCTGACGCTGGCGGGCCTCCAGCCGCTCATCGACGGCATCCTCGACTACGCGCCCGCGCCCGACACGCACGAGAACGAGAAGGGCAAGGCGAGCCTCGACGACGGCGCGGCCGAGGTCACGCGCGGCTACCACGCCGAGGAGCCCTTCTCGGCCTACGTCTTCCGCACCATCGCCGACCCCTTCGCCGGCCGCATCAACGTGATGAAGATCATCTCGGGCAAGGTCAAGGCGGACGCCACCGTCCAGAACACCACGCGCGGCGCGGCCGAGCGCCTCGGCGCGCTCCACTCGATGCAGGGCAAGCAGCTCGACAAGATCGACGAGGCCAGCGCGGGCGACATCATCGCCGTCGTCAAGCTCAAGGAGACGCAGACCGGCGACACGCTCTCCGACAAGGCCGCGTCCGTCGTCTACGACCCCATCGAGTACCCCGAGGCCGCCATCTCCTTCGCCATCGAGCCCAAGTCGCGGCAGGACGAGGAGAAGATTTCGGTCGCGCTCCACAAGATTCTCGAAGAAGACCCCTCGCTCCACTTCTCGCGCGACGCGCAGACGAAGGAGTTCATCCTCTCCGGCTCGGGCCAGCTCCACATCGAGACCGTGGTCGAGAAGCTGCGCAACCGCTACCACGTCGAGGTGGCGCTCCACCCGCCGAAGGTGCCCTACAAGGAGACCATCACGGCGCGCGCCGAGGTGCAGGGGCGCCACAAGAAGCAGACCGGCGGGCGCGGCCAGTTCGGCGACTGCAAGGTCGTCTTCGAGCCCCTGCCGCGCGGCGGCGGCTTCGTCTTCGAGGACAAAATCTTCGGCGGCTCCGTCCCGCAGCAGTTCCGCCCGGCCATCGAGAAAGGGATCGTGGAGGCGGCCTCCACCGGCGCCATCGCCGGCTACCCTCTGGTTGACTTCAAGGCCACGCTCATCGACGGCTCGTACCACACCGTTGACTCGGACGAGCACAGCTTCCGCGCGGCGGGGCGCAAGGCGTTCCGCAACGCCATCGAGAAGGTGAAGCCGACGCTCCTGGAGCCGGTCATGGATGTCGAAGTGGTCGCGCCGACCGAGTGCGCGGGCGACATCATGGGCGACCTCAACTCGCGGCGCGGCCGCGTGCAGGGCATGGAGATGCGCGGCAAGAATCAGGTCGTCAAGGCGCAGGTGCCGATGTCGGAGATGCTCGACTACCAGTCGAAGCTCAACTCCATCACCGCCGCCCGCGGCTCCTTCCACATGGAGTTCTCCCACTACGACCCCGTCCCCAGTCAGATCGCCCACAAGATCGTCGAGCAGGCCCGGGCCGAGGGCAGAATCAGGGCCGAGGAGGAGGAGTAAAGCGACGGCCATTTTCGACGCCGGAGAAGGAGAGCAGGAGAGTATGTCAGCAGAGATCGCCAGGTACTCTTTCACCGCCGAGGAGTTCCAGCGCATGGGCGAGGCGGGCATCTTCCGACAGGATGCCCGCCTGGAACTCATCGAGGGAGAGATTATCGAGATGTCGCCAATCGGCAGCCCCCACGCGGCGTGCGTAAAATTGCTGAGCGGGCTTCTCCACCGCTTTTTCGGCGACACGTTGATCGTCGGCGTGCAAGACCCGATTCGGCTGAATGACTTCTCAGAGCCGCAGCCGGACTTATCGTTGCTGCGGCGGCGTGTTGACTACTATCGCGAAAGGCATCCGACGCCCGCGGACGTGCTGCTCCTCATCGAAGTCGCGGACACGACCGTCGTCAAGGACCGAACGATCAAGATTCCGCTCTACGCGCGCGCCGGGATTGCGGAGGCGTGGCTGGTGAACATACCGGATGAGCGGGTGGAGGTTTACTCGAATCCCGCGGGCGGCGCGTACCAGAGGGCGGAGGTCTTCGGGCGCGGCGACGAAGCGCGGTCTCAGACGGTCGAGGGACTCGTCGTTAACGTCGGCGAGTTGCTGGGGTAAATTTTGCCGCGACGTGTCGAGCGGGCGGGAGCGTGCCCCCGCCGGCAGGCCGTTGACTTCGGGCCGGGGAAGGATTATAGGAACGTGCCAGTCGAGCAATACCCCAGCCCAACCCGAACGGGAGGAGCCCGAAGATGAGAAGATTGATGTCATCTCTGTCCGCCGCGCTGTTCTTCGTCGCGCTGGCGCTCGTGCTGTTCCAGCCCGCCCCGGCCGGCACCGTCAAGGCCGCCGACATCCACGAGAAGTGCCTCGACTGCACGGTCAGAAACCAGCAGCGGTTCGACCAGTGCCTGGAAGTCCACGGCATCAACCACATCCCCTGCTACGACCAGTACAACGCCGGCGTCGTGATCTGCTACCGGAATTTCTGCGAGCAGTAGCGCCCCGCCCCGGCCCCCGACGCGCAGGCGCGGCCGCCGCCCTGTTAACGGCCGGCCGCGCCCGCGCGCCCGTCTCCCCGGTAAACGTTTCGCACGACCTCCACGCGAGGAGACCCTCCCGATGAACCTGTCAAAGACTCCGCACGCACGCGCGGCCTTCGCCCTGTGCCTGCTGCTCATCTTCCACGCCGCGCGCGCCGAGGCGCGGCAAACGGCGCAGCCGGCGTCGGCGCCGCTGCCGGCCGAGAAGATAAAACAGATCGAAGCGTTGGTGAGCGCGGAGATGGCCAAGCAGAAGATACCGGGGATGTCGGTGGCGGTCGTCTCGGGTCGGCAGGCGCGCTGGTCGGCGGGCTTCGGGGTGCAGGACTTGGAGAACAACGTCGCGGCCCGGGCGGCGACCGTCTACCGCCTCGGCTCGATCTCGAAGCCGATCACGGCCGTGGCCGTCATGCAGCTCTTCGAGCGCGGCAAAATTGACCTCGACGCGCCCGTGCAGAAGTACTGCCCCGCCTTCCCCGAGAAGCAGTGGCCGGTGACGACGCGCCAGGTGCTCGGCCACCTCGCCGGCATCCGCCACTACAAGTCGGACGAAGAGTTCAACAGCACGCGCTTCTACGCCACCGTCGCCGAAGGGCTCGACATGTTCAAGGACGACCCGCTGCTGCACGAGCCGGGCGCGAAGTACACCTACACCACCTTCGGCTACTCCGTCCTCGGGTGCGTCGTCGAGGGCGCCTCGGGGCAGAAGTTCGCCGACTTCGTGAGCGAGAACGTCTTCAAGCCCGCCGCGATGGAGCGCATACGCGTGGACAGCGTCGCCGACATCATCCCCAACCGCGCCCAGGGGTACCGCGTCACGGACAAGGGCGTGCTGACGAATTCGCCGCTGGCCGACAACAGCTACAAGGTGCCGGGCGGCGGCTTCGTCTCGACGGCGGAAGACCTCGCGCGGTTCGCCGTCGCGCTCCAGACGGACAAGCTCCTCAAGCGCGAGACGATGGAGCTGATGTACGCGCCGCAGAAGACGAAGGACGGCAAGGAGACCTCCTACGGCCTCGGCTGGGGCGTCGCCAAGCGCCCGGACGGCGCGCGCGCCGTCGGCCACTCCGGCGGGCAGCAGCGCATCAGCACCTTCCTGCACATGCAGCCCGAACAGGGGCTCGCCGTCGTCCTCCTCGCGAACCTCGAACGCGCGAGCCTCGGCAACCTCTCGCAGCAGATCGGCGACATCCTCCTCAAGTGAGCGCGGGCCAGCACCGCCCCGCGGCGGCGCGCGTTTGACGGGTTTGACTATGAGAACGGCCGGGCGTAAAGTCCCGGCGCTGTTTCTTCGAGAGGTCGGCTCCGGCGCGCACCCACGCGCGCCTCCCGTCCGGATCGCTTCCCCTTTAACCTCAAAGGCACACGACAGGCGCGGCGGCGCGGTGCGCCCGCGCGCGCGCCCTTCTCACGAAAGGACGAACAAGATGAACCTGCGTTCCCCCCGCGCCCCCTCCGGGCTGTCGGCCTGGGCCGCGCTCGCGCTCCTCCTGCTCTCGCTGCCCGCGGCGTCGCGCGCGCAGACCTCCGGCGGCACGCTCAACGGCGAGACGCTCAGCCGCTCGACCTAGGACGCCGAAAGATTATTAACCGCAGAGACACCGGGGCGCGGCCGGTTGACTGGATGACGCGACCGGCCGTGCCCCGGTGTCTCTGCGGTTAAATTCCACTCCCCCCTCGCACTCGGGGGCGGCGCGCGAAACGTTCTTGACGGCGCGCTCCGTCTCGGACGAACATTGGCCGGCGGACGAAGCTCGACGATTCAAAAACCCGGAGACGAACATGAAGAGAGTTCTCGCAGCGCTGCTCGTGGTGCTCGCAGTGTGCGGCGCGGCCGCGTCGCAGGAGGCAAAGAAGAGTGAGCGGAAGCAGTTCATCTACGTGCTCAAGCTGACGCCGAGGCTGCTGGCCGCGAAGAACTGGACGGAGCAGGACGAGCAGATCGTCGGCCGCCACTTCCGCAGGCTCCAGCAACTGCACAAGGAGGGGCGCGTGCTGCTGGCCGGGCGGACGCTCAACGAGTCAGACCCGAGCCAGTTCGGCGTCGTCGTCTTCGAGGCCGCCGACGAGGACGAGGCGCGCAAGGTGATGGAGGCCGACGACGCCGTCAGGGAGAAGATCATGACGGCGCAGCTCTTCCCCTTCAGCGTCGCCCTCATCAAGTGAGCCGCCGCGGCGGCCCCCGGACGTGTGTCCGCGCGCGTTGGGACGTATGCGGGAGTGTCTTCCGGGGCGGGAGCCGCGGTGTGGATGAGGGCGGGAGAGTGAAGAACCGGCGTACCAGGCCCCGAGGTCGGTCGTCACGGGGTATAGGCCGAAGAAGAGCAGGAAGAACTCCGTGAAGACGAGCGCCAGCATGCCGAAGCGCAGCATCACGAAGAGCGTGAGGGCCGAGGCGACGACGCCGAACATCGCGTCGAAGACGACGTTGCCGCTCCCGAAGAAGAAGCTCGTGACGAGCAGCCCGAGCGTCAGGTCTTCGGCGCGGAAGACCTCGCCCATCCCGCCGCGCCCCAGCAATCCCACGATGCGGTAACGCTCGTTAAGGATGGTGCCGGCGTCGAAGCGCGAGTGGTCGAGCGTGTCGGAGGTCGTGTGGACGGAGGAGTTGCGCGAGGGCGCGGTCGAATTGCGGCCGGGGTCGAAGTCCGCCACGTGCGCGGCTTCGGGTCGTCGGGCAGGATGCGCGTCTCGGCGTAAGGCTCGTCGAGCGACGTGCCGCAGGACGGGCACGACTCGCCCTCGGCGGCGATCTCGGACGTGCAGTTGAGGCACCTCATCGGGCGTCGGATTGTATCACCTGAACAGTAGGGCCGGGCTCTCGAACGTCCCGGCACGCACCAGGATGCGAAGAGCCCCGGCGGAATGTTTTCCGGCCGGGGCTCTTTTCGCGTCAGGTTTTGTAAAGGCGTGCGCGCTTACCAGCGGGGCTCGCGGTTGCCACCGCCGCCGCCGCCGCCACGGCCGCCGCCGCCACCGCCGTAACCACCGCCGCCGCCGCGTCCACCGCCGCCGCCGCCGTATCCGCCGCGTCCACCGCCGCCGCCGCCGAAGCCGCGCCCGCCGCCGCCGCGGTCTTCACGAGGCCGCGCCTCGTTGACGGTCAGGTTGCGGCCGCCGAACTCCTTGCCGTTGAACTGCGCAATCGCCGCCTCCGCCTCCTCCTTCGAGGACATCTCGACGAAGCCGAAGCCGCGCGAGCGGCCGGTGTCACGATCCTCGACGACGTTCGCGGTCTCGACGTTGCCGGCCTGCGAGAAGAGGTCGCGCAAGTCTTCGCTCGTGGTCTGGAAAGAGAGGTTGCCGACGTAAAGTTTGATCGCCATGTGCGTGTGTTCCTCTGACGCCCGGCCGGGCGCCTGTCTATCCGGAGAAGCTTCCAACGTGAAGTGACTTCGTCGTAACGGTCGCGGCGAAGGTTTCGCGTCCGGGTGCTCTCGAAGAGCGGCTCCTGCGTGGTTAAAATCGGCCCACTCTCGAACCCATCCAGAACGCCGCCGCCAAGATCGAGGCGCGGGGCGCATCACCGTTGATGCGCGAGAGAAGGAGTGACGCGCCAATGATGCCCCACACGCCGCCCGCGTGGCAAGGAAAAAAGAAGTAGGCCGTAGGCAGATGGCAGTAGGCAGTTGAAAGGCAGGAAATCCTTCCTGACGCGTGCGTACTGAAATTGGCGCGTCTGACGTAAATAAACGGAGGCGGCGATTGCCTTAAATCGCCGCCTCCGTTTGAGCCCGGATGTCTTCTGTCTTAACCGCCGACTGCCATCTGCCTACGGCCTGCCTCATTCCCGGATGCGGTAGTGGGCGCCGTCGGGGCGCCAGTCGGCGCGGGCGATGGCGTAGTGCACGCAGGAGAAGTCGTAGTAGTGTGCGTCGCGGACGAACCTCATCCCGAGCCGTTCGAGCACCGCGCGGGAGCGCGTGTTTTCGTGGAGCGTGAGCCCGGCGATGGAGTCCACCCCCAGCGCCTCGAAGCCGTAGCGCAGCGAGGCGCGCCCCGCTTCGTGCACGAGCCCCTTGCCCCACTCTTCCCGCGCCAGCATGTAGGCCAGCTCGATGCCCACCTCCGGGTTCCCCGAGGAGAGCCCGCAGTAGCCGATGAGCGCCCCCGTGTCGCGCCGCTCCAAGGCCCAGCGGCCGTAGCCGCGGCGGCGGAAGCCGTTCATGATCTTTTCGAGGTTCTCCCGCGTCTCGTCGCGCGTGAGCGGGTGGCCGTAGCCGATGTAGCGCGTCACCTCGGGGTCGCGCGTGATCTCGCACATGCGGTCGAGGTCAGCTGGCGAGAACAGGCGCATACGCAGGCGCGAGGTCTCAAGTTCGTCGGCGGCGAGTGCGCCGGCTTCGGAGGCGTTCGTGTGAAGAGTTGCTGCCACCACTGTTCTTTTCCTTACTAGGCCGCGAGGACGCTCTCCGCCTCCTCGCGGTAGGAAGTGAGTGTTGAGAACTGCTCGTCGGTGAGCAGCTCGGCCGCCTGCCCCGCGCCCACGGGGCGCGAGAAGAGGTAACCCTGTCCGTAGTCGCACCCGAGGTCGCCGAGCTGCCGGAGCTGGTCGGCCGTCTCCACGCCCTCGGCCACGACCGCCATGTCGAGGCTGCGGGCGAGCGTGACGATGGTTCTGACGATTTCGGCGTTCTCGGAGTTGTCCGTCATCTGCGTGACGAACGAGCGGTCGATCTTGAGCGTGTCGATGGGGAAGCGGTGCAGGTAGCTCAAAGACGAGTAGCCCGTCCCGAAGTCGTCGATGGAGAGGCCGACGCCGAGGCCGCGGAGCTGCATCAGCATGTCGATGGCCGTGTCGATGTTCTCCATGACCATGCTCTCCGTGATTTCGAGCTTAAGGTTCCCGGCCTTGAGCCCCGACTCGCGCAGCGCCGACGAAATCCGCTCGATGAGGTCGGCCTGCGAGAACTGGCGGCTCGACAGGTTGACGCTCATCGTCACCGACTCGTCGGCGAGGCCGAGCCGCTGCCACTCGCGCATCTGCTGGCACGCCTCGTTCAAGACCCAGAGCCCGAGCGGGACGATGAGGCCCGTCTCCTCCGCCACGGGGATGAAGTCGCTAGGGCCGACGAGCCCGCGCTCGGGGTGCCGCCAGCGCACCAGCGCCTCGAAGCTGGCCACACGGCCGGTCTCCAAGTCCACTATGGGCTGGTAGTTGAGGAAGAACTCCTGGCGCGTGAGGGCGCGGCGCAGGTCTGTCTCGGTCTGCAACAGCTCCATCGCGCGGTCGTGCATCGCCTTGTCGAAGACGACGTGGCGCTTCTTGCCCTCCATCTTCGCGCGGTACATCGCGGTGTCGGCGTCGCGC
This sequence comes from Pyrinomonadaceae bacterium, assembly GCA_036794905.1. GTDB lineage: Bacteria > Acidobacteriota > Blastocatellia > Pyrinomonadales > Pyrinomonadaceae > QHXN01. Next base: position 14,690 of record DAIRFV010000057.1, on the reverse strand, counting down.
AGGAGGTCTTCCGCCCGCTCGTACCCGGTGTTCGAGAGCGCGATGCCGATGGAGGCGGTGGTGAAGACCTCGTGGCCGCCGATGTTGAAGGGCTGCGTGACGGCCTCCTGCACGCGGCGCGCGACTTCGATGGCGTCGTCGGTCGAGGCGAGGTCTTCGAGCAGGATGGTGAACTCGTCGCCGCCGAGCCGCGCCACCGTGTCGCCGGGGCGCAGGCACGCCTCCAGCCGGTGCGCGATGCCGACGAGGAGCTGGTCGCCGACCATGTGGCCGAGCGAGTCGTTGATGATCTTGAAGCGGTCGAGGTCGAGGAAGAGCGCGGCGAAGAGGCGGTCGCCCGAGCGGCGCGAGCGCTGGATGGCCATCTTCACGTGATCCATGAAGAGCGCGCGGTTGGGCAGCCCCGTCAGCGCGTCGTGGAAGGCGTCGTGCAGCAACTGCTCCTCGGCGCGCTTGCGGTCGGTGATGTCCTGAATCTGGAAGATCAAGTGGAGCGGACGGGACTCGCCGTCGCGCACGAGCGACATGCCGAGGTGCGCCCAGACCTCTTTGCCCGACTTGTGGCCGTAGCGCAGCTCGCCCTGGTGCGAAGAGATGGCGCCGGCCGTGAAACGCTGCATCTGCTCTTCGAGCGTGACGAGGTCTTCGCGGTGCGTCACCCGGCGGACTTCGGATTCGAGCAGCTCGCGCTCGTCGTAGCCGACGATCTCGCACAGAGAGCGGTTGACCTGAAGCCAGCGGCCGTCGAGCGCGACGACGCCCATGCCGATGGTCGCGTTGTCGAAGGCCGAGCGGAAGCGCTCCTCGGACTCGCGCAGCGCCTGCATGTGCTGCTGGACTTCCACGGCGTGCTGTCGGGCCAGCTCGGCCTGCTTCGTCGAGGCCTCGACGTTCTTAAGGTAAGTGCAGTAGGTGAAGTAGACGACGATGACGATGGGCGCCGTGGCGAGGAAGGCGTAGACGCCGAACGTGCCGACGAGCTTGACGATGATGCCGGCGGCCGACGCGCCGGCGAAGTAGGTGATCGAAGTCCAGAGGAAGTTCTGCCGCCACATCTGCCAGACCGGCACGCCCGAGCGCAGCGCCACGCCCGTGGCGACGAGGCCGGAGTTGACGACGTACTGAATGAGCCCCATGACGCAGACGGCCGTGATGTAGACCGACTGGTCGCCCATCGGGAGCTGCTTGATGTCGCCGAAGGCTAAGCGCAGCGTCCAGACCGTCAGCGAAGTCGAGCAGATGTAGACGCCCGCGTTGAAGGCCATCACCGTCTTCTTCTTCGTGATGCGCAGCGACGAGCAGAAGGCGTCGGCGGCCGCGAGCACGATGGCCGCCTCGCCGCCGAAGAGCAGCATCGCGAGGAAGATGAATGTGTCGGAGACGGAAATCTGCCCGCGCACGCGCGGAATCTTCACGTACACGCGCGAGCCGAAGGCCAGGGTCACGGCCCCGATCAGGAGGAAGCGCAGCCCCATGTCCGACGTGTGGAGCCGCGTGATGGTGAACACACTCGCGACCGCGCCGAGGACGATGACCGTCCACAGGTACGGCTGCGACATGCGCTGTTTATTGATGGGACTGAACATCGGTTGCGTCTACGGGACGGGGCCGCGGAATGTTGGAACGCGCCCGCGGTCTCGAAGTGGGGCGGGCTTTAAGTCCCGCGGGCATGACCCTTAGTGCAACTCGTATTCCAGTGGCGACGAGGCTGGGGGATGCAAAAAATTCAGGCAAACTGCGACTTTTTTGACGGTCCCGTCGTGAGCGCCGGGCTTCGGTCAGTCAGACTGACGGCGTCGCGTCAAGATGACATTAAACCACTCACCCGCCCCATAGGGGTCGGCCGGATGAGTGGTTTCAAGTTGGGGCTGTTAGAGAGAGGTTGGTTGCAGCTCTTCTTGCCTTGAGTTCCCTTCTGTTTCCCGCTTGTTCTAACCGCCGCGCGCGCGGGGAGAGTTCTATTTCGTGGGCGTCGTCGCGCTGACGACCGCCGTGTAGGCGGAGTTGCCGTTGGCGTTGTAGGCCTTGACGCGGAAGAAGTATTTCTTGCCGCTCGTGAGCCCCGCCGAGGCGAACGACTTGGCGTCCGCGCCGGCCGTCCCGACCTGCACGAAGTTGACGCCGTCGGTCGAGCGTTCGACGTGGAAGCCGACCTCGTCAGAGGAGTTGTCCGCCCAGGAGAGGTTGGTCTGCGTCTTCGAGGCGGCGGCGGCCTTGAGCCCGCCCGGGGCCGCGGGCGGGAGCCCGGCCTCGACCACCGCCGACATCGAAAGGGTGTTGTCGCCGTGAATCATGGCGCGCCCGGCCTGTGCGCTCACGTCGGCGAGCAGCGTGCCGTCGGTGAGCAGCGTCCCGTCGCCCAGGATCACGCCGTCAGTCATCATCGCGCCGTCGCCGAGCATCGCGCCGTCGCCCGCGAGCCGGTCGCAGGGCAGGAAGGGCACACCGTCCACCATCAGCACCCCGTTGCTCGTCAGGATGTGGTCGCCCAGGATGACGCCATCGCTCATCAGCACGGAGTCCATCAAGATGACGCCGTCCGAGATTACCGAGCCGTCGGTCAGGAGCACCCCGACGCCGTAGACGGCCTGGTACTTCGTGACGAGGTTCGTCCCCGTGGCGAATGTCTGGTCGAGGATGATTCCCTGCGACCAGTTGAACTGCCAGCCGGCGACGGTCGTCTGCTGTGAGCCGAAGGAGCCCGTGAGCAGGTTGGAGCCGACCGGCGTGTTCGAAGTAAGGTCTGTGCGGACGAGGCGCGCCAGCCGCATCGCGCCCTCGACGTTGACGAGCCCCGCGCCCTGCTCGAAGGTGTTGAAGCCCGGGAGCTGCTGCGCCGTGTACATCAGCAGCGCCTTGACCAGATTTGGCGTCAGGGTCGGGTTCGCCTGGAGCAGGAGCGCCGCCGCGCCCGCGACGACCGGCGTCGCCATCGAGGTGCCCGACAGGTACATCTGCTCGCGCGCCGCGGAGCCCGAGACGTTGGCGTCGAGCGTCGGGTTCTGCGTGACGAGGAGGTTGCCCGCCGCCTGCGCGTCGATGATCTTGTTGCCGGGGGCGACGAGGTCGGGCTTGATTAAGTTGTCGTAGTGCCTGACGCCGAAGGCGTCGGTGCTGAAGGAGCGCGTGGGGCCGCGAGAGCTGTAGGTGGCGACGCCGTCGTCGTTGCGCGCGTCGGTGCCGAAGGTGTTCGCCGCGCCGACCGTGACGACGGAAGGGTCGTTGCCCGGCGAGTGAATCTGCCCGTAGATTTTGTTGCCCGCGCCGTCCCGGCCCTCGTTGCCCGCGGCCGCGACGACGACGATGCCTGCGTCCACGAGGCCGCGGACGGCCAGGCAGAGCGGGTCAACCGTGTAGGAGTCCACGGCGGCCGTACCGAGACTCAGATTGACGACGCGAATGTTGTAGGTCGTCCGGTTCGTCTTGATCCAGTCGATGGCGGCCAGAAGCTGTGAGACCATGCCCTTGCCCTGCGAGTTCAGGACGCGCAGGTTGATGAGCCTCGCGTTCGGGGCGATGCCGCGGTACGCGCCGTTCGAGACCTGGCCGTTGCCGACCGCGACGGAGGCGACGTGCGAGCCGTGCCCGTAGGGGTCGTCCGTGCGGTTTTCCCCAGTAAAATCCCTGCTGTAGGCGACGCGCGAGGCGCTGCCCGACTCAGAGGTGAATACGGTGTGGTTGGGGTCCAGCCCGGAGTCGAGCACGGCGATGCCTACGCCGGTGCCGTCGTAGATCGGGTTGTAGTTGCCCATGACGCGCGCGGCGTCGGCGCCCGAGGTCAGAGAGACGTGGCCGAGCAGCTTGACCTCGCGGTCGAGCGCGACGTAGTCAACGTCCGAGCGCGCGGCGAGCGCCTCGACGGCCCCCGAAGGGAGGCTCACGGCGCGCAGGGGGAAGTTGATGAAGCTCTTCGTCAACGCCCCGCCGTTCGACTTGACGGCATCGTCCAGCGTCTTGTTCCAGGCGTTCTTCGACTTGACGACGACGTTGACCTTGCTCGTCTGCGTGAGTATCTGCCGCAGGTCGGCCGAGACCTTCTGCTTGCCTTCGAGCAGCGACTGCGCGCCTACGTGCGTCGCGCCCGGCCACGCGAGCGCGGCCGCGACCGCGGCGACCGCGGCCAGGTAGGCGAGGGGGAATGTCAGTCTCTCTCTTTTCATCATCTTTGTCCTCATCACCCCTTGTCTACTTCATGCAGGCGGTGCTGTCGCCGCTGGCGAGGACGGACTGCGAGCCGATGGTGCTCTCGCTCAAAAGGAGTTCGTCGCTCAGGAGGATATCGCTCGACATGAACGACGTGTTGACGGACTGCGTGCTGCCCGACTCGGGCCTTTATGCAGCCCCCGTTCCATCAGGAAAATTTCTGTATAAGCGAGGAAACGAGCGGAATCGACCGTCCGTGAACTTGAGGCCGGCGGTCAGTTTGATTGCGGTGCCTTTAGATTGACCGACCCGTCCGGGTCAAAGAGATGTGGCGTTCTAAGTGGGGTGAAGATAGAAACCACAGAGACGCAGAGGCGCAGCAAAAGTGATTTCGAATTTGAAATTTCAAATCTCAAATCTCAAATCTTTAAAGTCGTGCCTCTGTGTCTGCGGTGGCTAACTCCTGATGCCTGTGTGGAAGTCTCTAACTCCCGGCCGGTTCCTCTTCCAGAAACTGCGCGCGGAAGTCTTTCGAGGCGAGGCGGAGCGCGAGCCAGTCTTCGAAGATTTCGGGCTGGTTGAGCCAGACGGTGAACCACTCGGCCATCTCCGCCTTCTCGGCGCGCTTGCGCTCGTTGACCGACTGGTTGCGCGCGATCATCTGCGCGCGCTGCTTGCCCTTGAGCACGGTCTCCTGCACGCGCCTGAGGCCCTCTCTATCGCCCTTGCGGCGGAACTGCTTCCGCAGGTTGTCGAGGCGGCGGATGGAGGCGGCGGCCTCCTCGAAGGTCGAGAACTTGAGGACGTTGCGGAAGGCCGCCTCGTAAGGGTCTTGCGTGCGCCAGCGCGCGTCCAACTCCATGACCTCGGCGTGGCGCAGTTCCGCGCCCTCGTCGGCGAGCACGCGCGCCACGCGCGCCGGGCTCTCGACCGCGCCCTCGCCGAAGCGCTCGCGCACGGCCTCGCGCACGGCCTCAAGCTCCTTCGTGCCCACCGACTCGCAGTCGAGGTGCTCCCACACCTCGATCATCAGCTCGCGCTTCGTCCGCGCCTGCCACGCCTTCTGAGCCATTGCATCTGAGATTACGACGCGCGCCCGCCGAGGGCAACTCAGTAGGCAGACGGCAGAGGGCAGAGGGCAGTTGAAGACCTTTTATTTGAGAACTTCGGGTTAACCCTTCAACCCCCTTAACGCGGAGCGGCTGCCTCCTGCCATCCGCCGCCTGCCTACTCTCCCCGGCTGCGTTCGCCCTCCGTTTGCGGTACAATTTTTCTTTCATTCGCACGCCGATGACTCACGCAGTACACATGGAGGACGCCCGCGCCGCGCTGCGCAAGTTCTTCGGATTCGAGGGCTTCCGCGAGGGGCAGGGCGAGGTCGTCGAGTCCGTCCTCGCGGGCCACGACACGGTCGTCGTGATGCCGACGGGCGGCGGCAAGTCGCTCTGTTTCCAGCTCCCGGCGCTGATGCGCGGCGGCGTGACGGTCGTCGTCTCGCCCCTCATCGCGCTGATGAAGGATCAGGTGGACGCGCTCCAGGCGCGCGGGCTTCCCGCCACTTTCATCAACAGCTCGCTCGACTTCGAGGAGCAGAAGGAGCGCATCGCGGGCGTGCGCCGCGGCGACTTCAAGCTCCTCTACGTCGCGCCCGAGCGCTTCCGCAGCAACCACTTCGTCGAGACCTTGCAGCGCGCCGAGATCAGCCTCTTCGCCGTGGACGAGGCGCACTGCATCTCCTCGTGGGGTCACGATTTCCGTCCCGACTACCTTCGTCTTCAGTCGTTCCGCGAGCGCATCGGCCGCCCGCAGACCATCGCGCTCACGGCGACGGCCACGCCGTACGTGCGCGCCGACATCATCGAGCAGCTCAGGCTCGACGACCCGCGCGCCTTCGTCAGCGGCTTCGACCGCCCCAACCTCTCGCTCGGCGTCGTCCACACCGAGAAGGAGCGCGAGAAGTACGCGCGCATCCGCCAGCTCGCGGAGGAATACAAAGGCCAGTCGGGCATCGTCTACACCTCGACGCGCAAGTCGGTCGAGCAGATCACGCGCAAGCTCTTAGACTCCCGCCTCTCGGTCGTCGGCTACCACGCCGGGATGACGGACGAGGAGCGCGTGCGCGCGCAGGAGTTGTTCATGTCCGGGGGCGCGCAGACAATCGTCGCCACGAACGCCTTCGGCATGGGCATCGACAAGCCCGACATACGCTTCGTCGTCCACTTCCACCTGCCCGGCTCCATCGAGGCTTATTATCAAGAGATCGGGCGCGCCGGCCGCGACGGCGGACACTCAGTCTGCCTGCTCCTCTTCAACTACGCCGACAAGCGCACGCAGGACTACTTCATCGAGGGCTCCTACCCTCCGCCTGAATTAATCGCCAAGGTGTATGAGGCCCTCGTCTCCACCAACCAGCGGCGCATCGAACTCTCGACGCGCGAGATCGCCGCGCGCGCCGGGCTGCGGAACGAGATGGCCGTGCAGTCTTCGCTCATCACGCTTGAGAAGGCCGGCCACGTCGAGCGCGGCACGGGCTCGGAGAACCGCGCGAGCCTAAGACTGCTCATGCCGCCGCACCTCGCGCGCGAGACCGTGAGCGCGCGGCGCAGCGCGCAGCTCAAACAGGTTCTCTTCTCCCTGCTCGGCGGCTACGGGCTGAAGGAGCGTGACGACGCCGAGGTGGACATCGCCGACTTCTCCGACACGCTCGGGATGGAGCTGGGGCAGACCCGCCGGGCGCTCTCCACGCTCGCGGAGGCCGGCATCCTCCGCTACCAGCCGGCGCGGCGCACGCGCGGCGTCGTGATGCTCGACGAGGAGCCGGCGACGCGGCTGCGCATCCGCCCGGAAGAACTCGCGCGCCGCGCCGCGCTGGAGCAGCGGAAACTGCGCGAGATGATCTCGTTCTGCTACACGGAGAACTGCTACCGCTCCTTCATCCTCGACTACTTCGGCGACCGCTCGCACGACGGCACCTGCGGCAAGTGCGGCAACTGCCTGCTGCGCGGCGGCGGGCGCGGGCAGAACGCGCCGCCGCTCGACGCGCCGCGCGACCTCGACCGCTTCATCATGAAGCACGTGCCCGCCGGGCTCGACCTCGAAGAAGAGTTGGCCACGCAGTCGCGCTCACGCAAAAGGCGCGAGGCCGCCGAAGGCACATTCGTTGACGAAGAAGATGACGGCGACGGCTCCATCGCCGTCACCGAGCCGCGCGAGTTATCAGAAGATGAGCGTCTGACCGTGCGCAAGATTCTGGCGTGCGCGGCGCGCATGGGCGGGCGCTTCGGCAAGGGGATGCTGGCCTCCGCCCTGCGCGGCTCGCGCTCGGCCAAGCTCTCGCAGGCGGGGCTCGACCAGCTCTCGACCTACGGGATACTTTCCGGCATGACGCAGGACGAGATACTGCTCTACGTTGACGCGCTCGTCGCCGCCGGGTGCCTGCACGTCACGGGCGGCGCCTACCCGACCGTCTCGCTCACGCCCGAGGGCGGCGAGGTGATGCGCGAGCGCGCCACGGTGCAACTGCGCCTGCCGCCGCTCTACACCGCCCCGGTTCACGCCTCGCCCTCTTCACGACCTTCGCCGCGCGCCGCGGCGGCGCCGGCCGCGCCGAAGACGAACACCGTTGACGAGACCTACGCGCTCTACGAACAGGGGCTCACGGTCGAAGAGATTTGCGCGCAGCGGGGCTTGACCGAGATAACGGTCGAGGGTCACCTCGCCGACTGCATCCTGCGGGGCCGCCCCTTCGACGTGTCGCAGTTCGTCTCCGCCGAAGACCGCGAACACGTCGAGCGCGCCGCCGCACGCCTCGGCACCGAGCGCCTGAAACCCTTGCGCGAAGCACTCCCCCGCCACATCACCTACCGCATGATCCGCTTCGTCGTCGCCGACCTCCAACGCGCCGCCGGCCTCGGCACGGAGCAAGCGATAGGTGATTAGAAAGTGGTGTAAACCGTGAACCGTAAACCGTGACAAGATAAAAACTCGTTCTTACCTGTCACGGTTCACGGTTCACGGTTCACGGTTCACGGTTCACGGTTCTTCATCAAATGTTCAACGTCTGCACGGCCTGTGGTCTCTCGCACGTCGAGCCGGAGTTCGACGGGTCGGGTCATCTCGTCTGCTCTTCGTGCGGGGACGGGCGACCGTTCAGGCGTCTGCCGCTGTTGCTGGTGGGCGGGCCGGCGGGCGCGGGCAAGTCGAGCGTGGGGGCGTCGCTGTCGGGCGAGTTGACGGAGGCGGTCTTGATCGAGGCCGACCTGCTTTGGCGGCGCGAGTTCGACACGCCGGGGGACGGGTACAGAGAATACTCCCGGCTGTGGCTGCGGCTCGCCGCGCACATCTCGCAGTCGGGCAGGCCCGTGGCACTCTTCGGCGCGGGGTTCGCCGTCCCGCACAACGTCGAGCCGCGGCCCGAGCGGCGACTCTTCTCGGCGGTGCACTACCTCGGGCTCGTCTGCGACGACGAGGTGCTGACGGCGCGTCTGCGCGCGCGACCTTCGTGGCGCAACACGACGGACGAGTTGATTAACGAGCACGTCAAGTTCAACCACTGGCTCAAGGAACGCGCGGCCGCCGCCGAGCCGCCCGTCACACTCATCGACACGACGAGCGCCGCCATCCGTGAGACGGCGGCGCTCGTCGCCGGTTGGATACGAGGGCACGCCACCCAAGCGACTCACAGCACGCCCTCCCTCCACTGACTTAATCCCGACTCACTCGCCCTCGCCGGCCGTGTCGTTGAAGCCGCGGAAGCCCTCGGGGCCGGCGTAGGCGACCGTGCGGCCGGAGGTGGTGTTGCGGCGGATGCGCGTGAAGACGAACAGGTTGAAGAAGTGCATCGTGCCGAGGACGAGCAGCACGAGCCCGACCTTCCAAGACAGGGCCTCGATGCCCTCCTGCGCCGTCTCGACCTGATAGCCGAGCTTCAGCGCCAGCGTCACGTAGCCGAGGTTGATGAGGTAGAAGCCGACGACGAGCAGGTGGTTGACCGAGTCGGCCAGCGCCTCGTTGCCGTGGAAGACATCGACGAGGAAGATGCGGCCGTTCTTGTGGAGCGTCTGCGCGACCCAGACCGTGAGCGCGACGCTCAGGCAGACGTACGAGAGGTATGTGACGACAATCGTGTTCATGCGGCGCCTCCTTTGCCGGCGGGGGCGACCCGGCGCCACGTCCGCCTCCCGGCGGCCGTTCCAGCGCGCGCCCCCGCCCGCGTGTGAGTTCAACCCGCGTGCCGCCCCGTGCGCCTCGGACTTTCCGGCGGACGGGGCGGCGCGCGTGTGGCGCAATGCCGATTCGTGCTAGAGTCTTCGCATTCCGCAAACCAGGAGGGAGAGAGACTTTGAGCCGCAACCCCAACGCCGAACCGCCGCAGCCCGAGCAGCAGCCGGAGCTTCCGCCCACGCACCCCGACGACCCCGCGCAGGCGCCGACGGAGCCGCTGCCGCTGCCGCCCGACGCGCCCACGCCCACCGCGCCCGTGCGCGAGCCCGGCACGCCGAAGCCGGCCGGCGACCCTCCCGTCAACGAGCCGACGCGGCTGGTATAATTTTCGACCGACACCCGCACGACGATGGAAACGGTCGGCGAACACAGACGGCTGACTCACACGCAGACCGAGGCCGCGGAGCACGTCCCGCCGCAGGCTTTGAGCGCGCGGCTCGGCGCGATCGCGCGCGCCTTCGCGTCGAAGCCGTTCGTGCCGCACCCGCTCTTCGCCGGCCCGCACGCGCAGACCATCGTCTCGTCCAAACACTTCCCGCGCGCGCGCGCCTTCCGCGAAGAGAGCGCGCTCTACGAGCCGCGCCTGTTCGAGGTCGAGCCCGGCACGAGCGTCCTCCTCAAATGCCGCTGGCAGGGGGAGCGGCGCGCGGCGCCGACGCTGCTCCTGCTGCACGGGCTCGAAGGCTCGACCGACTCGCTCTACGTGCTCGGCACGGCGCAGAAGGCTTACCGCCGCGGCTTCAACGTCGTCGGCATGAACATGCGCAACTGCGGCGGCACCGAGCACCTCGCCGCGACGCTCTACCACAGCGGGATGACCGAGGACATCCGCCGCGTCGTCCTCGAAGAGCTGGCCGGGCGCGAGCGCCTTCCCGAGATATTCGTCGCGGGCTTCTCGATGAGCGGCAACATGGTTCTGCGGCTCGCGGGCGACTACGGCGCGCAGGCGCCCGACGCGCTCCAGGGCGTGGCCGCCGTCTCGCCCTCCATCGACCTCGACGCCTGCGCCGCGGCGCTCGAACGGCGCGGCAACGCGCTCTACCGCTGGAACTTCGTCAAGCACCTGCGCGAACGCGTCCGGCGCAAAGGTCGCCTGCGCCCGGGCACCTACGACACGCGCACCTTGCGCCGCGTGCGCACCATCCGCGAGTTCGACGAGCACTTCACCGCGCCGCACGGCGGCTACCGCGACGCCGCGGACTACTACGCGCGCACCAGCTCGCGCCCCGTCATCGGCCGCATACGCGTCCCGGCCCTCATCATCCACGCGCTCGACGACCCGCTCATCCCCGCCGAGCCCTTCCTCGACGCCGACATCGCCGACAACCCCGACGTGCTGCTCGTCCTCACGCGACGCGGCGGCCACGTCGGCTTCCTCTCAGACCGCGCCGAGGGCGAAGACCGCCACTGGGCGGAGAACCGCCTCGTCGAATTCTTCACGCGCCTCCGCGGCCGGGACGGGGAGTGAGGGCGGGAAGCAGACCGAAGACCTTTGAAGGGGGTGGGACTTGGGCGACTCGAACGAAACCGCGGTGCTGACACTGACGCTGCTGCTGATGGCCGCGCTGCTCGTCGTCGCCATCGTCGCCGTCGTCGTCTTCTTCCGCGTCTGGCGCAAAGAGAACAAGGGGCGCGACCGCAACTTCTTCGAGTAGCGCGCGTGCGGGGAGAGCGGGATGCTGTTCATGGTGATCGAACGCTTCGGCGGGCGCGAGCGGGCGGCGGCCGTCTACCGGCGCTTCCGCGAGCGCGGGCGCATGATGCCGGAGGGTTTGAAGTACGTCGGGAGCTGGGTCGAGGCGGACTTCGGCCGCTGCTTCCAGTTGATGGAGTGTGAAGACCCGCGCCTCCTGCGCGAGTGGGCCGCGCACTGGGAAGACCTCGTCGAGTTCGAGTTCGTCCCGGTCGTCACCTCCGAGGCGGCGGCCGAGTCCATCTCGACGCCGCCCTGAAGGCGTCGGGTAGAATGACGGGTATGAACGTTGACGCCTACCTCGAACGCATCGGCCACCGCGGCCCTCTGACGCCGACGGCCGAGACCCTGCGCCGGCTGCACGTCGCGCACCTGCTCACAGTCCCCTTCGAGAACCTGAGCATCCACGCGGGCGAGACGGTCGTGCTCGAGGACGCGGCGCTCTTCGACAAGGTCGTCGGGCGGCGGCGCGGCGGCTTCTGCTACGAGCTGAACGGGCTGTTCGCCGCGCTGCTGCGCGCGCTGGGCTTCCGCGTCGAGATGCTCTCGGCCGCGGTCGCGAACAGCGAGGGAGGGTTCGGCCCGGAGTTCGACCACATGGCGCTGCTGGTCACGCTCGAAGAGCGCTGGCTGGCCGACGTGGGCTTCGGCGACTCGTTCGTCGAGCCGCTGCTGGTTGACGAGCGCGGGGAGCAGGCGCAAGGCGCGCGCGCCTTCCGCATCGAGGAGGAGGGCGGGCGCCTCCTCCTGCTGCGCAGGGACGCGGGCGGCGCGTGGGAACCGCAGTACCGCTTCGGCCTTGAGCCGCACGCCTACGCCGACTACGCCGAGATGTGCCGCTTCCACCAGACCTCGCCCGAGTCGCACTTCACACGCGGCCGCGTCTGCTCGCTCCTGACGCCCGACGGGCGCGTGACGCTGAGCGGCGCGCGCCTCATCACCACGACCGGCAACGAAAGAGTCGAGCGCGAACTGGCGAACGACGACGAACGCGACGCCGCCCTCCTCGAACACTTCCGAATCTCGATGCGCGGCCGAGACGCACCCCCGTAGACCCCGAGCCGAGGCGCTCCCCGTCGGACGAAAACCCTTTGCGCGTGCGACTCTGTGCTGACGATTCGGCTTTCCACGCCCCGTTGCGAAGTCAGGCCGAAACATTCGGTACAATAGTAGTTATGTGCCTTCTGTTTAATGAGAGGAGTGGGACGATGAGAACTGCGGGTATTACTTTAGTTTTACTCTTCGCCACCGCTACGGCCTCCGCGCAGGCGACCTTCGAGGTCATGAGCGCCCCCGATGCCGCCATCCACGCCGTCGTCTGGTCAGTCCCCGGGAGCCCGCCGATGCCGCCGGAGCGCACCGTCCTTACGCCGGAGTACTGGCCCCCGGCCCCCCCCAGCCCTCCGAAGCCGGAAGATCAGCCGGGCGGCCCGCTTCCGCCTCCGTCCGTGCCCTCCTCCCCACCCCCGAGGCCGCAGCCGAAGAGGCGCGCCCCCGTCGTGAGCGCCTATCTCGAAGTAGAGAATAGAGGCGAGAGGGTGATTAAGGCCGTGGGGTGGGAGGTGTCTCTGGTGGATAAGGCGAGCGGCGCGGAGAGGCGACGCCTCCGGTTCCGCACCGAGGCCGAAGTCCGGCCGGGGCAGACCGTGGCTCAGAAGTATGAGTTCCCGCTCGACGGCGACTGGCGGTGGTTTGCGGCGTCGAAGGGCCGGGGCGTGAGAGTGTTGGTGAAGATCGAGCACCTCGTTTACGCCGGCGGGGCCGGGTGGCGGCGTGAATAGGCTCGGCCGGTCACGCGGCACATAAGGACGGCCGGCACCCGACCCGCGACCCGCTACCTCTCGTTAACCTTCAGGCGCCTGGGCGGGCGGGTGACGCCGGGCGTTATGCCTCTGACATATGAATAACAACAGCTTAACTTTCACCGGCAGGATTCGCAGCATCCGATGCGCTCTCGTCGGCATCCGGGTGATGATCTCCTCTCAGAAGAACGCCTGGATTCACGCGGCGGCGACGCTGGTCGTGATGGCGGTTAGCCTCTCCTTCGGGCTTACGAGGGCGGAGTGGTGCTGGATCATCCTGGCGATTGTCTCCGTGTGGACGGCGGAGGCGCTGAACACCGCCTTCGAGTTCCTGACCGACGTGGCCTCGCCCGAGTTCCACCCCGTGGCGGCGCATGCCAAGGACGTGGCGGCGGGCGCGGTCTTGATTACCGCCGTGGGGGCAGTGCTGATCGGGTTGTTGATTCTTGGCCCTCACGCTTTGGCGAGGGTGAGTAGTTGGCGGTAGCCGGGGCCTGACAAACGCCTGCACGCGGCCGCTCTCACCTGCGTGGAGACGCCCGGGCGGCGTTGGTGTCCGGCGTCGAAGCGGCCTACGCCCTCACTTCTCCTGCTTCTCTAACTTCTTGAGGATGCGTGCGGCGTGGTTGCGGCCGACGAGGGGGACGCGCTCGTCTTCGGTGAGCTCGCGGACGAGGGGGACGAGTTGCTGGCGGTCGGAGAGGTAGTCGCGGTTGATGAGGGCGTCGAGCTTGTTGATGAGCTTGGGGGTTTCGAGCGGCTGGCTCTCGCGCGCCACCTGGAGCTCGAAGACGACGACCGATTGCTCGGCGGCTTTGCGGTACTCTTCGGCGAGCCCCTGCGCTTCCTTGTCCTGGCTGTAGTTGAACTCGGCCGTGCGCTCGCGCCCGCCGCGGCGCATGGTCAGCTTCGTCTGCCCCATGCTCGGGTAGGTGCGCTCGCCCTGGTAGCTGGCCTGCGAGTCGAGGAAGCCGAGCGCCTCCCAGTGGCCGCGCACGCGCGCGAGCGCGGCCGCCGACAGCTCGAAGGGCTCGGTGATCTGCTCGGTGTCGGAGCGGCGCTCGAAGCGTATCTGGCCGTGCCCCTTGTCGTCGTGCTCGATGCGTATGAAGTAGACGAAGAAGTCGGGCTGCCTGAACTCGTAGACGTAGTGGGCGGCGTTCGGGTCTTCCTTCGGCTTCGCGGGGATGCCCGCGCGCACAGACGCCGGCACCTCGCCCGAGCCATTCCCTTCCTCGGGCCGCTGCGAGACCTTCTTCGGCTGACGCTGCTCGACCGCAGGGGTCGGGCCGGGGCGCGGCGTCGCCTTGCGCGGCGCCTGCGCCCGTGTGTTGAAGGCCGCGCCCGTCGAGACGAGCGCGGCCGCGAAGACTAAACCTAAAACCTTACCGCTCATGCTCACTCGAACCTCACGGAGACGAGGCGCGAGATGCCCGCCTCCTCCATCGTCACGCCGTAGAGGGCGCGCGCCATCTCCATCGTCCGCTTGTTGTGCGTGATGACGATGAACTGCGTCTCCTGCGACATCTCCTTGATCTTCGTCGTGAAGCGGCCGACGTTGGCCTCGTCGAGCGGCGCGTCCACCTCGTCGAGGAGGCAGAAGGGCGACGGCCGGTAGCGGAAGACGGCGAGCACGAGCGCGAGCGCCGCCATCGCCTTCTCGCCGCCCGAGAGCAGCAGCACGTTCTGCAAACGCTTGCCCGGCGGCTGCGCCACGATGTCGATGCCCGACTCCAGCACGTCGTCCGCGTCGAGCATGCTCATCTCGCCGCGCCCGCCGCCGAAGAGTTCGAGGAAGAACTGCCCGAAGTTGCGGTTGATCTCCTCGA
>DAIRFV010000305.1:3882-6984 GCA_036794905.1 Pyrinomonadaceae bacterium | reverse complement strand
TTCCAGTTCGGCCTCAAGCTGAACTTCTAGCGAAAGGCCGACAGGCAAGAAGGGGCCGCGCGACTGCCGATTGAGCAGTCGCGCGGCCCCTTCTATTTACTGCGGGCTTGGCAGACCTAGCGCTTGACGGTCTGGTTGTGGTTGACTGTGATTTTGAAGTCGTTGTCATTCTCAGGGCCATCGCCCGCTTTGACGCCCGACTTGACGCGGAGTCCCTTGACCGCCCGCTTGTTGTTGACTGTGACTTCACCGGCCTTCACGTTGGAGTTGACCTTCATCTCGATTTCCCTTCCGTCATAAAGTTTAAGAGCTAAGCAGCACCCGGGGTGCCTTCATGAGGATAAGGTGACGAAAGCGCGCGGATATTCCCACGGCCGTAAAAAAAAATCTGCGCGTCCCGAAGGGACTCGAACGGGGAATAATTTGGCGCCCCAACAAAAAACTGTTGCCAAGCGCGTC
Source organism: Pyrinomonadaceae bacterium (assembly GCA_036794905.1). Taxonomy (GTDB): domain Bacteria; phylum Acidobacteriota; class Blastocatellia; order Pyrinomonadales; family Pyrinomonadaceae; genus QHXN01. The sequence continues at coordinate 6,525 of DAIRFV010000305.1, read as the reverse complement.
CGACCCGTGTTATTGAACTTTTCCGGTTAACGTTAACAGAGTCCGCCCAGTCATTCCGGCAGGTCTTGATGCGCCGCTCAACGCCGAAAAAGAAGCCCGCCACGCTCGCAGACATCGCCGCGTCCGCGGGCGTCACGCCGATGACCGTCTCCCGCGTCGTCAACGGGAACGGCTACGTCAGCGCCGAGACGCGCGAGAAGGTTCTGCACGCCGTCAGCGCCATGAACTACCGGCGCAACGGGCTGGCGCGCGGGCTCAAGCGGCAGCGCACGGACACCATCGGGCTGGTGCTCGGCGACATCGCCAACCCCTTCGCGGCGGAGCTGGCGCGCGCCGTGCGCGAGGTGATGTCGGGGCGCGGCTACAACGTCTTCATCTGCGTCAGCGAGCACAGCGCGCGCGAAGACATCGCCGCCTTCGAGTCGCTGGCAGACCACCGCGTGGACGGCGTCATCGTCGCCACGCGCGCCAACAAACCGGGCAACGATCGCCTCGCCGAGATGATCGAGGGGGGCATCCCGGTCGTCCTCATCGGGCGCGACTTCCGCCACCAGAACGCAGACCTCATCGCCGCCGACAACCTCCGCGGCGGCTACGACGCGACGGCACACTTAATCGCACTGGGGCACAAAAACATTGGATTTATCGGCGTTACGCCGACCAGCGGGGTCGGGCTCAGAAGGTATCACGGCTACCTCGAAGCCATGCGCGAGCACGGCCTGAAGGCGGACGAGCGCCACATCGTCGGCCGCGCAGACGACGGCGACCAGTGGCCCGGTTACTCGACCGAGACGATGGGCTACGAGGGGATGAAGAAACTCCTCTCACTGCGCAAACGCCCGACGGCCGTCTTCGCGCGCAACGACTTCACGGCCGTCGGCGCGATGAGCGCGGCCAAGGAGGCGGGCCTAAAGATTCCGCACGACGTGGCCATCGTCGGCTACGACGACGTGCCTCTGGCGGCGCACACGACGCCGCCGCTGACGACCGTGCGCCAGCCCACGCGCGAGCAGGGGCGGATCGCGGCCGAGGCGCTGCTGCGCCGCATGGAGTCGGCCGAGACGCCCGCCCGCGAGGAGCGCGTCATGCCCTGCGAACTGGTCGTGCGCGCCTCGACATGGGCCGAGTAGAGGGGGCACCCCGCGGACTACGCAGGCGTCGGCGCGCCCCGCCGCCGCTCTTACCGAAACAGGAACGGCCGCCCGGCTGTTAGAGTTGAAAACGTCGGCGTGCGGCTGTGATAACGCTAACATAGTTAGACCCGACACGCTCGCGGCATGAATGGGAAGGAGGCTCCGCCTATGAGACAAGGATTCGCCCAACACACGCGCCCGCGCCGGAGCGCGGCAGCCGTCAGGCAGACTCGAAGGCCGCCGACGGGATTGACCCGGCAAGTCGCCCTCCTCGCCGCAATCGCCGTGCTCGCCGTCGGCCTCCCGCGCACGGCGGCGGCGGCGCAGCAGATCAACGCCAGCATCAACGGCACGGTCTCGACCGTGCGCGAGGAGGTGGTGCCCAACGCCTCGGTCGTGGTCGAGAGCCGCGCGCTGGCCGTGCGCCGCACCGCCACGACCGACGGCGAGGGCTTCTTCGTCGTGCCCAACCTCCCCGTCGGCGTCTACCGCGTGACCATCGAGGCCGAGGGCTTCTCGGCCGTCGTGCAGGAGAACGTCAAGCTCGACGTGGGCAACACCTTCTCGATGAACGTGCGCCTGAACGTCGCGGGCGTCACCGAGACGGTGCAGGTGAGCGAGAACACCTACCAGACGGTCAACACCGAGACGGCCAACGTCGAGACGCTCATCTCGGGGACGCAGGTGACGGAGCTGGCGCTGAACGGGCGCAACTGGGCGCAGCTCATCAACCTCGCGCCGGGCACCTCGTCTTTGACGAACGACACGCAGCAGGGCACCAACGTGCGCATCGACGACACGGCCATCAACGGCCTGCGCCGCCGCACGGCCCCGACGCTCGACGGCGCGAGTAACGTTGACCACGGCTCGGTCGGGACGCAGGTCAACAACATCAGCGTGGACGCCATACAGGAGTTCAAGCTCGTGTCGAGCCCCTACGGCGCCGAGTACGGCGCGCAGGCCGGGCCGGCCGTCAACGTCGTGACGAAGCGCGGGACGACCGAGTTCCACGGCTCGGTCTTCGAGTTCTTCCGCCAAGACGCTTTGAACGCGTACTCGTGGGAGAGCCAGCAGCGCGCGGAGCCCGAGAAGCCCCTGCTGCGCTTCCACAACTTCGGCGGCTTCGTCGGCGGCCCGGCCCACAAACCGAAGCTCTTCTTCTTCGGCGGCCTTGCCGTCCGCTTCCGCGTGCGCCTGCACAGCGGCCGCCGGGATTAAACGCCGCAGACGCGAAGCGACGGCTCGGAGTGTAGGCACTCGACGAGCCGTCGCTTCGCGTCTGCGGCTATGAATCTAATTCACACTCGAACGTATGATTGCTGCTTTAACGGATGACGGACTGGCTGTGGTTGAGGCTGGCGCCGCCGGCCTTCACCTGCGACTTGACGCGGAGGCCCTTCAGCGCCTGGTTGTGGTTGGAGATGATGCGGTCTTCGCCCGCTTTAACTTTCGACTTGACGCGGAGTCCCTTCGCCGTCTGGTTGTGGTTGAGGATGATGCGATCCTGGCC
>DAIRFV010000305.1:0-3782 GCA_036794905.1 Pyrinomonadaceae bacterium | reverse complement strand
CTGGTTGTGGTTCATCATGATCTGCCCGGCCTTGACCTGTGACTTCACGCGCAGACCCTTGGTGGTCTGGTTGTGCTGATGGCTGCGGCCGCCGGCCTTGACGTTCGATTTGATCTTCATGGCTGTTCTCCTTTTCGGCTGAAGTTATGGTTGAAAGACGTGGACGGGTCTCCCGCCCGGGAGGCGCGCGGGGACGAGCTTGCGCAAATTCTCCGGGCGCGCCTTCGGGTCGAGGAGGCCGTTCGTCAGGAATGCGAGGAGCTGTCGGAACTCCGCGACGCCGAGCGCGGCCGGAGTCTGCATGAGCGGGTCGAGCCGTTCGAGCAGCGGCGCGCTCGGCCCCTGCGGCCCTTGCAGGTCTAAGTCGAGCCCCGCCGGCGCGGGGTCGTAAGTGGCGAGCCCGGCGGCCGGGTTCAGGTGGAAGCGCGGCGCTTCTTCGAGCCGCGTGAACGCGCCGTTGTGGAAGAAGGTCGGCTGCACGGAGACGTTCCTGAGCGGCGACGTGCGGAAGGCGTGGCGGTCTGCGGGCGAGCCCGTCACCTGCTCCAACCCGAAGTCCTCGTTCGCGCCCGGCCCGTCGAACGCGACGTTCGTCACGGCGGGCGCGACGTGGCCGCCGCCGCGCGCGAGTGCGAACAGCACCACCGTCAACTTTGTCCTCTGCAAGCTCATCGGGCGTTCTCCTCTCTGCTAGGCGCGGCGCGTCTCGGCGCGGAAGGCCGCGCGCCCCGTGGGCTGCACTTCGAGGCGGAAGCGCAGGACGGAGGCGCCGTCGCCGATGCGAACCCGCGCGTCCGTCAGGTCGAACGACCGTGCGGCGGAGTCTTCGCGCGCGCCTTTGAACAGCAGCCCCGCGCCCAGCGCGGCGAGCAGCAGCGCGAAGACCGTGAGCGCGATTTGGAGACCGAAGGATTCCGGCGTCATCATCTTCTTCTCACTCGTGTAAAAGTTATCGGGTCGGGACAGCCCGTGCAGGCGGAAGGCGACGCGCCACCCCTGGTTATCGCCGGCCCACACGCTTCCGTGGGCGGCCCCGACCCGTCCTCCGGCGCTTCGAGGTTTCAGTCAGAACCGAAGCGCCGTCATTCTCAACTCCGTTAGAACTGGCAGCCGTAAGGGGACATCGCCTGGCGCGCGGCGTCGCGCGCGGTCTTGCAGGCGGTGGCGAGGCCGGCGCGCCCCTCGGGCGTCGCGGCGGCCTGGCGCCAGGAGGCGCGCGTGCTCTCGAACGAAGAGCGCATCATGTCGCGCGCGGCCGCGGGCACCTTGTCCTTCAGGCAGGACTCGTAGGCGACGAGGTACTGGTCGCACTCGGCGACGCCGACCGAGTCGGCCGTGTTGGCCTTCGGGTCGGCCGCGGTCTTCGACTGCGCGCCGGCCGTCGGGTCTCCGGAGGAGCAGGCGGCGCCGGCCAGCGAAGCGCCGAGGAGGCACGCGGCGAGTAACAATGCGAGCTTGTAGTTAGTCATCAATCCCTTCTCCTTCGAGAAATCGGCGCCGGCGTTTGTATTCAAGGCGGCGGGGAATCACACGCCCTGCAACTCCCCGCCGCTCGTCGGAGTCCCCGCCCCCGGGCACGTCCGACCACGCCACGCACTTTAGGGCAAGCCGCCGCGGCGGTCATGAAGGTTTGGTGAGGGTTTGGTAAAGGTTAAGTAAGGGGGGAAGTAGACAAAGAAGCAGCCAGTAGCCAGTAGCCAGTAGCCAGTAGAAAGACAACGCGGCGCGTCTCGGCTAAAGTCCTGACGCGCCGCGGTTTAATCTACTGACTACTGACTACTGGCTACTGTCTCACGCCCCTTCATTCCAGCCGCCGGGTGCGCGCCACCTCTTCGCGGCGGCGGGTGTCGGCGGGCGGGATTTGTTCGCGCATCTCGTCGAGGAGTTCGGCGGCGCGGCGGCGCGCGGCGTGGGCGGCTTCCGTGGGGCCGCCTGCGGCTTCGAGCGCGAGGGCGAGGGCGCGGTAGCCGCGCCAGCGCTCGCCCGAGCCGGTCTCTTCGAGCAGGCGCACGGCCTCCTCGGCCGAACTGACGGCGCGGCGCGCGTCGCCCGCGCCGCGCTCGGCGTGCGACTGCTCGACCAGCGCGAAGCCGAGGCCGTCGCGGCAGCTCAGCTCCGCCGCGATCTTCGCCGCCTCGGTCGCCTTCGAGAGCGCCGTCTTGAAATCCGCGCGCGCGACGCGGACGCGCGCCTGATCGACGAGGACGCGGAACTCGTCGTCGCGGTCGCCGATGTGTCGAATCATTTCGAGCGCGCGCGCCAGCATCGCCTCGGCCTCGCTCAAACGCCCGGCCTCGCAGTGCGCGCGGCCGAGGAGCCAGAGCGTCTCCGCCTCGCAGTGCGCGTCGCCGTTCGTCTTCAGGCTCTCCAGAGTGCGGCGCAGGTAGCCGATGCCCTCCTCGAAGAGCCCCTGCGCGATGCGCGCCTGCCCGATGCCCATGTAGGTCTTGGCCTCGCCGAAGAGGTTGCCGATGGCCTGAAAGTCCTTCTGCGCGCTCTGCGCGAGCGCGACGGCCGACTCGTACTGGCCGCGGCTCAGGTCGGCCCAGTGGAGGCGGCGCAAGACCTGCGCGCGCAGCCGGACGTTGCCGCAGCGCGCGTGGTAGTCGAGGCACCTGCGCATCAGCTCGACGCCCTCGTCGTAACGACCTTGCAGCGCGCGCGCCCAGCCGAGCATCCCGGCGGCGTCGGCCGCCGTCTCCTCGCCCACGCCCTCCTCGTCCAGCACGGCCTGGATGAGCTCGCCCGCGTCCTCGTAGTCGCCCATGCTCGCGCGGATGCGGCCGAGCTGCACGACGGCGAGCCGCGCGCGCGCGGCATCATTGAGCCGCCGGTAGATTGCGAGCGAGCGCTCGACCGCGGCGTGCGCCTCGCGGTACTGGCTGAGCGCGGAGTGGACGAGCCCGTCCTGAAAATGAACCGCGGCCTCGGCCGCCTCGTCGCCCAGCGCGCGCGCGAGCGCGAGCGCCTCGGGGATGACCGGCCCGAGTTCACGGTTGCGACCCACCGCGTGCAGGCTCTCGCACAGCGCGAGCAGCATCGAGAGTTTTTCCGAGAACGGGAGCGCCGTCGGGTCGCCTTCGTTCAGTCTGAAGAAGTTGCCCGTGGTGTCGCCTTCGGCGTAGGTCGCTTCGCGGCGGAATTCGAGCCGCTCGGCGGCGCGGCGTGCGCGCTCGGCGGCCTTGACGGCTTCGACCCAGTGCCAGCGGGCGGCGGCCGCCGCCCACGCGCGCATCGCCCAGCGGAAGGCGCGCCGCGCGTCGCCCGCCGCCTCGTAGTGCGCGCTCAAACCCTCGGCCAGACGTTCCGGGTGGCGCGCGTGAACCTCTTCGATGGCGGCGGCGGCGTGCGTGTGTAGGCGCCGGCGGCGGCGCGGAGGCAAATTCTCGTAGAGCACGCGCCGCAGGATCGTGTGGTAGAAGCGGTAGTCCTCGCCGAGCGAGAGCCCGCGCTCCGCGAGCACGCCGAGGCGGAGCCCTTCACGCAAGGATTCGTCCAACTCGTCTTCGCCGCGCCCGGACATGCGCGCCAGGGTCTCGACGCGGAACTCGTCGCCGATGACGGCCGCGTGCTCAAGCAGCTCGCGCAGCTCGGCCGGCGTCCGCTCAAGTTTTCCGAGCGCGGCCATCACGAGCGAGTCGGGCAGGGGCACGTTCTCGATGCCGTGCCACTCCCAGCGCGCGCCCGGCTCCGCGCCGTCGTCGGCCGCGCTGATGGCGCCCTCGGCGACGAGCAGGCGCAGCGTCTCGACGAGGAAGTAGGGGTTGCCGCCCGTGACGCGG
>DAIRFV010000304.1:0-7002 GCA_036794905.1 Pyrinomonadaceae bacterium | reverse complement strand
GCCGGTAGCGGTAGGCGACGTAGCGGTGCGAGGTGCCGTGGAAGCCGTAGCGGCGCACGCGGTGGCGGCGGTACCACTGATAGGGCAGCGCGTAGAGGTACGCGTGCGCCGGGAGCGTCTGGTGGAAGGCCGTGTCGAAGACCGCCACCTGCGGCAGGCCCGGCCCGAAGACCTCGCGCGCCGCCTGTATGCCGCGGATGTTGCCGGGGTTGTGCAGCGGCGCGAGTTCGATGCAGTCCTCGATGCCGCGCAGCACCTCCTCGTCGATGAGGACGGAGTGCGTGAAGCGCTCGCCGCCGTGGACGACGCGGTGGCCGACGGCGTGCACGTCGCCGACGCTCTTGACCTCCTCGATGCCGGAGTCGGCCGAGGTCACCCAGCGGATGATGGTCTCGACCGCCGCCCGCACGTCGCGCACCGGGGCCGTCGAGCGCCGCGCCTCCCCGCCCCGCGCGCGGAACGTGATGATGGCCTCGCCCCCGATGCGCTCGATCACCCCGCCCGCCAGGTGCTCGTCCGCGTCCTGCGCGATGTGGTCGAGGTCGGTCGCAATCAACTGAAACTTCGCCGTGGAACTCCCGCAGTTCAGTACCAGAACATTCATATGTGTGAATCGTAAACCGTGAACAGGGAGTCGTAAACCGTAAAACGTCAACCGTGACAGGAAAATACCTGCTCTTTCTGGTCACGGTTTACGGTTCACAGTTCACGGCTCTTTCCTGTCACGGTTCACGGTTCACGGCTCTCACAGGTGTCGGAGGAAGGCTTCGGGGTTGTTGAGGAAGTCGCGCGTGAGGGAGACGTGCTCGACCTCTTCGTAGCGGACGCGGCGGACTGGGGCCTGGTCGAAGCTGAGGATGTCGGCGCCGGGGAGCGCCATCAGGATGGGCGAGTGCGTGGCGACGACGAACTGCGAGTCCTGCTCGGCCATCCCTTTGAGCATCGCGAGGAGCGCGAGCTGGCGCTGCGGCGAGAGCGGCGCCTCGGGCTCGTCGAGCAGGTAGAGTCCGCCGGGCACGAAGCGCGACTGGAAGAGGCTCAAAAAACTCTCGCCGTGCGAGCGCGCGTCGGCGTCCTCGCCGTAGCGGTCGGTCAGCGCGCGCCGCTGCCCGCGCACCACGCCCTGCGCCAGACGCAGCCCGTAACCCTTGAGCCCCCCGCGCTCGAACTCGCCGGCCATCTCCTCCAGCTCCGCGCTCGTCTGGTTGACGCGCCGGGTGAAGTTGAAGAAGTCCTCGGCGCGCAGGAAGAAGCCGCGGTGCGTGCGCTTCGACCACACGAGCTTCAACTGCGCCGCCAGCGCGCGCGCGTGCCCCAGCGTCTTGTCCGCGCGCACGTCCTCGCCGCCCACCACGACCGAGCCCACGCCCGCCGCCAAGGCTTCGAGCACCGTGGACTTCCCCGACCCGTTCTCGCCGACGAGGAACGTGACGGGGCTGCGGAACTTTATCTCTTTGAACTTGCGGACGACCGGCAGCGCGAACGGGAACCCGTCGAGCTCCCTCGCCGCCGGTTTGATGTTGATGGAACGGAGGTGAATCATCGCGTGCGTCTCTTCGGAGCGTCCACGTTCAGAGGCGCGCGAGCCAGCCTTCGTAGCGCGCCTGCCGCCCCTTGAGCCAGCGCTTGAAACTGTTGCCGGCGGGCGCGGCCTGGAACTGCTTCTCGAAGCGGTCGAGGTCTTTGAGCAGCTCCGTCCTGGCGTGGTGCATCGAGACTTCGACGACGACGCGCACGTCGTTCAGGTGCCGGGGCGGGAGCGCGGGGTAGGCGGCGAGCACGGCGTCCACGGACGTTTGCGGCGCCGCGTCGTCGAGCGCGGCGAGCGCCGCCCGGAACCTGCGCAGACCTTCGGCCGTCTCCGCGTCGCGCTCGGCGTGCGCCTTGCCGACGAGCCGCATGAGGCGCGGGAGCTGCGCGCGCTCGCCCTCGTCCATCGTCATCTTGCGCCACGCCACTTCGCCGTCACCCTCGTATGTGTAGTCCTCGAAGACGACGGCGAGGATGATGACGCCCTCGACGGACGCGGGCGTGAAGTCCGAGTCCGAAGGCCGTCCGTCGGTGATGGCGATCCGGCGTTCGTAAGTCCCGCCCGGCTCCATCAGCGGCCGGCCCTCCGGCTCGAAAGCAAGCATCGACGTGCGCGGGCGGCCGTCGAAGACCGTCCGCATCTCGACGGCGCGCACGCGCTTCGGCGAGAGGTTGGTCAGCGTGAGTTTGGCGCGCGGCAGCGGGTCGGGCGTGAAGTCGGTGACGGCGGCGGCGATGGACTGCGTCTTGTTGTCTACGGCCGGGGCGGCCGTGTGCGCGGCGCTCACGCGCAGGACTTTGAAGACGAAGGGCGCGACCCCGACGCTCTCAAGCGCGCGCGCCTCGACCGTCTCGCCCTCGGCGGCCGTGTAGGTCGCCACCTCGTCGAGGCGGTCGAAGAAGCGCTCGCCGACGTGGACGCCGACCTTTATCTCGACGCGGCCGCCTTCGAGCTTCGTCCTCACGTCCACGGCCCGCACGGTGTCGGCCGCGGCGCGCGGCGCGGGCGGCGTGACGGTGCCGAACCACGCGTGCCAGGCGCTGCCCGGCACGGTCAGGTAGGCGGGCTTCGCGCCCGGCTTGAAGGTCACCTGAACGACGAGCCTGGGCGCGGGAGGCTGCGGGGCGGGTGCCTCCTGCGCCGAGGCGCTGAGCGCCGGGAGCAGGCAGACGGCCAGCGCGCGGCCGAGGTTCGCGAAGCGTCGAAGTTTCATGACACCGCTCCTTAAGAGTCGGAGGAAGTCGGCGGGGAGTGGTACAGGGCGTTTCTATGCCACGCGGGGGATAAAGTCAACGCGTGTCCGTCACACGCGTCGCGTTCGGGTTCGTCCCCGAAGCTCAGGCCGGGGCGGCGAGCCGGCGCGCCGCGTCGAGCAGCCGCGCGCGCAGGTCTGCCTCGTCGAGCGTCGTCACGCGGCCGTCGCGGAAGACCTCGCGCCCGGCGACGACCGTCAGCAACACGTCGCGCCCCGAGGAGGAGAAGACGAGCGCGGCGGCCGGCTCGTAAGCAGGCGTCTGGTGCGCCGCGTCGAGCCGCACCGCGACGAGGTCTGCTTCGAGCCCCACTTCGAGCGAGCCCGTCACGCCCTGCATGTTCATCGCCGCCGCGCCGCCGCGGGTCAGCAGGCGCAGGGCGTCGTTCGCATCCAGCGCCCGCCCGCCCTCGACCGTCTCGCCCGCGGCGCGCGCCGCAAGCAGCGCGAAGCGCGACTCCTCCAGCAGGTCGCACACGTTGTTGCTGGCCACCGAATCGCTCCCGAGCCCGACCGAGACGCCTTCGTTCAACATCGCCGCCAGCGGCGCGCGCCCGTGCCCGAGCTTCGCGTTCGACTTCGGGCAGTGCGCGACGCCCGCGCCGTGTCGCTTCAAGAGTTCGATGTCGCCCTCGTCCACGCGTACGCAGTGCGCGAGGAGCGGGCGCGCGCCGAGGACGCCCGTCTTCGCCAGGTGCCTGACGGTCGTCGTGCGCGGCGCGTCGAACGTGAAGCCGCGGACGGCGTAGGCCGCCGCGAAGATGCCGCCGCCTTCGAGCATCAACTCCTGCTCGGCCTCCGACTCGGCCGCGTGCATCATCAGCGGCAGCCGCTCGTCCACGGCGTAACGCGCCAGCATCTCAAGGAGCGCGGGCGCGACCGTGTAGGGCGAGTGCGGCGAGAGCCCGAGGGTGACGAGCGCCGTCCCGCCCGAGCGCAGGCGTTCGATCTTCCCGCGCGCCTTGTCGAACTGCGCGCCGGCCGCGCGCGCGTCCGGCCCGAAAGCCTCCTGGTAGACGACGCCGCGCAGCCCCGACTCGCGCAGCGCCCTCATCGTGGTCGCGCCCGAGTCGCTCGCGTCGCCGACGCACGTCACGCCCGCGCGCGCCGCCTCGATTGCGCCCCACGCCGCCGAGACGTAGAGGTCTTCGGCGCTCATCCGCTCGTTGCGCGCGACGGTCACCTTACGCAGCCAGGCGAAGAAATCGCCCTCCTCTGGTTCGAGGAAGCCGCGCATCGCCGTCAGCTCAAGGTGCGTGTGACAGTTGACGAAGCCCGGCAGCATGACCGCCTCGCCCAGGTCCTCAACCGCCGCCGACGGGAATCTCTCCGCGACCTCCGCGCGCGGCCCGACGCACGCGACGCGCGTCCCCTCGACGGCGACCGCGCCGTCGCGAATCGGCTCGGAAGTAATCGGCAGAACCCAACGCGCGCGGTAGATTTTCGTCATCCCGTCTCCCGGTCGTGTCGCCGCAGGGCGAACCATAAAAGCCCCGACATCATAATCACCGCGCCGCCGCCGGCCGCGACGGCGCGCATGCCCAGACGGTCGGCCGCCGCGCCGGAGACGAGCATCGAGCCGACCATCGTCAACGTCGTCAACGTCTCGTAAGAGGCGAAGACGCGGCCGGCGAAGGCGTCCTCGGTGCGGCGCATGAGGAGCGTCTGCTGCGCCGTCCACCAGATGGCGAAGTTCATCTCGCGCGCGACGAGCAGCGCCGCCGCGCCGAAGAGGTTCGGCGTCAGGCTGAAGAGCAGAAGCCCGCAGCCGTCGAGCACGAGCGAACGCCCCATGCGCGCGCCGAGGCCCTCGACCGCGCCGCTGTTGAAGCGCCGCGCGAGCGGCGCGCCGAGCACGCCGCCGAACCCCATCGCCACGAACAGCACCGAGATGCCGAAGTCGGTCGGCCGCTCGGCCAGCGCGCTGACGGACGCGCCCCAACGCTCCACGGCCTGCTCGCCCAAACTCGCCCCGAACAGGCTGTAGAGCGCACGCGCCGCGCCGTTCCCCAACCCCCACCCGGCGGCCACCACGAAGACCGCCGCCAACAACGGGTCGCGCCTCACGTAGCGCAGCCCCTCCCTGAAGTCGGCAGACACGCGTCGGAGGGCAGTAGGCAGGAGGGAGATGGCCGTCGGCAGTTGAAAGACTTTGGGTTGAGAACTTCGGGGTACATCCTCCACGTCCGCCACGCGGAGCGGGCTGCCGACGGCCATCTCCCTCCTGCCTACCGTCCTTATCCTACGAATCATCTCGGCCGAGGCGAGGAACGTGAAGGCGTTCAGCACGAAGACCGTGTCGCGGCCGAGCGCGGTGGCGATCACGCCGCCGAGCGCGGAGCCGACGGCGATGGTCGCCGCCGTGGTCGAGGCCGAGAGCGAGTTGGCGGCCAGCAACTCCTCTGTCCCACCGACGAGGTTCGGGATGGAGGCGCGCTTCGCCGCGTTGAAGAAGGCCGAGACCGAGAAGAGCGACGCGCCGACGACGTAGATGAGCGCGAGCGACCCCGCGCCGTTCGCCAGCAGGAACCCGAGCGCGAGGAGCGCGCGCGCCACGTCGGCCGCGATCATGACGCGGCGGCGGCTCACGCGGTCAACCACCACGCCCGCGATGGGGCCGAAGATGAAGAGCGGGAGGTGGCGCGCGATGGCGTAGGTTGCGACCGCGAGCCCGACGCTCCCGGCGCCCGCCAACTGGATGACGAGCGCCAGCACCGCGATGTTGTTCAGCCAGTCGCCGACCTCCGAGACGACCTGCCCCGTCCACAGCCTACGGAAGTCCGCGTTGCCGGAAAGCAGCTCACGGTAGGTCATAATGTTCGTGCACCGTGAACCGTCAACCGTGACAAGTTAAGAGCTGTTTTCAGCTCGTCACGGTTGACGGTTCACGGTGCACGGCTCGCTTTCTTCTTCCGGTAACGTTCGAGGATGTTGGTGACGTAGGCGCGGGTCGTGGGGAAGTCGATGCGCGCGACGAACTCTTCGGCCGTGAGCGGGCGCCGGCCCGCGGGGACGCGGTTCCACTCGGCGGCGCGCGAGGGGCCGGCGTTGTAGGCGGCGACGATGCGCGGCTCGGCGCCGGGCGTGTCGCGGTAGTCCTTGCCGATCTTCTCCAGGTACCAGCAGCCGATCTGGATGTTGCGCTCGGGGTCGCCGAGGGCGGCCTCCGGGTCGCGCCGCATCTGCTCGGCCAGCTCGCGCATGCCGGTCTCGGCCGCCCACTCGCGCCCGACCGTCGGCGTCACCTGCATCAGCCCGACCTCGCCCGCGTCGCCCTTCATCCACGGGCGGAAGTACGTCTCCTCGTAGATGACGCTCCACACCAGGTCGGGGTCGAGCCGGTAGACGGCGGCCTGCCGCGCGATGAGCGCGTCGAAGCGGTGAACCCAGTACTGGTTGAAGAGGTAAGCGGCGGCGGCGGCGGCGACGATGAGGATAACGGCGGCGAGAGCTAAGCGTCTGAGGGCGGGCATCAGGTTTGCGTCGGCTTACAATCTCTCAAACTCGTCGGAACCCGAACGACGCCTGCGGGGGCTCAAAGTGAAAGTCTAATGCTTCGCGGAGATTCACCGGCGCCTCCTCTTCCGTCGGCCCCTGGCTCGCGACCTCTAGTTCCCTGCGCCGCGCGATGAGCCACTCGCCTTCCTGCCAGACCGCCGCCGTGAACTCCCGAGTCACGTCTTATTACCTTTAGTTCCTTCTCCGCAGGTGCGACCAGAGCGAGGCGCGGGTGGCGGAGGCGTCGCGGCCTTCGTAGCGCGAGAGCAGCGCGCGGCGGTCGAGGACGTGCCCCTGGAGCCAGACCTCGGCGGAGAAGCCCGCGCCGACGGCGAGCGCGTCGCCCCGGAGCGCCTTCGTGTTGACGAGCACTTCGAGCCGGAGGCGGCCGAGGTCGAGGTAGACCCAGTAGAGGTCTGTGCCCGAGACGGGGTTGCGCAGCGGCTTGAACGAGATGACGCGCCCCGACAGAGACCAGTCGTTCTCGTGCGCGGCGCGCGAGGGCGCGGCGTCTTCGAGCGGCTGCCAGCGCGGCTCGGCGGGCGCGGCCGTGACGCGCGCGCGGTAGGCGAGGCCGCACAGGCCGACGTGCAACTCCTGCGCCCGAAAGCCCTCGGGCCCGACCTCCGTCAGGTTCTGCAACTCGAAGAGGACTTCCGTCTCGTGGCCGTCGCAGTAGCCGTGGACGATGGCCTCGCCGTCCTCGTCGTACTCGGTCAAG
>DAIRFV010000056.1:0-25848 GCA_036794905.1 Pyrinomonadaceae bacterium | reverse complement strand
TTCGGCTCCATCGGCCTCTCCGGCATCGGCTTCGAGGTCACGCCCGAGGAGGGCGTGCGCCTGGGCGCCACGGTCGGCAACTTCGACGCGAGCCGCCCGCCGGTTGACGCGGGCCGCGCCGTGCGTCAGCTCCAGCCCGAAACGCTCTACAACTACGAGGCCGGCGTGCGGCTCCGCACCTCGCGCCTGAGCGCGACCGCCTCGGCCTTCAACGCCGAGTTCACCAACTTCATCGAGCGGCGCGTGGCGCTGCTGCCGCAGGGCGCGGTCGGCCAGACAATCGGGGGCGAGCGCATCGTCAGGCAGGACGCCCTGGGCGCGGTCTACACCGCGCTTTCGAGCGCGCCGGTCTTCGTCCGCGCCAACGCCGGGCACATCCGCATGCGCGGCGTCGAAGGCTCTCTGACCGCGCGCCCCGCGCGCTCGCTGACCTTCAACGGCCACGCCTTCTACGTGCGCGCGACGAACACCGAAACCGGCCTGCCGCCGTCCCTGGAGAACGGCGTCCCGCCGCTGACGGGCTTCGCCGGCCTGCGCTGGGAGCCCCTCGGCCGCCGCTTCTGGGTCGAGACTTACTCGCTCTTCGCCGACGCGCAGAGGCGCTTCTCCGATAACGACATGCAGCAGGCGCGCATCGGCGGCGTCCGCACGCGCGAAGAGATCACGCAGTTCTTCAACAACGGCGCGGTCGCGCGCGGGCTCGTGCGCGGCGGCGTGCTGCTCGAAACCGGCGAGACGCTGCCGCAGGTCTTGCGGCGCGTGCTCGGCCCGGACCTCTCGGCGCGCGTCCCGCTCTTCACGAAGAACCCGGGCTTCGCCACGCTCAACTTCCGCGGCGGCTACCGCCTCGGCGAGCACACGCGGCTGACCTTCATCCTCGAAAACGTCTTCGACAAGAACTATCGCACGATGGGCTCGGGCACCGACGCGCCGGGCACGAACGCGGTCGTCAGCTTCTCGCGCGATTTCTGACCCGGGCGGGCGGTGCGACCGTGACATCGGGTGGGAATACACGCTGGCAGATTTCAGTTGAAAGTGAGAGGTCATGATAAAAATTCTAACGGTATTAACCTTCAGCCTCCTCTTGAACTCCGCCGGGGCGCAGGCCGAAGCCGCCGGTCGGGGCGAGCTGGCCGGGGCCGTCAAGGAAGTCAGGCACGAGACCTCCGAGACCGCGCCGGGCGGAGGCGCGGCGCGGCGCGGACACTCCGCCTCGTACGACGCGAAGGGGAACAAGATCGAAGAAAGGTACTTCGCGGCCGACGGCTCGGTCGCGCAAAGATTCGTCTACACCTTCGACGCGCAGGGCCGGGCCACCGGGTACGAGGAATACTCGGCCGGTTTGAGCACGCCGCGCCGGCACGTCTACGTGCTGGGCGAGAAGGGCGAGCGCGTCGAGTACAAGATCGTGCAGCCTGACGGCAAGCCCGGCGAGAAGAACCTTTACACCTACGACGCGCAGGGCCGGCTGTCGGAGGAGCGTCTACACGAACACAAGGGTCAACTCCTCAGCCGCAACGTCCACGCCTACGACGAGGCGGGACGGCCGGTCTCCCAGACGCGGTACAACGCCGACGGCTCCGTCTCCTCCGTCGCCAGAGTCACCTACGACGCGCAGGGCCGGCCCGTCGAGCGCATCCGGCACGAGGGCGACATCCTCACCTACCGCATCCGCTACCGCTACGACTCGCGCGGGCGGGTGGTCGAGCAGGAGACCGTCGGGTCGGTGTTGGAAGCCGACGTGCCTCCCGCCGAGGTTCACCCGCCCGGCCGCGTCAGCTACGTCTACAAAAGCGGGAAGCAGCCGAAGGAGGCGACCCGTTACGCGCCCGACGGCGCGGCCCGCGAGAAAATTGTTTTCCAGTACGACTCGCGCGGCAACTGGATCAGTAAGACCTACGTCTCCCTGACGGCGGCCGGCGCTCAACGGGCCGAGTACCGCACCATCACCTACTTTTAAGAAAAGCGTTGCAGAAATGAGCAAGGGTTAACCACAGAGACACAGAGGCACAGCTAAATTCCAATTAGCTGTGCCTCTGTGTCTCTGTGGTTAATTCTTTCCGTCTTCACTCATGGCTACAGTCCCGCGTCCGTCCCCGACTCCCTGCCTGTCAGCCGAGCCCGACCGTCCCGCCCCGCTTCCGCCACGCATCAAGGCACCCCCGCCCGGGCCTCCCTACCACGAAGGTGGTACTTCCTCATGCCGCCTAGAGTGGTAACTGAGAAACATTCTATCTGGTGATGCCCCCCCGGCCCGTTTCCCCCATCATGTGACGCACCAGAGCGATTCATTGACCGGCGCACCGACCACGCGCCGGAAACTACCGGAGGAGACGCCACCATATGACGGTCTACCTGCTCGCGTTACTGCTCGGCGTCGTCGCGGGGCTGCGCGCCATGACCGCGCCGGCGGCGGTGAGCTGGGCTGCGTACCTCGGCTGGCTCGACCTGAGCGGGACGTGGCTCGCCTTCCTCGGCAGCATCTGGGCGACAGTGATACTGACGCTCCTCGCGCTCGTCGAGCTGGTCACGGATCAGCTCCCGACCACGCCCAGCCGCACCGTGCCGGTGCAGTTCGGCGCACGCGTCCTGACGGGCGCGCTCTCGGGCGCCGCCGTGGGGACGGCGGGAGGCAGCCTGGCCGGCGGGCTCATCGCGGGGGTCGTCGGCGCGGTCGTCGGCACCCTCGGCGGGCGTGCCTTCCGCGCGCGGCTCGCCTCCGCGTTCGGCAGCGACCGACCCGCCGCCTTCATCGAGGACGCAGTCGCTGTCGGCGGCGCGCTGCTGATAGTGTTGGCATTGAGATGAACCAATTCGACGCGATTATTATCGGGGCCGGGCAGGCCGGGCCGCCGCTGGCGGGGCGGCTGACGGCGGCGGGCATGACGGTGGCCCTGGTCGAGCGGAAGCTCTTCGGCGGGACGTGCGTCAACACCGGCTGCATGCCGACGAAGACGCTCGTCGCCAGCGCTTACGCCGCACACCTCGCGCGCCGCGCGGCCGACTTCGGGGTCGTCGTGGACGGCGAGGTACGCGTCAACCTGCGTCGGGTGAAGGCCCGCGCGGACGCCGTGGTCGCCAGGGCGCGCGAGGGCGTCGAAAGAAACCTGCGCGGCATGGCCGGCTGCACCGTCGTCGAAGGTCAGGCCCGGTTCGAGGGGCCGGCGAGCGTCCGCGTCGGCGGGCAGGTGCTGACCGCGCCGCGCATCTTCGTCAACGTGGGCGGCCGCGCCTTGGTGCCTGACATGCCCGGCGTCCACGAAGTCCCCTTCCTCAACAACCGCTCGATGCTGGAACTCGACCAACTGCCCGAGCACCTCGTCGTCGTCGGCGGCAGCTACGTCGGCCTTGAGTTCGCGCAGATGTACCGCCGCTTCGGCGCGCGCGTGACCGTGGTCGAGAAGGGGCCGCGCCTCGTCGCGCGCGAGGACGAAGAGGTCTCGGAAGCCATCCGGGGGATTCTTCTCGCAGAGGGCATCACGGTGCGCACCGAGGCCGAGTGCATCAGCCTCGCGCCGCACGCGCGGGGCGTCGAGGTCGGCGTCAACTGCACCGAGGGCGAGCCCGTCGCCGTCGGGTCGCACGTCCTGCTCGCGGTCGGCCGCCGCCCGAACACAGACGACCTCAACCTGGCGGCGGCGGGGGTCGAGACCGACGCCCGCGGGTACGTCACCGTGGACGACCAGCTCGCCACCAACGTGCCCGGCATCTGGGCGCTCGGCGACTGCAACGGCCGCGGCGCCTTCACCCACACCGCCTACAACGACTTCGAGATCGTCGCGGCCAACCTGCTCGACGGCGAGCAGAGGCGCTTGAGCGACCGCGTGCCGGCCTACGCGCTCTACATCGACCCGCCGCTCGGCCGCGTCGGTCTGACGGAGCGCGAGGCGCGCGCCACGGGCCGCCCGCTGCTCGTCGGCAGCCGCCCCATGAGCCGCGTGGGCCGCGCCGTCGAGAAGGGCGAGACGCAAGGGTTGATGAAGGTCTTGGTGGACGCCGAGACGCGCAGGATTCTCGGGGCCGCCATCCTCGGCACCGGCGGCGACGAGGCGATACACGGCATCCTCGACATCATGAACGCCGACGTGCCCTTTGAGGTGCTGGAGCGCGCCGTGCCCATCCACCCGACCGTCTCCGAACTCATCCCGACGATGCTCGGCGAGATGCGCCCCGCGGAACCAGCCTCACCGGCGTCAACGAAGGCAGGAGGGAATGTTTAAAGTCAGACCCGCGACGGAGTGCGGCCGCCGCCTGCGCCTGATCGCCTCGCGCGAGGGGCCATAGTGCGTAACCTCGTCCGGATTAGAGTCCTCCCGCTGATCTTCTGCGGCGTCCTGCTCGGCGGCTGTCGCGCGCCGGCCGGCGGGCCGCCCTCCGTCGAGTTCAGCCGCGTCCCACGGGCCGCAGAGGGCGGGACTGAGAAGCTCGACGACATCGAAGGGCGCGTCGACGGCGCACGACCCGGGCAGCGGATCGTCCTCTACGCGCGGAGCGGCGCCTGGTACGTACAGCCGTTCGCCGACCACCCCTTCACGGACATCCGGCCGGACTCGACCTGGAAGAGCCCGACCCACCTCGGAACCGATTACGCGGCGCTGCTCGTCGAGCCGGGATACA
The DNA here is from genome assembly GCA_036794905.1 of Pyrinomonadaceae bacterium. Lineage (GTDB taxonomy): Bacteria > Acidobacteriota > Blastocatellia > Pyrinomonadales > Pyrinomonadaceae > QHXN01. The sequence goes on along the minus strand of DAIRFV010000056.1, from coordinate 21,231 downwards.
GTCCCCCGGCGAGGACGGACGAGCTGCCCGGGCCGGGGGGCGGCGTGGTCGCCGTGGCGGCCGTGGCGGGCGAGCCCGTCTTCTGGCAGAAAGGGTGGTTCCGGGTCGCGGCCGCTCTGGTGGTCGTGTTCGCGCTGCTGGCCTTCTATCGTCAGCGGCTGCGACAGTTGACGAGGCAACTGAACCTCCGCTTCGAAGAACGGCTCGTGGAGCGGACGCGCATCGCGCAGGAGCTGCACGACACTCTGTTACAGGACTTCCTCAGCGTCTCCATGCAGCTCCACGTCGTGGCCGAGAATCTGCCCGAGGGCTCGCCCGCGCGGGCGCAGCTCGGCCACATCCAGCAGTTGATGGGGCGTGTCGTGGACGAGGGGCGGAACACGGTGCGGGGCCTCCGCGGAGACGGCGGCGCCCCGACCGAACTTGAGGAAGCATTTTCCCGCGCGCCGCAAGACCTCGGCGCGCAGGGGCGAATCGACTATCAAGTCACCGTCGGGGGGCGCGCCCGACCCCTGCACCCGGTCATCCGCGATGAAGTCTACCGCATCGGCCGCGAGGCGTTGGTCAACGCGTTTCGCCGCCCGCGCGTGACCGCCGTCAAGGTCAAAGTCGAGTACTCGGACGCCCGTCTGCGCCTGTTCGTCCGCGACGACGGGGACAAGGCCGATGCCTCCGCGACGGCGGCAGGTCGGGAGGGACATCCCGGTCTGGCGAAGATGCGCGAGCGCGCGGAGAGGATCGGCGGGCGCCTGCGAGTCCGGAGCCGGTCGGAGGCCGCGACCGAAATCATGCTGTCCGTCCCCGGCGATGTCGCCTTCAGAACCGAGTCTCCCGCGCGCGGGTGGTTCGGCAGGTCGTTCGGGCGCAAAGCGCGTACGGGAGACCAGGGGGCCGGAGGTGAAAGAGACGCGTGAGCGAAAGCGCGAGCGTCCGAGTCTTGAGTCATGCGGCTTGACCCTCGGTTACCACGAAGGTGGTATCAACGCGCTCGCTCGACAGTGGTAGGAAAAAAGACTCCTATGCCGTGATGCGCGTCGAGGCCCGAACCGCGCATAGTGTCGCCAGCCGACATGCACCCGGAAGCAACCTTCCACCCGAAGAGCGAGTCGATTCTGAAAGGAGAAACATAAATGCCATATGTCACCGTCGGCCGGGAGAACTCCGGCAACGTCGAAATCTATTACAAGGATTGGGGCGAGGGTCAGCCCGTCGTCTTCAGCCACGGCTGGCCGCTCTCGGCCGACGCCTTCGAAGACCAGATGTTCTTCCTGGCCTCGCGCGGCTACCGCTGCATCGCGCACGACCGCCGCGGCCACGGCCGCTCCAGCCAGACCTGGCAGGGGAACGACATGGACACCTACGCCGACGACCTCGCCGCGCTCGTCGAATCGCTCGACCTGCGCGACGCCGTCCACGTCGGCCACTCGACCGGCGGCGGGGAGGTCGCGCGCTACATCGGCCGCCACGGGACGCAGCGGGTCGCCGGGGCCGTGCTCATCAGCGCCATCCCGCCGCTGATGCTGAAGACGGAAGCGAACCCCGGCGGCCTGCCGGTCGAAGTCTTCGACCAGCTACGCGCGGGCGTGCTGGCCGACCGCTCGCAGTTCTGGAAGGAGCTGTCCCTGCCCTTCTACGGCTTCAACCGGCCGGGCGCCAAAGTCTCCGAGGGCGTGCGCGAATCCTTCTGGATGCAGGGGATGCTGTGCGGCCTCCCCGGCGCCTACGACTGCATCAAGGTCTTCTCCGAAACCGACCTCACCGAAGACCTCAGGAAGTTCGACGTGCCGACGCTCATCCTCCACGGCGACGACGACCAGATCGTGCCCATCGGCGCCTCGGCCCTGCTCTCGTCGAAGCTCGTCAAGGGCGCGCAGCTCAAGGTCTACCCGGGACTGCCGCACGGCATGTGCTCGACGCACAAGGATCAGATCAACGAAGACCTGCTCGCGTTCGTCAAAGGCGAGAGATCGGCGGCGGCCTGACGCACCGGCCGGGGCGAATCGCAAAGGCGCGGTCACGGCACCATTCGTCGCCTCGCGCCCCTGCATTGAAAAAGAGTTGAACCACGGAGACACAGAGGCACGGCTAAATCGGTTTTAGCTGTGCCTCTGTGTCTCCGTGGTTAATCTTCTTCATCTACACTCAAGTAAAAGCTGATTTAGATTTCCACGCGAAAGCAGTTCTTCAGGTCTCTACAAGGCCAGCGGCCTGCCCTCACAACCCTCATCCGCAACGAACCCGCGCCGCGGGGGCGCGAGGTTGAAGTAGCGGAAGCCGCCGCCGCCGTGCCAGTTGACCAACGCCGTGACGCCGCCCGCGTCCGTCCCGTCCACGACCCTCCGGAGGCGCGGGACGATGTGCGTGCGGCTGTGCTCGCCGTTCTCGACCACGACCCAGCGCCGCCGCATCTTGTGCGCGACGGCGGCCGTCGTGCCCGAGCCCGCGAAGGAGTCGAGGACGAGGTCGCCCGGGTCGGAGAAATGCTGTAGGACGGTCTTCAGCAGCAGCTCGGGCTTCTTCCCGCTGCGGAAATCGACGCCGCCCTCGTTGCGGCAGTTACCGAACTGGGCCGCCATGTCGTAAAAATTTTCGATGGGCGCGAGCCGCACCTCTGCCGGGTTTTCCAGACGCGAAGCGGGCACGCCCTGATAGTATTTGCCCTTCGTCGCGTTCGCGCGCCTCGGCCCGGTGAAGTAGCGGTGGTCGAACTTGTCGTCGCCGATGCCGTAGACTTTGTAGAGCACGCCGAGGCCGTCCGTCCCCACGCGCCCGGCCAGAAAGTCTCGGAAGAACCTGCCCGAAGAGTTGCCGTCCAGTATCGCCCCCGACGCCCAAATCTCCTTCAAACCGTTCTCGGAGCCTACGCCCCGCTTGATGTCGTACTGGCGCGGCTCGAAGATTTCCACGCGCTTCTTGCCGAGCGTGATTTCGCGGCCCCGCCCCTTCTCCTCCACGTAAAAATCGAACTTATCGAGAGAGCCCGTCTTCCGGTTGAGGTTGGGTCGCGCCCCGTACTCCTTCCGGTAGATGTGAATCTGTTCTATCTCTTTATGAAAGGCCATGTCCTGCTTGAGCGTCTTTTCCGGGTAGCGAACTTGTACGTAGAAGGTCGTCAGGTAGTTGACGCGGCCGAACACCTCGTCGAGCAGAACCTTGAGGTAATGGCCTTCGGCGTCGTCTATGTGGCAGCAGATGAAACCGTCGGGCCGGAGCAGTGTTCTCAGGCATTCGAGGCGGTCGCGCATCAGCGAAAGCCACAGCGAGTGCTCCACGCTGTCTTCGTAGTGCGCGAACGCGCTCCCGGTGTTGTACGGCGGGTCGATGTAGACACACTTCACCTTACCGGCGAACTCGTGCTCCAACGCCCTCAGGGCCGGCAGGTTGTCGCCGCAGATGATGCGGTTGTCGAAGAGGTCTTCGTCGCCAGCGGGGTGGGGCGCGTGGTAGGAGAGCGCCGCGTCTTCCGACAGAATGCGCGGCTCGGGCCGCGGGCGCTCGTCTTTGCCGACCCACGTCAGTTCGACCTTCCGTCTCCTCGTCATGGACGCATTGTAGCCGGAGGGCGCGGCGTTCCCGAGTTTGGAAGAGGAGTCGCCGCCCGCCTGTCGTCGGACGGCTTCTAATCACCCGGCATGAGTTCGAGGAGTTGCCGGCAGGCGTCCTGCGCCGCGCGGAGCCGGCGGCGGTAGGCGCGCGCTGACGCCTTCACGTCGGCGCCGCAGAAGGGGCAGGCGCGCGTGCCCGACTTGACGTGCCGGTCGCAGGCGCGGCACAACACGAGGCTCGGTCGCGGCGCGCCCGCCTCGCGTGCGGCCTTCGCGGGCGGTTCCGCGGCCTTCGAGGAACGCTTCGCCGCGCGGCCGATCTGGACGAGGTTCGAGGTCGGGGCGGATGAGACGGGCCGCCCGTCCGACGTTTCGAGCAGCAGGTCGAAGCGGCCGTGGTCGAAGGAGAGGCCGGGCGCGGGCGCGGCGGGCACGATGCGCTCGCGCAGTCCGCGCGCGCTCAACTCCAGCGCGCGGTGGTGGCAGAAGGGGTTGTTGCCGGGCCGCCCGAACAGCGAGTGGCTGAGCCACGTGCAGCCGCCGCGGCACGAGTCGGCGTAGTAGCAGCCGCCGCAGTAGCCCCACAGCTCCTCGCCCGCGCGCGTCAGGTTGAAGTTGAGCTCGGGCGTGTTGCGCCAGATGTCTTCGAGCGTCAGGTCGCGCACGTTGCCGCCCGCGTACCCGACCGTCGGCAGCGAGGGGCAGCCCTTGATCGTGCCGTCGGCCTCGACGCCCATCGTGTTCTCGCCCGCGTTGCAGCTCGACCAGTGGACGCGGTCGTCGCCGCCGCCGCGCCACACCGACTCGTAGGGGCCGAAGTATCCGATGTTGTTGCCGGGTTGCAGCAGCATCCCGCGCTCGACGCCGGTCCAGAACAGCTCCGCGAGCAGCGGCATCAGTTCGAGCAGTTGGTAGGGTTGGAGCAGAAGCTCCGGGTTGTCGGCGGCACGCCCCATGGCGACGGTCAACTGCACCTGCCAGTTCTTCGCGCCCGCCTCGATGAACAGCTCGCACAGCTCACGCAACTGCGGCAAGACCTGCGAGGTGATCTGCGTGTTGACGCTCGTCTGGACGCCGTGCTTGCGGAGCAGCCGCAGCGCCTCGAAGGCGGCGGCGAAAGAGCCCTTCACCCCGCGCAGGCGGTCGTGCACATCTTCGAGGCCGTCCACGGAGACGCCTATCGCCTGAATCCCGGCCTCGGCCGCCTGCCTGATTCTCTCTTCGGTCAGGTGGAGGGCGCCCGTCTGCATCGCGCAGTCCATGCCGTGCGCGCGGACGGCGCGCACGATCTCGACCCAGTCGCGGCGCAGGTAGGCCTCGCCGCCGATGAGCGTCACCTCGCGCGTGCCGAGGCGGGCGAGCTGCGCGACGAGGTCGAGGCACTCGGCCGTGGTCAACTCGTCCGGGCGCCGACGCCCGGCCCGCGACCCGCAGTGTTGACACTTCAGGTCGCAGGCCAGGGTGATCTCCCAGACGACGTGGACGGGCGTGTAGTCCCTTCGATCCGCGTCGGTGAAGAAGCGTGTCGGCTGTTCCATGTCTGCCTACTTGGTTCCGCCCGATGTCCCGAGCTTCTTCTCTAACTTATCGAGCGCCGCCTGCGCGTCCTTGATCCACTTGCGCGCCGATGCCGCGGCCTTACGCATCTCCGCCTGATCGCCGCGCGCCGTCGCCTGACGAATCGCCTCGCCGTAGGGCGGCACCGCCCCGGACGCCGGGCGCGCCGCCGCGGTCGCGCCGCCCGTCTTGCGGCCGCCGGCTTTCGCCGCGCCCTTCTTCGAGCCTGCTTTGTAACTGGTAGCCATGTTCTCCTCCGGTCAGTTGGTGTTTGAAGATAAAGCCTTGCCGCGCGCCCCGGATGAAGTGTTGGGCACGTGCGCGCCGTCTCGGAATTCAAGGACTGCGGAGAGTGCGTGCTGGACGAAGTCCGTGCGCACCTCGCTGTAGTGCGTGGCGCGGCGCAGGCCGCCGAGCGCGTAGGCCGCGCCGGGCAGCACGGACGCGTCGCGCGGCTGGATGACGAGTCGGTCGAGAAAGCGCAGGCCCCGCTCGAAGGCTTCCGTATAAGTCTGCCGGCGGCACTCGTCCCCGCGGGCGTCCGCGAGGTTCGAGGCGGCGGCGACGGCTTCGAGGTAGACGGCCGTCATGTAGCCCGGCGTCTCGGGCTGGTGGTCGTTGACGAACGCGCCCGTCGTCCCCTGCTGGTAGGTCAGAAGCCAGTCAACGATCTCGAAGGCGAAGTCGGCGCAGCGTTCGTCGCCCGTCACACGCCACCAGCGCGCGAAGGCTTGCGTGTACCAGGAGACCTGCCCGAAGCCGCGCCGGTGGCGGAAGCGGTGCCGGTAGTAGAGGAAGGCGCGCGCGCGCCTCTCCTCGTCAACCGCGCAGACGTTCGCCTCACACGCGGCGGCGAGCGCGAGCAGGGCCTGACCGGGAAAGTAGTCCTGAAACTCTTCCGCGGACGACTCGGCCTCGCGGTGCGTTCGGACGCGCCCGTGCGGCAGCGTCACGCAGTCCCAGAGCGTCGCGGCGGCGCGCCCGGCCAGGGCGCGGCGCGCCGCCGCTTCTTCGACGGCCGACTCGCAGAGCGTGAGGAGCATGAACGACAACTCGGCCACCGACGACACCTGCCCGGGCGCTTCGAGCCAGAGCCCTTCTTCGCCGTCGGCCGCCGCGTGCAAGAGACACTCGACCGCCCTGTCCGCCGCCACCCGCAGCTCCTCGCCGCCGCGGACGCGCGACGCGCGCGCCAGCACCCACGCCGCGTGGCCGAGGCGCGGCAGGTCTGTGCCTTCGTAGAGCCTGTGCTGGAACGGCTCGTAAAATGTATAGAAGGAGCCGTCCGGCTTCTGGTGTCGGAGGAGGTATTGAGTGTGCGACTCGGCGCGGCGGGTGAGCAGCTCGTTCAACTCTTCCTTCGGCTCCCCGGCGCGCGGGAAGCCGCCGACGAGCTGGTGGACGCCGCGCGCGTCGGCCAGCCACGTCGCGCAGCCGAAGCGACACCAGTAGAAGGGAGGCTCGTTCAGGCCGGCCTTCGTCAACACCTCGCGCGCGAAGCCCACGGCGTCGAGGTTGAACATGGAGGCCGCGAACGGGAGCAGCAGCCCGACGCTCTCGCCGCGGTACGCCATCAGCGCCTGGTGCCCGTGACGGAAGTAACGCACGACCTCCTCGGGCGAACACGCGCCGACGACGAGCTCGTCGAAGAGGAGCGAGACGCTGACGGCCACGTCCGTCTCTTCCAACGGGGCCGCGTCCGCGTCGAAGCGCGGGTCGTCGAGCGCCGCGCGCGCGAGACGTTGTAAGTCTTCGTCGAGCGCGGCGCCTGGCGGGGTCGTGCCGCCCATGCAGCCGCGCAGGCGGCCTCTGACGTACACGGTCACGTAGACGGAGTCGAGCCCTTCGAGCCGCCCCTCGTGACGAAACGGTCGTGTGGTCGCTGCCCTTCCGAAGAGGTTGCCGACGACGAGGTCGCGCGCGCGCTCCGTCAGAGGGGCGCAGACTTCCGCGTCCTGATGCCACGGCGGCGTCTCCGATTCGGGGACGCCGGTCGGCTGCCAGTCCGCGCCCGGCTCGACGAGCTTGACGAGGTCGTGTCTGAAAATCTCGAAGGGCTCGAACGAGAGGAGCTTGCCGTTCCTGCGGCGCGCGTGCTGGAACTGCTCCCACTCGCCGACGATGCCGGGCATGCGCGGCAGCGCGCCGCCCATCTGCGTCGGCCGCTCAAGACTGCGCACGACGATGCCGTAGCGTTCGTTGTCGAGCTGCCCGACCGTGCAGCGCTCAAGCTCCCGGAAGAACGTGACGGCGATGCGGGCCTGCTCCAACAGCTCTAACCCCTCACGCCCCGCGGGCAGTTGCGTCGCCGTCAGGAGCGACGCGTGCAGGAGGTCTTCGGCCGTCGTGCCGCGCGCCTCGCCGGGGAAGTGCCAGAAGCCCTCGCGCGCGTGCCGCGTGTGCACGTCCCTGCGCGAGCGCAGGCTCACCCACGCGCCGCCCGACGCGTCGTACTCCGCGTCCAGACGCTCGGGCGCGCGCGGCAGGCGACCCGAAGTCAAAAACTCCGAGACGGCGAGCCGCGCGAGCTCGGCCGGGTGGAGACCTTCGGGCGCGCGTTCGTCCGCCCACCGAATCTCGGGGAAGCACTTGGAGGGGTTGAGCGGCGGCTGGTACTCGTCCTCCATGTGGTAGATGAAGTCGTCCCAGATGTCGTAGACCGCCTCGAAGTGATAGCCGCGCTCCTGCATCGCCGCGAAGCCGCCGTGCCAGCCGAAGCGCACGAGGCAGACGCCGCCCTCCACGCGCAGCCCGTGCTCTTCGAGGCGCGCGCAAGCCTCCTCCATCGAGAGCCCCGAGCTGACCGAGTCGTCGATGAGGATGACCGGCTCGGACTTGTCCAGAGGGCCTTCGATCAGTTTGAGCGAGCCGTGCGCCTTGCGCTCTTTGCGCACGAGGAGCCCGCGGTAGCGGCCGCCGGATTGGAGGACACAGGATTGCAGGATGGGGACGGCCGTCAGTCCGTAGGTCGCGACCTGGCGGCCGTCGAAACGTTGGAGCAGTTCGAGCACGCAACGGCCGGCGAGTTCGGCGCCGCGCGGCGTGAGCGTGACGTTGAGCGTGTCGAGCATCCAGCGGTGGGAGGTGCCGTCGCGCGAGAGCACCGGCTGCTCGGGCGTGCGGCGGAGGATGCCGCCACGCTGAAGCAGCCTGAGCAGTTCGGCGCGGTCTGCGTGAAACCTGCGGGGCAGCGCCGAGAGAGTCGCCGACATCGCTTCGCGCAAAAGCCTTCGCTCCTCCTCAGATGTAAGGGTTCGACGGCAGGGCCAGGCTGAGGTGGCGCCCATCGAGTTGAACCATCAGGTCGCGCTCGACGAATTCGCACAGAACCTCTTCGACCCAGGGCGCGCCGTCGAAACGCGCGGCGATCTCTTTCGGCGTGCGGGCGTCGGCGCAGAACTCGTAGAGCGCGGCCTCGCGTCCGGTGTAGGTCGCCTCCTTCGCGCGCCGCCCGCGTCCGTCCTCGACGAAGATGGTTGACCAGGACTTGCGGTAACGGAGGTAGGGGCGCGGGCGCTCGCGCCAGCGACGCTGCCAGAGGTCGACGGCGGCGAAGAGTTCTTCGTAACCCTCTTCGCCGACGGTGTCGCCCATCTCGTGCTCGAAGTAGTAGGAGACGCGCTTGAGGTCGAAGCGGTCTTTCGGGAAGAGGAAGTCGTAGGCGGGCGAGTAGGTGAGCCGCGTGATGGACTGCGTCTCCGGCTCCGAGAACATCGGCGAGCCGCGGTCGGCGCGCACCTGCGCGGCGGCCCAGGGCGACTGCCAGTGGTGAATCTTCGGCATCAACTCGGCCTGCACCTTGTAGTCTTCGGCGCGCTCGCCGGGGAAGCGGACGAGGATGTTGTAGAGGTTGTTGATCTGGTAGTAGGTGCACCACTTGACGAGTTCGAGGTTGCGCATCCCCGTCGTGTGCTTCCGCATCAGCTTCAGGACGTGCGTCGAAAAACTCTCGACGCCCGGCTGGATGGAGAAGAGGCCGCCCGCGCGCATCAGCTTCAGTTGCGCGCGCGTCAGGCTCGGCCGGACTTCGTAGTGGAGGCGGAGGTCCGTGTTCGCGTCGGCCAGGCGGCCGAAGAGCTTGTCGATGTACTCGGGCGCCATGATGTTGTCGATGGCGTTGAAGTCGAGTATCTGGTAGCGGCGCGAAAGCTCTTCGAGCTGTTCGAGCACCTGCGCCGCGTCCTTCGCGCGGAACTCCATGCCCGCGCGGTTGAGCCCGCAGAACGTGCAGTGGTTCTTGACGCCCCACCAGCAGCCGCGCGCCGTCTCGACGGGCAGCAGGGGCTCCTGCGCGCCGCGCCAGTTTTCGTAGCCGCCCTCGCGCCGCGCGTAGAAGTACTCGTCGAAGTCGGGCGTGGGCGTGCGGTTCATGTCTTTGAGGTTCGGCGCGCGCCCGTTGAAGACGACCTCGCCGCGGTCGCGCCACATCAGACCGGGGAGGCCGCGCATCGACTCGCCCGCGTAGAGCCGCCTGACCATCTCGGGGAAAGTCTCTTCGGCGTCGCCGCAGTGGACGTAGTCCACCTGCGGGCAGCCGCGCATGATCTCCTCGGCGATGTCGTCCTCGAAGCCCGCGCCGCCCATGATGACGGGGAGGTCCGGGTATCGCTCCTTCAGCGCGCGGGCGAGCGCGACGCTGGCGAGCATCTGCTGGAAGCAGACCGAGAAGCCGACCAGCCCGAAGCGGCGCCAGTCGATGCTCTCGACGCAGAACTTGAGGAACTCGGGCACGACCCGGTCGCGCACGCGCACGACGTCTTCGACGGTGCAGCCGGCGTGCTCGCAGATGCCGCGCAGGCTCGGCCCGTACACACGGAAATAGCCCTCGTCGTCGGCGAAGTCGCCGAAGGCCGCGCGCGCCCAAACCCACTCGCCCACCATGCACGGGTAGACGTCGGCCAGCGCCTCGTTGACGGGCCAGCCCACCTGCGTGCCGAAGTACATGAAGAGCGAGAAGTTCTGCGCCGGGATGCCCGCGCGCTCCAGGGTCGGCTTGAGCAGTCCGAGCTGGAAGGACGGGAAGCGCGCCGACAGCGTCGGCATGCTGACGAGTGCGACTGGCCTGGGCGTGCTGCTCATCGCGTAATCCGAAGTAGTCAACAGACAGTAGTCAGTAGTCAGTAGTCAGCAGAAGAATCGTCGCCGCTCGAACCCTGCGATTGTCATCCTCAACCTCCGCATCGCGGAGCGCTACTGTCTACTGGCTACTGTCTACTGTCTACTAGTTACTTATTCCTTCGTCGTTTCGGGCGCGACCTCGGGAATCGGGCTGGGCTTTCTCGTCGTCTCGGGCGCGACCTCCGGGATGGGCCTCGGGCTTTTCTCGGGCGCGATCTCAGGGATGGGCCTCGCGGGCGCGACTTCCGGAATCGGTTTCGCGGGCGCGACTTCGGTGATGGGCCTGGCCGGTGCCACTTCGGGGATCGGTCTGGCCGGCGCGACTTCGGGGATGGGCTGCGCGGGGCGCTGGGGCGCGACCTCGGGCGCGACCTCGGTGATGGGGCGCGCGGGTCTTTCCGGCGCGACCTCGGGGACGGGGTACCCCGTCTTGTCGGGCGCCACTTCGGGAATCGGCCGCGTGGGCGCCACTTCGGGAATCGGGTAGCTCGGCCTTTCGGGCGCGACCTCCGGGATCGGGTATCCGGGCCGGTCGGGCGCGACCTCCGTGATGGTGCCCTTCTTCGGGTGCTCCGGGTGCTCCGGGTGGCCAGGTCTCTTTTCCTTGTCCTTTTCCTTTTCGCTCATGGCGATTCTCCTGTCTGTGTGAACAGTTGCGTTAAAGTGTCGAGGGACTGAAAGGTGTCAAACAACCGGGCGTGACGCTGCGCCGCGCTTAAACTTTTCGCACGTCCAAACCGAAGCGCGCCGCGCTGAGAGACGCGGCGTCACGCGAGACCGGAGCTTAGCCCTGCCGTCGAATGGCAGAGGTCGTTGGGGCGAAAGACGTACAGCGGAGCCGGCGGATGACGGCAACGTGTCGTGAGGCCGGCTGAGGCGATGCTGACGCCAGTTACTACCTGGGGTTGATGTGCGTAGACCCTGAATCGAGCGTATGCAGGTTAAGCCGAGCCCGCCGAACTGTCAACCGAAATAGTGTCGGGAATGTACTGAAGAGGCGCGGGGCGTGGTTCTAGTTGAACCAGGTGACGACGGTGAGGCGTTCGCCGCGCGTGACGGGCGCGACCTCGTGGACGGTGTCGGAGCGGAACGCGACGAGCAGACCCGCGGCGCCCAGGACGGGGAAGACGACAGGGCCCGCGTGCCCCTCGCCCCGCGCGCGGTAGATGAGGAGTTCGCCGCCGCCGAAAGTCTCCGCCGACGCTTCGTCAGAGCCGCCGTTGAGGAAGACGACCACGGACACCTTGCGCACGCGCAGGTGGTCGAAGTCTCCCTGGTCGGGGTCGCCGTCCTGATGTTTGACGAAGAAGTCCCCTTCCCGGTAGCGCAGGAACTGCGGCGGCTCGCACTCGCGGAGGCTCAACTCGAAGTGACGCCCGACGGCCTCCCGCAAGTCGCCGAGCCGCCGCCCCACGTCCGCGGCGGTCGCGGCCGACACTTCGAGGCTGCTCGTCTTCCGCACGTCCTCGTGCACCACGCCGTCCGCGCCCTGGATGTAGACCGGGGCCGGGTGGCCCGCCGCCGCGCGCGCCTCGGCCCTCACGGCCGCGCACTCCCGCGGGTCGAGGAAGTCGCGCACAAGGAAGAGCCCCGAAGCGGCCGGCGCATCAACGATCTGCATACTCTAAGCCCCCGACGTTTCCGGAAACCTTACGTGCGGCGGCGCGAAATGGCAAGACCGAACTCGCTCGCGGCGGCCGTGCCCGGGCGCGAACGCCAACGGCCCCCGGGATGATAGAATCGGCGGCGCTCTCATGAGCGACGGCGGGCGCACGTTCGGACGTTAACGATCTTCGGCCGACGCGGCGACCCCCTTTCGATTCACGAATGGAGGAGACATTTTGAGAGGTAATTTTCTGGCTCAGTGCACGACCGGACTCCTGTCCGTCTGCCTTGTGTTGGCGTGCGCGGGCGCGGCGCGCGGCGTGCTTCAGGAAGAAGGGGTGTTCGACAACTTCGAGCAGGCGCTGCGGTCGCCCGAGAAGGTGAGGCGGCTCGCCCTCCAGAGCGGCGACCCCGAGATGAAACACCTCCCGCCCGGGCTCGGGTCGCTGGTCAACCTGAAGGCGTTGGAACTCGCCTGTCTTGAGAAACTCGAAGACCTCCCGGAAGAGATCGGGAGGCTGCGGAGGCTGGAAGAGCTGGTCATCGACAACGGCAACGGGTGCTCGATGAACGTCTCGCTCCCGGGCTCCATCGGGCAGTTGCAGAGCCTGCGTGTGTTGAGGCTGTACGGGGCGCTCGACGGCCGCGACGTCGGCGGGGAAGAGCCCGCGCGCCCGGCGCCAGCCAAGCCGCTGCCGGACGCGCTCGCGAAGCTTCAGGGGCTGGAAGAGCTTGATCTGGGGCGGAACGGCATCCGCGCCGTGCCGCCGCAGGTCGCCTCGCTGCGCGGGTTAAAGAAGCTGTCGCTGGACTACAACGACATCCGCGAAATCCCCCCCTTCGTCGGCGAGCTGCCGAACCTCCAGGAGTTGTCCGTCAACGCGAACGGCGGGGTGCGGCTGCCTCAAACGCTGGCGAAGATAAAGGGGCTGAAGGTCTACATGGGCAACAACCGGCTCACGCTGGCCGCGCAGAGGAGCCTGCGCACGCGCTTCCCCGACGCCGTCTTCTCTTTCGAGAACGATTACGACGACGACGCGGCGAACCAGGAGGCGCCCAAGCCGAAGCCCCGGCGCAGACGGTGAGCGGTCGTGCTTAAAGCAGATTTGACTTGGGTGAAGACGGGAAGAATTAACCACAGAGACACAGAGGCACAGCTAAAACAATCTCAAAGTTGAAAGTTCTGAGCCGTGCCTCTGTGTCTCTGTGGTTAACATCCCTCCGTGCTCGTTCAGCCGGCGTAGAGTTGGAGGTCTGTGCCGACGGCGTCGGCGATCTCCAGGGCGCGCGCGAGGTCGGGGTGGCGGATGATGAGGTAGCCGTCCGAGAGGAGTGTCTGCCGCCAGTTGCGGCGCTGCGAGCCGAGGGGGAGCAGGTCAATCAGCACGATGTGCTCGCCGTATTTCGCGAGCAGGTGTTCCAGCCCCTCCACCTTGTAAATCCGCCCCTGCCCCTGCGCGCGCTTGTAGATGATGACGGCGTTGTAGCGTCGCTCCACCGCCTGCGTGAACTGCCCGCGCACGACCGCCTCGGCCCAGCCCGCGAAGAGGTCCGTGTCGCTCGCGTAGTTCATCACGTCCACGGAGAGCGCGCCCGGCGGGCGGCAGGCGATCTCGCCGAAGACGACCTCGCCGTCCGGCTTCCTGAACCACTCCATGTGCGTGAAGCCCGTCTGGAAGTTGAGAGCGCGCAAGACCTTCCTCCCCATCTCGCACCCGGCGGCGTACCCGTCGGCGTCCACGTCGCGCAGCATGACGATCTGCGGGCTCACCCATTCGAGGGTGCGCGCGATGAGCGGGTGCGGGCGGTACCTGGTGACGCTGTAGTAGGCCACGCGGCCGCCGACGCAGACCGTGTCGAAGGTGAACTCGTCGCCCTCGATGAACTCCTCGACGTTGACCTCCGGAAGGTGTGCGAGGCGCGGCAGAGTCTCTTCGAGCTGCGCCGCGTCGTCCACGCGGTAGGTGTCGGCCGAGCCCGCGCCCGCGATGGGCTTCAGGATGAGCGGGTAGCCGATCCGGCGCGCGGCGTCCCTGCACTCGTCGGCCGAGGCCGCGCGCGCGTGGCGCGGCGTGCGCACGCCCGCGGCGTTGAGCACCTGCTTCATCCGATCCTTGTCGCGGAACGGCACGGTCTCCTCGACGGTCATCCCCTGCACCCCGAGCGCCTCGCGTAGGCGCGCGGCCAGAAGCATCCCCGGCTCCCAGAGGCACTCGACCCTGTCCACGCGCACGGGCGAAGCCCAGTGCTTGACTGCCTCGACGACCGCATCCTCGTCCTGAAGACTCGGGACTTGCAGGTAAGCCGCGAGGTGCCGGCTCGCCTCCGGCGGCAGCCCGCTCTCGGGCTGGTCGCTCAAGCCGAGGACGCGCGCCCCCGCGCGCGCCAGAGCGCGCGTGAAGTACGGCATCTCCTGCGGATACCCCGGCGAAATCATCAGGACGTACATGACGCCTCCGTTTGGTTGCTGAAGTTATCAAGAGCGAACAGGTCAGAACCGCCCGCGGTAGCGGATGGGTGAGAGTGACTCAGTCGGCCCTGAAGCCGTAAGACCGACCCACCCGCTACCGCGGGCGGTTCTGACCGCTATCCCAGCTCGACGCGGATGATGCTGATGAGACGGAGCAGGGCCTCTTTGACGACTTCGGTCTCGGGGTGGCGGAGGAGGACGTAGCCCTCGCCCTCGTAGCCGCCCGCCGGCGTCTGCCCTACTTCGGGGAGCTTCACGTCGGTCACGAGGTCGCCTAATTCTCTTCCCGCCTGTTCGAGCCCGTGGATGGCCACGACGCGCCCGCTCCCCTGCCCGCGGAGGAAGGCGGCGCCCGCGGCGTAGCGCCGCTCGGGCGGGTCGAACTCGCCGTAGACCATGACGCGCCCCCACGCGTGCAGGAAGTCTATGTCGTGCGCGCGCGAGACGAGCGTGGTGATCTGCGCCCCCGGCGGGCGCGCGCCGACCTCCGAGATGGCGACGCTCCCATCCCCGCGCCGGAACCACTCCATGTGACTGAGCCCCGTGTCCATGCCGAGCGCGTCGAGCGCGCGCGCGCCCGCCTCGCGGATGTCCGCGTACTGCGGGCCGTCAATCTCCCTCGGCAGCAGCAGGCACCACTGTATCCAGGGGTTGCGCAGCACCTCCAGCGGCGTCGGGTAGTAGTGCGTGAGCGAGTGCCACACCGCGCGCCCGCCGATGGAGATGGTTTCGAGCGAGTGCTCCTCGCCGGTGATGAACTCTTCGATCAAGACCGGCTGTTCCGTCGAAGGCGCGGAGATTCTTAAAGCCTCGCCGAGCGCCCCGGCGTCGTCAACGCGGAAAGTTGACTGCGCCCCGGCCCCCGCGGGCGGCTTGAGGACGACGGGGTAGCCGACCTCTTCGACGAAGCTCCGACCCTCGGCGTCGTTGTGCGCGAGACGGTGTCGCGCGCAGGGGACGCCGGCCTCGCGCAGCACGTTCTTCATGCGCGACTTGTCGCGGAAGTTGCGTGCGGCCTCGGCGCTCATGCCCTCGACGCCCAGCATCTCGCGCGCCTCCGCCAGCGGAACCATCAACTGCTCGTAGGCGCCGTACATCCTGTGGACGCGGCCGAAGTGGCCGGAGAGCACGCCCGCCGCGTGCGCCAGTTGCCCGGGGTCGAAGATGTCTTCGACCTTCCAGTGGCCGGCGATGCGGTCGCGCAGGCGCTGCGCCAGATACTCCTGCGGCTCCTGGCTGATGACGGCGACGCGCACGTCGGGCTGGCTCACCGTCGCCTCGATGAAGCGTGTGGCGTTGTCGGTGAACCACGGCGCGGCGAATATCACGAAGTGCATGCGGCCCCCTTTCCGGCGAGAGGCGTTGGAAAAGCCCTACACCCTCCCCTCCGCGTGCCGCCACACGCACGGCCGCGGTCTTGCCAGGAATGTTTGGACTACGTTTCGTCCATTATAGAACAGACGCTTCCGCCTCACATTAGATTTCTCACACAAAGCCTACGCGGGAGTTAACCACAGAGACACAGAGACACAGCTTGTTGAGCTATTGCTTCAAGCTGTGCCTCTGTGTCTCTGTGGTTAATTTCTAACGGCGGTGGGCACGACCAAGGAGAACGTCCGCGATGGCTTCGGAGACGGGAAGGCCGGGGTGGCGTTCGAGCCAGAAGAATTCGCCGACGGGGTTGACTTCGAGAAAGACGTGCCCCCCGTCGGGCGTGACGATGAAGTCGGCCGCGCCGTAGTTGAGGCCGAAGTAATCCATCAGGCGCAGGAGCCTCTCTTCGACCTCGCGCGGCAGCTCGTAAGGCCGCCAGTCTTCGA
Organism: Pyrinomonadaceae bacterium; assembly: GCA_036794905.1. Lineage (GTDB taxonomy): Bacteria > Acidobacteriota > Blastocatellia > Pyrinomonadales > Pyrinomonadaceae > QHXN01. The sequence goes on along the minus strand of DAIRFV010000056.1, from coordinate 5,116 downwards.
CCATGCGGAGGCCGTCGCGCCGCCAGTCGTGCGCGGCCCGCGCCGACGACTGCGAGTCAATCGAAGCCGTCATGACACGTTCGCCGACGATTGTGGCGCGCAGCTCAAGCGCCTTCGGAATCGCCTCCTGAAAAGTGGCCGGGCAGAGGCTCAAGCCCGACAGGTCTGCGAGGTCTTCGGGCCGCACCGGGTTCGTGAAGACGACCAGCTCCTGCCCGCCCTCGTAGACGGCGAAGGACGAGAGCATCTTGGTCACGATCCCGCCCCCGCAGCTCTCGGCGAAGGCGGCGACGGAGGCGGGGTCGTTGGTCGTCAGCGTGCGCGGGATACGCAGGCCGAGCGCGCGCGCCGCCTGCAACTGTAGCTGCTTGTTCTCGGCGTGGCGGATGTGTTGCACGGCGTCCATGCGAAACGCGTCGAGGCTGGCGAGCATGCCCTGCGCGGCGGCGCGCGTCTCGGTCAGGGAGGCGTGGCGCAGTTGCCTGTCGAGCGTGTGTGGGAGCCGCGCCCCGAAGTTGAGGCGGCGGTGCCAGACGGCCGTGACCTCGCGCAGATCGAACTCGCCCTCGTCGTTCGCGAGCGTCAGGCGCTCTTCGTCGCCCGCGCCGTAGTAGGACGTGAGGCGGACTTCGGTCGGGTAGCGGTCGGTGTCGAAGCGAATCGCCCGGCCGCCCCTGCGCTCGACGGCCCGCGCGACCATCGAGACACTGTCGTTGTCGTCGCTGCGCGTGATGATGAGAACTGTCGTCATAAGTATTGACGTGTCGTGAGTGATGTGGGTTGAGAAAATATCAGGCCCGGTTTTCTTCCCTCAACACTCATCGGCTTAAGCCCCGTGAGGTAATGGATGTGCCGGGGCGGGACGTTCTGTAGCGCCGGCCCGCGGCGGACTGCCTGAGCCGCGGGCCGGCGGGACACCTTCGGGGCAGGTTTAAGAGTTGCGGGTCGAGTCCCAATCTTCATCCCGGTCGGAGGGGTACTTCAACGAACGGTTCTTATCCGGGGACGCCTGGGGGGTGTTGTCGTTGAACCAGTCTATCTCGTCCCGGTCGGAAGGGTACTTCAGGGTCATCCGCCGCTCCGGGGCCGCTTGTAAGGCGTCGCCGTTGAGCCAATCAATTTCGTCACGGTCGGAAGGGTACTTCAACGTTTTGTTCTTCTCCGGGGCCGCCCGGAGGCTGCCCTCCCCGTCGCCGTGCTGGCCTTCGAGGAAGCGCGCGAAGAACGGGAGGCTCCCCGCCCGCGGTACAGAGTCCTGGGGGACATTGGCGTCTGTCGTGTCTGGCATCTATCTATCTCCTTCGAGGGGTTGTTGAGGTGTCTGGGGAATCGGAATTACTACGAAGAGATGTATGCCTCCGCCGAAGTTATAAAAAATTTCACGGAATCGTCTGACTCCTCCCGGTTCTGACGACCACACACGCCCTTGGATGCCGACTTTGGCTGATACGCATCGGGGCGACCGCCGGGATTCGTCTTTTTATTTATCGCACTCACTCGCCTCAAGACGTGCCACGCTCAATCGCCCTCGGACGCCAACGCGCGCGCCCCCGCTTCGAGGACGCGGACGATGCGCTCAACGTCGTAGACGCTGCCGCCCCAGGGGCCGCCGCTCGCGTGCTGCAACGCCGCCCAGAGCCGCGTGTCCGAGGGCAGCGCCGCGTCCGCGCGCAGGTCTGCGCGCGGCGCGCGACGCGCCAGCTCTTCGTCCGCGGGCTCGTAGACGCCCGGCGCGCGCTCCCTCACGAGGTCGATACTTCCTTCGAGCCCGACGGTGTCTACGCGGACGCGAATCAGGTCGCCGTCCAAGACCTTCCCCACGGGGCCGCCCGCCAGCGCCTCCGGCCCGACGTGCCCGATGCACGGGCCGGTCGAGACGCCTGAGAAGCGCGCATCGGTTATCAACGCGACCGAGTTGGCGTAGGGCATGAACTTGAGCGCCGAGGTGATTTGATAGACCTCCTCCATCCCCGCGCCGAGCGGGCCGCGGCAGATGAGCACGACGACCTCGCCCGCCTTGATGCGGTCTTCGCCGCGGCTCTTGATGGCGGCGATGGTGGCGCGCTCGGTGGTGAAGACGCGCGCCGGCCCCGTCAGGCGGTAGACGCCGTCCGGCCCGATGGCCGAGCGCTCGATGGCCGTGCTCTTGACGATGGCGCCCTCCGGCGCGAGGTTTCCCCTGACGTAACAGATCGTGCTCGTCAGTCCGCGCGCGCTCGCGCGCGCGGGCGGCACGATACAATCGTCCGGGTCAACGCCCTCCGACTCCGTCAGGAGCGCGCGAAACTTCCCTCTCCTCTCCGACGAAGCCCAGTCGTCCAACACTTCGTCCAGAGTCTTCCCCGTGGCCGTCCGGACGCCGCCGTCAATCAGCCCGAGCCCGCGCAGATGCAACATCACCTCGGGCACGCCGCCCGCGAGGAAGACTCGAACGGTCGGGTGCGGCCCGTTCGGCAGCGCGTCCACGAGCCGCGGCACGCGGCGGTTAACGTCGATCCAGTCTTCGACCGTCGGCCGTCTCAAACCCGCCGCGTGCGCCACCGCGGGCAGGTGCAGCAGCAGATTCGTCGAGCCGCCGAAGGCCGCGTAGACGGCCAACGCGTTACGGACGGAGGCGTCGGTCAGGATGTCGCGGGCGCTCAAGCCGAGTTCCCTCTGCCGCAGGACTGCGCGCGCAGACCTGCGCGCCGCGTCGAGCCACACGGCCTGCCCCGAAGGCGCGAGCGCGCTGTGCGGGACTGAGAGCCCGAGCGCCTCGGAGACGACCTGCGAGGTGGCCGCCGTCCCGAGGAACTGGCAGCCGCCCCCCGGCGACGCGCAGGCGCGACAGCCGATGTCGGCCGCCTCTTCGAGCGTAATCTGGCGGGCGGCGAAGCGCGCCCCGATGGCCTGCGCGCGCCCCGCGTCCTCGCCGTCGCTCGCCGGCAGCGTCACGCCGCCGGGCACGAGTACGGCCGGCAGGTCGGGCGAGCCCGCGAGCGCCATCAACATCGCCGGCAGCCCCTTGTCGCACGTCGCCACGCCGACCACGCCCTGCCGCGTGGGCAGCGAACGAATCAGACGCCGCAGCACCACCGCCGCGTCGTTGCGATACGGGAGGCTGTCGAACATCCCCGTCGTCCCCTGCGTCCGCCCGTCGCAGGGGTCTGTGCAGTAGCCGGCGAAAGGGATGCAACCCTGCCCGCGCAGCTCTTCGGCCGCGGCCTGCATCAACAGCCCGACCTCGTAATGTCCCGTGTGATAGCCGAGCGCCAGCGGCCTCCCGTCGGGCATGCGTATGCCGCCCTGCGTGCTGAGGATGAGGACTTCCGGCCGGCGCAGCTCCAAGGGGTTCCAACCCATCCCCACGTCCTGCGTCCAGCCGAAGAGGTCGCCGCTCGGCCGTTCGAGCAGGTCTCGCTCCGTGACGGGCAGACTCCCCGCCGGCCCGGGTTGGGAAGACACGACCTTGTAAACGTCGGGCGTGTCCGACTCGAACACACTCCCGCGCTGCGGCGACGGCTCGTCCCTGTTTACTTCATCCATCTCAGTCCTAACCTTTACAGGCCGAATTCAACAATGTGCGAATCGAGGATATCATTCACCGACGTCAGGACTGGCGAGCCTTTCGACGGATTCGCAGTTGAGCGTGCGCGAAGAGGATTAACCACAGAGACACAGAGACACGGCTTGAACACAGCTAAAGCTTAAAGCCGTGCCTCTGTGTCTCTGTGGTTAATTTTCATCTACTACGCACTCAAGCACCGGAAGATTCGGCTTAAACGTGGGAGAAAGAGACGTGAGACGAACGCGTAACGACCGGCGCAGATTCATCAAGAACTCCATGACCACGGCGGCCGGCGTCGTGCTGTCCGCTCTGCCGGGAGAGAAATCAAACGCGCTCGGACAGGGGCGGAAGGCCGAGCCTCTGAGAGAGCCGCGCATACGCTTCTCCGCCATCGGCCTCAACCACTCCCACATCCACGGGCAGATCGCCGCCGTGACGAGGGGCGGCGGCCGGCTCGTCTCCTTCTACGCCAGAGAGCCCGACCTCGCCGACGCCTTCGCCAAACGATACCCGCAGGCCCGGCGCGCGCGCAGTGTGAAAGAGATTCTCGAAGACGACTCGCTCCAACTCGTCCTCAGCGCCGCGATACCCGAGGAGCGCGCGCCGCTCGGCGTCGAGGTGATGCGGCACGGCAAAGACTACATGGCCGACAAGCCGGGCATCACCACGCTCGAACAACTCGCGCAGGTGCGCCGCGTGCAGAGGGAGACGCGGCGCATCTACTCGATCATGTACAGCGAGCGCTTCGAGAACGCGGCGACCGTCAGGGCCGGCGAGCTGGTCAGGGCGGGGGCCGTCGGCCAGGTCATCCAGACCATCGGGCTGGGGCCGCACCGGATGCACGCGGCGACGCGCCCGCCGTGGTTCTTCGACCGCAGGCGCTTCGGCGGCATCATCTGCGACATCGGCTCGCACCAGGCCGACCAGTTCCTCTTCTTCACGGGCTCGACCCGGGCCGAAGTGGTCGCCTCGCAGGTCGGGAATCTAAACCACCCGCAGTACCCGGCATTCGAGGACTTCGGCGACCTTGTGCTGCGCGGCGACGGCGGAACCGGATACGTCCGCGTCGATTGGTTCACGCCCGACGGGCTGAGCACCTGGGGCGACGGCCGCCTGACGATACTCGGCACGGACGGCTACATCGAGCTACGCAAGAACGTGGACATCGCCGGGAGGCGCGGCGGCAACCACCTCTTCCTCGTGGACAAGAAGGAGACCCGCTACGTTGACTGCGGCGGCGTCCACCTCCCCTACGGCGAGCAGTTAATCAACGACATCCTCAACCGCACAGAGACGGCGATGACGCAGGAGCACTGCTTCCTCGCCACGGAACTTGCGCTCAAGGCGCAGAAGCAGGCGCAGAGACTCGGCCCCAAAAAATCGGATAAATGAAAATGAGTTAACCACCGCGGACACAGAGGCACAGCTTGTTGAATATTCCTCTTCAAGCTGTGCCTCTGTGTCTCTGTGGTTAGCTCCCGCTCATTCACACCCAACTGCAAATTGCTATATCTCCTCAAGTAACAGCTGCCTTAGCGGGGCACATGTACGGTCACAGAGCTGCTGGTG
>DAIRFV010000303.1:0-7043 GCA_036794905.1 Pyrinomonadaceae bacterium | reverse complement strand
TCGAGCACCTCTACGCGCGCCGGGCCTTTTATAAAGCAGTAGCCAGTAGTCAGTAGCCAGTAGTCGGTAGGGCTCTGCCTATTGGACATTGTGGATGACAGCCGCACGGTTCGAGCGACGAATGTTTTTCTGCTGACTACTGACTACTGACTACTGGCTACAGAACCACCATGCGCATTCTCTACATCACGGCCGGGGCCGCGCAGATGTATTGCGGGAGTTGTCTGCGCGACAACGCGCTGGCGACGGAGCTGCTGGCGCGCGGGCACGACGTGGTGCTCGTGCCGCTCTACACGCCGACGCTGACGGACGAGCCGAACGTCAGCCGCGAGCGCGTCTTCTTCGGCGGCATCAGCGTCTACCTCGAACAGCACTCGTCCCTCTTCCGCCACACGCCGCGCCTGCTCGACCGCCTCTGGGACTCGAAGCTCGCGCTCAAGCTCGCCTCGCGCCGCTCCATCCAGACGAGCCCACGGATGCTCGGCGAGCTGACCGTCTCGATGCTGAAGGGCGAGGAGGGGAAGCAGCGCAAGGAGCTGGAGAAGCTGATCGACTGGCTCAAGACCGAGCCGCCCTTCGACATCATCAGCCTCCCCTACACGCTCCTCATCGGGCTCGCCGGGCCGCTCCGCGAGGCGCTCGGCCGGCCCGTCTGCTGCACGCTCCAGGGCGAAGACCTTTTTCTCGAAGGTCTGCCCGAGCCGTACCGCTCGGACTCCTTAAGGCTCATCGGCGAGAGCGTCAGACACGTCGAGCGCTTCCTCGCCGTCAGCGGCTACTACGAAGAATTCATGCCCGGCTACCTCGGCATCCCCCGGGAGAAGATGCGGCTCGTGCCGCTCGGCATCAACCTGCAAGGCTACGAGCCGCGCGCGCCGCGTGTCGAAGGGGCGCCGTTCACGGTCGGCTACTTCGCGCGCGTCGCGCCGGAGAAGGGGCTGCACCTTCTGGCCGAGGCTTACGTCAAGCTGCGCGCGTCTCCGGGCGCGGGCGCGGCGCGGCTCGAAGTGGCGGGCTACCTCGGCGAAGAGCACAGGGGCTATCTCGAAGGCGTCGAGCGGCGTTTGCGCGAGGCGGGGCTCGGCTCCGAGTTCCACTACCGCGGCGTGCTCGACCGCGCGGGCAAGATAGAGTTTTTGCGCGGCCTCGACGTGCTCTCCGTGCCCGCGACCTACGACGAGCCGAAGGGCATCTTCCTGCTCGAAGCGATGGCGTGCGGCGTGCCCGTCGTCCAGCCGCGCCGGGGCGCGTTCACCGAGGTCGTCGAGCAGACCGGGGGCGGCCTGCTCGTCGAGCCGGACGACGCCGAAGCCCTGGCCGCCGGGCTGCGCCGCGTGAAAGAGGACGCGGCGCTCGCGTCGGAGTTGAGCGCCGCCGGATACGCGAACGTGCGCCGCCGCTACACGGTCGCGCAGATGGCCGACCGCGCCGTCGAAGTCTACGAGGAGTTGTTGTCAGGAAGCGTTAGCCGCAGAGACACGGAGGCACAGCTCAAGGCAGGGGCCGTGTCCTGAGCTGCGCCTGCGTCGTGTCTCTGCGGCTAACTAAAGTCGAAGGTCGATCTGAGTGCTTGTAGTCGAGAACCTGTCGAAGGATTACAGGACGCCGAGGGGGGCGCTGCCGATTCTGTCGGGCGTGTCCCTGCGCCTGAACCGCGGCGACGCGGCCGCCGTCATGGGGCCTTCGGGGAGCGGGAAGAGCACACTGCTCTACATCATCGGCGCGCTGGAGCCGCCCACCTCGGGCGCGGTCACGCTCGACGGCCAGAACCCCTTCGCGCTCGGCGAGAGGGAACTCGCCACGTTCCGCAACCGGGAGGTCGGCTTCCTCTTTCAGGATCACTGTCTGCTCCCGCAGTGCTCCGTGCTTGAGAACGTTCTGACGCCGACGCTCGTCGCACGGGGCGGGGGCGACGACTACGACGCGCGGGCGCGCGCGCTGCTCGAACAGGTGGGACTGGCGGAGCGCATCCACCACCGGCCGGCGGAGCTGTCGGGCGGCGAGAAGCAGCGCGCGGCGTTGGCGCGCGCGTTGATGTTGAAACCGACCCTCCTGCTCTGCGACGAGCCGACGGGGAACCTCGACCAGAAGGCGGCCGACAACGTGGCCTCGCTCCTCCTCGAACTCCACCGCGCGCAGGAGACCGTCCTCGTCGTCGTCACGCACAGCCCCGAACTCGCCGCGCGCTTCCCGCAGCGATATAGGTTGACCGAGCAGAGACTGATCGAAACTTAGGTGTTGGGTGCTGGGTTTTGGGTTGTGGGAAAAGACACGTTGCCTGTATTCAACACCCAACACCGAACACCCGACACCCCTTCTTATGCTGAAGCTCGTCCTGCGTAACCTCAGTTACTACCGGCGCACGAACGCGGCCGTCGTGTTGGGCGTCGGCGTGGCGGTCGCGGTGCTGGCGGGGGCGCTGCTGGTCGGCGAGTCGGTGCGGGCGAGCCTGCGGGGGCTGTTTTTACAGAGGCTGGGGCGCGCGACGCACGTCGTGAGCGCGCCGAACTTCTTCCGCGAAGCGCTGGCCGAAGAGGTGCGCGCGGGCGCGGGGTTCAGCGCGGCGGGGTTCGACTCGGCCTGCCCCGTCGTCGTGGCGCAGGGCGTCGTGACGCACGAGGCGAGCGGGCGGCGCGCGGTGGCGGCGCAGGTCTACGGCGTGGACGCGCGCTTCTGGGAGTTCCACGGCCGCGCGGACGCGGCCGCGCGCGCGCCGCGCAGCGACGAGGTGTTGTTGAGCCCGAGCCTCGCCGCGGAGCTGGGCGCGGCGGCGGGCGACGCCGTCGTCCTGCGGGTCGAGCAGCCGTCGGACATCCCCGTCGAATCTTTGCACGGGCGCAAGGACGATCTGGGCAGCAGCGCGCGTCTGACGGTGCGCGAGACGCTCGGCGCGCGGGAGCTTGGCGAGTTCTCCGTGCGCCCGAGCCAGACGGAGGTGCGCGCCGTCTTCGTCCCGCTCTCGTCGCTGCAACGCAGCCTCGACCGCGCGGGGCGCGTCAACACGATTCTCTTCAGCGCGCGCGGCGAGGGCGCGGACGCGGGAGAAGCGGGCGCGCAGACCGAGAAGCTGTCGGGCGCCTTACGCGCGGCGGCGACGCTCGAAGATTTGGGCGTGAAGCTGCGCGCGCTCGACGACGCGCGGGGCCTTGCGTTCGAGAGCGAGAGCGGGCTGATCGGCGAGGGGCTGGAGGCGGCGGCGCGCGAGGCCGCGCGCCGGACGGGCGCGGGCGCCGAGCCGGTCTTCTCCTACCTCGCCAACTCCATCCGCGCGAACGGGCGCGAGGTGCCCTACTCCATCGTCACCGCGTTCGGCGAAGAAGCCTTCGGCAGACTGCTCAAAGCGTCGGCGAACGTCGAGAGTGTTGCTGCCGGGACGCGCGCGCCTGCTGCGGACGCGGGCGAGAGGAGTCTTTCGGCCGTCGTGCTGAACGAGTGGGCGGCGCGCGAGCTGGGCGCGCGCGCGGGCGACGCCGTGTCGCTTGAGTATTACGTGTGGGAGGATTCGGGGCGGCTCTCGACGCGCACGGCCGAGTTCAGACTGGCGGGCGTTGTGCCGATTGTGGGCGAGGCGGCCGACCGCGACCTCGTGCCCGAGTACCCGGGCATCACGGGCTCAAAAAGTCTCGCCGACTGGAACCCGCCGTTCCCCGTCGAGCTTTCGCGCATACGACCGCAGGACGAGGCGTACTGGGACGCGCACCGCACGACGCCGAAGGCTTTCATCACGCTGGCGCGCGCGCAGGAGCTGTGGCGCTCGCGCTTCGGGGGCTTGACCTCGCTGCGGGTGCGCGCGCCCGCGTCGTCTCTGGGGACTTTCTCGGCCGCGCTGCGCGAGACGTTGGAGCCTTCGGCGGCGGGACTGAACGTCCACGCGGTGCGGGCCGAAGGGCTCGCGGCCTCGCGCGGGGCGACCGACTTCGGCGAATACTTTCTCTACTTCAGCTTCTTCATCGTCGTGTCGGCGCTGCTGCTGACGGCGCTCTTCTTCCGCCTCGGCGTCGAGCAGCGTCTGCGCGAGGTGGGGCTGCTCGGCGCCATCGGCTACACGCGTGGGCGCGTGCGCGCGATCTTCCTCGCGGAGGCGCTGGTGCTCGCCGGCCTGGGCGGCCTGGTCGGGGTGCCGGGGGCCTACGCGTACGCGTGGCTGCTGATGAAGGGACTGCGGACGTGGTGGGTCGGGGCCGTGGGCACGACCGCGTTGGAGCTGCACGCGGGGCCGTGGCCGTTCGTGTTCGGCGTGTTGGGGGGCATCGTCGCGGCGGTGCTCTGCATCGTCCTGACGCTGCGGGGCTTGCGCCGCGCCTCGGCGCGCGGACTGCTCGCGGGCGGGCGCGGCTGGGAGACTGATGCGGGCTCGACTTCAAGAGTGCAGTCCGTCTTTTCGTCAATGCGGCTGGTCGTCCCGTCGGTCTTGTTCGTGGCGGGGTGCGCGTTTCTGCTCGCCGCGTCGCTGGGCGCGGTGGGGCAGGCGGCGGGGTTCTTCGGGGGCGGGGCGTTGTTGCTCGTCGCGCTGCTCGGGTTTCAGTCGGCGTGGCTGAAGGGGCGCGGGCGCGGGACGATTGGCGGCGGCGGCTGGTGGTCTGTGTCGCGCCTGGGGATGAGGAACGCGACCTACAGGCCGGGGCGGAGCGTGCTGTGCATCACGCTCATCGCGGCCGCTTCGTTCATCATCGTCGCGGTGGACGCCTTCCGGCGCGACGACTCGGCGGAGGCGGCGCGCGAGAAGTCGTCGGGCGGCGGCGGCTACGCGCTCGTCGCCGAGACGCTCCTGCCCCTCGTCCACGACCCGAACACGAACGAGGGGCGCGACGCCTTGAACCTCGCGGCTGTGGAGGGAAGGGAGGCGCTCGACGGCGTGACGCTGGCGCGTCTGCGTCTGCGGCCGGGCGACGACGCGAGCTGCCTGAACCTCTACCGGCCGAGCCAGCCGCGCATCCTCGCGCCGACCGACGACTTCAGGCGCGAAGGCCGTTTCAGTTTCGGCGGCGCGCTCGACGCCGAAGGGGAGGCGCAGGCGAACCCGTGGCTGCTGCTCGACAGGGAGTTCGCGGACGGCGCGGTGCCCTTCGTCGCGGACGCGACCTCGGCCGCGTACGTGCTGCACCTCGGGCTCGGGGAGGATTTTCTGTTGGAGCGCGGCGGCGGACTCGAACCTCTGCGCCTGCGGCTGGTGGCGACGCTCGCGGACAGCATCTTTCAGGGCGAGCTGATCGTGTCGGAGCGCAACTTCCTGCGGCACTTCCCCGAGCAGGAGGGCTACCGCGTCTTCCTCGTGGACGTGCCCGCGGGGCGCGACGCGCAGGGCGTGGCGGCCGTGTTGGAAGCACGCCTGTCGGACTTCGGCTTCGACGCCGCCTCGACCGCGGAGCGGCTGGCGGGCTTTCACCGGGTCGAGAACACGTACCTCTCGACGTTCCAGATGCTCGGCGGGCTGGGGCTGGCGTTGGGGACGCTGGGGCTGGCGGCGGTGCTGTTAAGAAACGTTTTGGAGCGGCGGCGGGAGCTGGCGCTGCTGCGCGCGGTCGGCTACGACCGGCGACACTTCGGCGTGATGATCGTGGCCGAGAACGCCCTGCTGCTCGCGTGCGGACTGCTGACGGGGACGCTGTGCGCGCTGCTGGCGATTGCGCCGGTGGTGGCGTCGCGCGGGGGGCGCCTGCCGTTGGCGTCGCTGGGGCTTCTGCTGGCGGCGGTCGTCGTCTCGGGGCTCGCGGCCTCGCTCGTGGCGACGGCGGCCGCGCTGCGCGCGCCCCTGCTCGCCGCGCTCCGCGAGGAGTGAAGGCTAACCACAGAGACACAGCCTAAGAATTTGAGATTTGAAAGTTCAAATTGAAATTGTTTTAGCTGTGTCTCTGTGTCTCTGTGGTTAAATGCTCTCGATGTACATCCGACCGAAAACAGCAATAGAATCTGTTGCCAACCCGTCCGAGGAGGAGTTCAAGATGCGCAGACTGTTTCTGGCCTCGTGTCTCGTCGTGTTGTTAGCCGCGCCGTCTTTCGCGAACTGGCCGCAGTGGCGCGGCCCCGACCTGAACGGCGTGAGCGCCGAGCGGAATTTGCCGCTCAAGTGGACGGCCGCCGAGAACGTCGCGTGGAAGCTCGCGATGCCCGACCGCAGCGGCTCGACGCCCATCGTGTGGGGCGAGCGCGTCTTCCTCAACGTCGCCGAGGGGGACGACCTCAGCCTCTGGTGCGTGGACAGGTCGAAGGGTGCCGTCGTGTGGAAGCGCAAGCTCGCGAGCGGCAACATGATGATGCGTAAGCACAACATGTCTTCGCCCTCGCCCGTGACGGACGGCAAGAGCGTCTGGGTGATGACGGGCACGGGCGTGCTCAAGGGCTTCGACTTCGAGGGGCGCGAGCTGTGGTCGCGCGACATCCAGAAGGAGTACGGCGCGTTCGGGCTCAAGTGGGGCTACGGCTCCTCGCCGCTCCTGCACGAGGACTCGCTCTACGTGCAGGTCTTGCACGGGATGACGACGGACGACCCTTCGTACGTGATGCGGGTTGACAAGAAGACGGGGAAGACGCTGTGGCGCGTCGAGCGGCCGACCGACGCCGTGAGCGAGTCGCCCGACGCCTACACGACGCCCGCGCTCCTGCGCGTGGGTAAGGCGACCGAGATCGTCGTGAGCGGCGGCGACTACGTGACGGGGCACGACCCCGCGACGGGCAAGGAACTTTGGCGCGCCGGGGGGCTCAACCCCGAGCGCCAAGCTAACAACAACATCGTGTCTTCGCCCATCGTCTCCGACGGGCTGGTCTACGTGCCGTCGAAGATGAGGCCGCTCCTCGTCCTGCGCGCGGGCGGGCGCGGCGACGTGTCGAAGTCGCACCTCGTCTGGTCGACCGAGAACGGGTCGTACGTGCCGACGCCGGTGACCGACGGCAAGCTCTTCTACGTCGTCAACGACCGCGGCATCGTCTTCTGCTTCGACGCGAAGACGGGCAAGGAGGTCTACGGCCGGCAGCGCGTGAAGCCCGGCAGCTACAGCGCGTCGCCCGTGCTCGCCGACGGGAAGATTTACGTGACGAGCGAGGAC
>DAIRFV010000553.1:0-1804 GCA_036794905.1 Pyrinomonadaceae bacterium | reverse complement strand
CATCGCCGCGCGCCGCATGGGCTACCGCGTCCACACCTTCTCGCCCGACTCCGACACGCCGACGGGTCAGGTCGCCGACCGCGAGTACGAGCACGCCTACGACGACCTGGACGCGGTGCGCGAGTTCGCGCGCGGCGTCGCGGTCGTCACCTTCGAGTTCGAGAACGTGCCGGCGGCGGCGGTCGAGGCCGCGGCCGCGCTCGCCCCCGTCCGCCCCTCCGGCTCCGTGCTCTACACGACGCAGCACCGCCTGCGCGAGAAGACGTTTCTCTCCTCCCGCGGCTTCCCCGTCGCCCCGTTCCGCCACGTCCGCAGCCCCGAAGACCTGGGCGCCGCGCTCGCGGAGGTGGGCCTGCCCGCCGTCCTCAAGACCGCCGGCTTCGGCTACGACGGCAAGGGGCAGACGCGCCTCGACGCCATCGAAGACGCGTCGAGCGCGTTCGAGGCGCTGGGCGGGCGGGAGGGCGTCGTCGAAGCCTTCGTGGACTTCGAGCGCGAGGTCTCGGTCGTCGCCGCGCGGGGGCTCGGAGGCGAGTTCGCGCACTACGGCGTCGTCGAGAACACGCACAGCCGGCACATCCTCGACCTCTCCGTCGCGCCCGCCCGCCTCGAAGAGAAAGTGGCGCGCGAGGCCGTCGAGATCGCGCGCGCCGTGCTCGAAGAGCTGGGGGTGGTCGGCGTCACCTGCGTCGAGTTCTTCCTGACTCGTTCGGGTAAACTGCTCGTGAACGAGCTGGCGCCGCGCCCGCACAACTCGGGGCACTTCACCTTCGACGCCTGCCTCACCAGCCAGTTCGAGCAGCAGTTGCGCGCCGTCTGCGACCTCCCGCTCGGCTCGACCGAGCTGCTGCGGCCGGCGGCGATGGCGAACCTGCTCGGCGACCTCTGGCAGGGGGGCGAGCCCGACTGGCGCGCGGCCGCCGCCTTCCCCAACGTCAAGCTGCACCTCTACGGCAAGCTGGACGCGCGCAGGGGGCGCAAGATGGGGCACCTCACCGCGCTCGCCCAGACGCCCGAGGAGGCCGCGCGCTCCGCCCTCGCCGCACGCTGTGCGTTGACGCGCTAGGGCGCACACTCCGCGCCCGGGTGCTATAATGTGGCCGTCTCCCCTCTTAACCCGGCCGCAACGGAGCAGGACGATGAAGCGCAAACTATTCGCAACCTTATTGACGAGCGCGGTGCTGGCGGGAGCGCACGCACAGGCCGGAGGGACGCAGCACGACATGCCGCAGCAGGACACGAACACGCCGGAGCAGCAGGAGCAGCACGTCGTCGCCTCGCCCAACCCGACCATCGACGACAGCAAGTCCACCACCGTCGAGCCCGGCGAGGTCACCTCCACGCCGGTTCAACCCGACGCGGCCGCGACCGCCGCGCCGATGAAGCCCGCGGCCACGCCCGAGCCGAAGCGCAAGCGAGATGGAAAGCAGTAAAGCAGTAGGCAGGAGGCGGATGGCAGCAGGCAGTTAAGACCGGTCTCCCTTCAAGCGACGGGCATAAACGAAACGGAGGCGGCGCGATTCAACACTCGCCGCCTCCGTTTCGTTTATGCCCGTCACTTTAAAGACTATAGCTGCGTACATTCGCACGCGACTACACTCCCGGGAGCGCCGGGCTCCGGCCCGGCGTCTTGCGCGAGACGGTGCCGGGCTGGGAGCCCGGCGCCCCCGGGAGGGCGCCTCCGCCGCGAGGTCGCACTCATCTGCACGCCGCTGTAACTGCCTGCTGCCATCCGCCTACTGTCTACTTCTTATTTCACCCGACTCTTCTTGCGCCTCAGGAAGTCTATGAGGACGAACTGCGT
>DAIRFV010000055.1:13715-25866 GCA_036794905.1 Pyrinomonadaceae bacterium | reverse complement strand
TGACGACCATCGCGAGGTGCGACTTCTTGTGCTTGTCGCTGATGTTGATGGCCTCCTCGATGCGGTCGTTCTTGAGCGCTTGGGCGACGCGCGGCGCGAACTCGCGCGACTGCTTCTTTGCCGCCGCGTAGGTCAGGTAGCGCTCGACCATGATCGCGATGGAGTACATCGACATGAGCAGCAGGATGACGAGCACGGCCAGCGCCACGCCGCCGAGGTTCTTAACCATCTCAGTGATCGTGAAGTGCCCGGCGATGTCATCCCCGCCCGCGCCGTGCTCCTGGAAGAGGAAGGCGAAGAAGGCGAGACCCTTGCTCCCGAGAATGCTCAACAGAATAGTCACGGTAGGAATCCTCCAAAGGTTTACGTTTGTGATGCCGGGTGCGCTTCCCCTCGGAAGGGGCGCGAGCGACCCGCGGCCGAGCCGCCCCGGAACCCACTCCGGACGGCGTCCCCGCGGGTCGCGCCCCGCGCCCCGTCTTACTGAAGCACGAAGTTGTAAGTGATGACGCCCGAGACCTTCACCGGCTGCCCCGAGAGCAGCGTCGGCGAGAACCTCGCGTTGCGCGCGGCCGAGACCGCCGCCTGCTGAAGCAGGGGGTGACCCGAGACGGCCGAGGCCGAGACGACGCGCCCCGACTCGTCGACCAGAATCTGCACGGTCACCGTGCCCGAGGCGCGCGCCGCCTTCGCGATGGGCGGGTAGGCGGGCTGCGGCTTCGAGATGGCCTTGCCGTTGAGCACGCCGCCCGACACGACCGTCTTCGGCTTGGGCGGGGGCGTCGGTGCCGGGGGCGGGGGCGGGGGCGGCTCGTCGCTCACCTCGACCTTCGGCGCGCCGCCGGTGCCGGCGCCGCCGCCGCCCGTGCCGCCGACCACGCCGACCGGGCCCGTGGGCACGGCGTTGACGTCGCCGACGTCGCGGTCGCCGACCAGCACGTTAAGCGTCTTGTTGGTCGGGACGACCTTGGCCGTGGGCGGCGCGACCTCGTTGGTCTTGGTCACGGGCGCGATGACGGCCATGTCCCTCACCATCGCCACGGTCGGCTCCTGCTTGGCCGCGGGCTTCGGCTCCTCGGAGGCCTTGGGCGCCTCGGCTTCGGCCATCGGCACGGGCGCCACCAGCGTCAGCAACTCCAGACTCGGATCAGGGATCGCGTCGTTGTACAGGTAGATGCTGAGGACGGCGACCGCCACGAGCACAATCGAGTAGAGCACGAGCGTGCCCAGGAAAAAGGAGCCCTTCCTCGCGAGGTCGTCTGAGTGCGAGCCGGACTCAACCAGTGTGTCGAACATGTCGTCTATCCTCCCTCTTCCGGTGCCAGGTGGATCAGGGTTTTCTTAGACTCATTTAATCACGCGCCTCTCAAAAGAGAGTTGTGATTCTAAGACGATTTCTCTCAAAAAGCGCCCGCCTGATTAACCGCTTTTTTGCCTAAGGGGAACGTGAATGGCCTTGCGTTTTAAGGCCGCGCGACACGCGGCGGCCCCTCCTTCAACGCGAAGACCAGACGGGGAATGAAACGGTCAGGC
Organism: Pyrinomonadaceae bacterium; assembly: GCA_036794905.1. GTDB lineage: Bacteria > Acidobacteriota > Blastocatellia > Pyrinomonadales > Pyrinomonadaceae > QHXN01. The sequence goes on along the minus strand of DAIRFV010000055.1, from coordinate 24,333 downwards.
CGGCCCCCCGGACACGAGAACGCTAAGACCAAACGTCCGCCTCACACTGCCGGCGAGACGGGCGCGTTCTTAAAATATTCGATTGGCCAGCAACGCGCTCAGTCTATGTCGCAATCCGCGGCGAAGTCAAGCGCAAAATGGCCAAACACCGTACACAGCGCTCTTCAAGCTCAACTATTTAGACACCGGGCGGGGCCGTGGGTTCGCTCAATTTCGACGTACCGCGAAAAAAATATTCCGCCCGGAAAAGTGGAGGCCGGCGGGGCGCGTGGTGCGACTCTGCTGAGTCCCCTCGCCCCTGCCGGCCCCCTTGTTTGAAAAACGAAAAACGCTTAGCTAGCGCGCGGCGGCGCTGGCCTTGGCGTCGCGCGCCCCCGGGGCGGGGCGCGTGCGCTGGGCGCCGCCTCCGCCCCCGCCGCGCGTGCCCGCCGTGGTCGCCTGCGCGCGCCCGGCTTCGAGCCGCTGCTGCCACCAGACCATGATCGGGCTGGCGATGGCGATGGTCGAGTAGACGCCGAAGACGACGCCGATGAAGAGCGCCAGCGAGAAGCTGCGCAGCACGGGCCCGCCGAAGACGACGAGCGCCAGCACCGAGAGGAAGACGAGGCCCGAGGTGATGATCGTGCGCGACATCGTCTGGTTGACCGACTCGTTCGTCAGGTCGTAGAGGTTCGAGCGGCGGTGCAGGCGCAAATTCTCGCGGACGCGGTCGAAGATGACGATGGTGTCGTTGACCGAGAAGCCGACCAGCGTCAGGAGCGCCGCGACGACCGTCAGGTTGACCTCGATCTGGAAGATCGAGAAGAGCGCGAGCGTGACCAGCACGTCGTGGAAGACGGCGATGACGGCGGCCGCGCCGTACGTCCACTCGAACCGGAAGGCGATGTAGAGCAGGATGCCGACGAGCGCGAGCAGCGTGACGGCCACCGCCTGGTTGCGCAGCGCCGCCCCGGCCACCGCGCCGACGGCCTCGGTGTTGACGATCTTGAAGGCGTTGCCCTCGCCGGGGAAGGGCTGGTTGCCCTCGACCTGCACCCCGTTGGTGAGCGTCTTCAGGCCCTCGGCCACGGTCCTGCGGCCGATGTCCACCTGCGTCTCGCTCTGTTGCGCGACCGTCTCGGGGGTCTCCATCTGCGGCAGGCGGATGAGCACCTCGCCCGGCTTGTCGGTGACGGGCTGGATGATGACGTCCGAGACGCCCTTCGCGAGGAGCGCGTCGCGGATGGCCTCGGCCGCGGGGCGCTCCTTGAAGTCCGCGGTGACGACCGTGCCGCCCTTGAAGTCGATGCCGAGGTTGAACGCCTCCGTCCCGCCCGGCGTCAACTGCCGCGCCAGCGCCGAGGCCAGCCCGCCCAGCATGATGGCGACCGAGATGAGGATGAAGACTTTGCGGTGCTTCAGCCAGTCAACGTTGATGTTTTGCAGTATCTGAAACATATGAATCCTCGTGAACCGTGAACCGTGAACCGTGACAAGATCAAGACCGGTTCCTTCTTGTCACGGTTCACGGTTCGCGGTTCACGCCTTTAAATGCTGAGCGTCTCGGCGCGCCCCTGGCGGCGCGAAAGACTCCACATGAAGATGGTGCGCGAGACGTAGACGGCCGTGAACAGGTTCGCCAGCAGCCCGAGCACGAGCGTGACGGCGAAGCCGCGGATGGGGCCGGTGCCGAAGACGAACAGGAACGCCGACGAGACGATGGTCGTCACGTGCGTGTCGATGATCGTCACGAAGGCGCGGTCGAAGCCGATGTCGATGGCCGAGGCGACCGTCTTGCCCGTCTGCAACTCCTCGCGGATGCGCTCGAAGATGAGCACGTTCGAGTCCACGGCCATGCCGATGCCGAGGATGATGCCGGCGATGCCGGGCAACGTCAGCACGGCGTCGAAGATGATGAGCGCGGCGAGCGTGAGCAGGGTGTTCAGCAGCAGCGCGACGACGGCGTTGACGCCCGACCAGCGGTAGTAGATGAGCATCGTCAGCACGATGAGCGCGAGCCCGGCGAGCGAGGCCGACACGCCCGCGCGGATCGAGTCCGCCCCGAGGCTCGGGCCGACCGTCCGCTCTTCGAGGAAGATGATCGTCGCCGGGAGCGCGCCCGACCGGAGCGTCAACGCGAGATCGTTGGCCGAATCCTTCGTGAAGTTGCCGGAAATCTGCCCCGTGTCGGTGATCTGCTGCTTGATGTAGGGCGCCGACTCCACGCGGCCGTTCAGGACGACGGCCATGTACGCGCCGACGTTGGCGGCCGTCCAGGCGCCGAACTTCTGCGCGCCCGAGGGCTTCAGCGTGAAGTTGATCTGGTAGGCGTCGTCGGGGCCGCCCGCCGGGTTGTTCGAGGCGGCGTCGGCGCTGCGCAGCTCGCTGCCGTCCACGACCGCGGGCGACTCGACAACGACCCACGCGGTCGGCTCGCCCGCCTTGGGCGCTGCCGTGCCGGCCGCCGTCGGCTCGTCGCGCTCGTCGTAGGGGAGGATGCGACGGTTCGGGGGCACCGTGCCGCCGAGCGACTGGCGCGCCGCCTCCTCGGTCGGGTAGGTCGTGATCGGCGCCGGGTTGCTCGCCCCGGCGACCTTCATCAGCTCAAGCCGCGACTCGGCCTTGAGCAACTGCTTGACGCGCTCCGGGTCGTCGAGGCCGGGCATCTGGAGCAGAATCTGGTGGGAGTTGGTCGAACCGTGCGCCTGGAGCGTGGGCTCGGTGACGCCGAGGGAGTTGATGCGCGTGTCGATGATCTTGAGCGCTTCCTCGGTGGCGCGGTTGCCGAGCGCGGTCTGGGCCGCGTCGGTCAGCTCCCAGGTGATGGTGTTGCCGCTCACGGAGGAAGACCAGGCCGTCGGGTCGAAGTCGTTGACGCGGCGCGGCAACTCGTCGCGGATGGCGGACACCTTCGACGCGTCGTTGACGACGGCGACGACGCGGTAGTCGTCGCCGTTGATCTCGGGCCTGACCTCCTTGAGGTCGTAGCCCTGCTCGCGGGCGGCCGTCTGCACGCCGGCGTAGACGTTGTCGGTCAGCCGCTTCAGGTAGTCCTGCACCTGCACCTGCATGACGAGGTGCGAGCCGCCGCGCAGGTCGAGCCCGAGGTTGATGTTCTGGCGCAGGATGTTGTTGACGCCCGCCGCGGTGAAGTCGTTACGCGTCGGCGTGCGCCCCGGCCAGAAGATGACGGCCAGGGCGAGGAGCGTCACGACCGCGATGATGATGGCGCGCTGAAGGAGATTCTTTTTCATAACTCTGCAATCCGTAGGCGGTAGGCAGATGGCAGTAGGCAGTATGGCGCCGCGTTAAGGATGTTCAAAAATCCAACCCGGGTGTTTCGACGGCAGGGCTCTGAACTGCCTACTGCCATCTGCCTACGGCCTACGGCCTACGGCTTCACTTCTTCCTCCCCCTGCATGCCGGAGACGGACGCGCGGGAGATTTCGAGGATCGATTTGTCGGCGCTCATGACGAGCAGCGACTTGTCCTTGACCTGCTTGATGGTGGCGTAGATGCCGCCCGAGGTGATGACCTTGTCGCCCGGCTTCAGCGCCGCGACCATGTCGGCGAGCGCCTTCTGGCGCTTGCGCTGCGGGACGATGATCAGGAAGTAGAAGACGCCGAAGATGAGCACGAAGGGCAGGAAGGTGGTTATCATGGAACCGCCGCCGCCGCCCTGGAAGATGAAAGCGAATTGGGTCATCGGAAGTTGAAAGGGTACGAGCAACCTCAGTTTTGGAATCCGTCACACTGCGGCCGGGCGCGTCGAATGCGGCGCGCCCCGCGCCTCCGGCCGAGAGCGGTTTTTCTGGGGATAGTGCGACGCCGGACGGCCCGCGACTCACCCGACGCCGGAGTTGATTCCCTCAAGAAACTCCCGCCGAAATCGGGTGAATTCGCCAGACCGGATAGCTTGCCTGACGCGCCGCATGGTGTCAAGGAAGAACGCAAGGTTGTGGTGCGAGAGCAGCACCGCCCCCAGCATCTCGCCCGCCATATATAGATGACGCAGGTAGGCGCGCGTATGTCTGCGGCAGACGGCGCAGCGGCACGCCTCGTCGAGCGGGCGCGCGTCGGTCGTCCACGACGCGTTCTTGATGTTGAGGCGGCCGCGCGAGGTGAACGCCTGCCCGTTGCGCCCGTTGCGCGTCGGGATGACGCAGTCGAACATGTCCACGCCGCGCGCGACACACTCGACGAGGTCTTCGGGCGTGCCGACCCCCATCAGGTAGCGGGGCCGCGCGCCGGGCATCAGCGGCGCGACGTGCTCGACCACGTCGTACATGACGGGCTTCTCCTCGCCGACGCTCAGGCCCCCGATGGCGTAGCCGTCGAAGCCGACCTCGACCGTCCGCCCCAGGCTCTCGCGCCTCAGGTCGAGATGCGCCGCGCCCTGCACGATGCCGAAGATGGCCTGACGCGTCCCGGACTCTTCCCGGCCCGCGTCCGCGCCCTCTTGCTGCAAGCGGTCGAAGCGCTCGCGCGAGCGCCGCGCCCAGCGCGCCGTCAGCCCGAGTGATTCGCGCGCGGCGTCGTGCGTGGCCTGCCCCGGCGGGCACTCGTCGAAGGCCATCACGATGTCGGAGCCGAGCGCCGCCTGCACCTCCATCGAGACCTCGGGCGAGAGGAAGCAGAGGCGTCCGTCCGTGTGCGCGCGGAACTCGACGCCTTCCTCCGTCAGCCGCCGCATGTGGCTCAGGCTGAAGACCTGGAAGCCGCCCGAGTCGGTGAGCATGGCGCGCCGCCACCCCGTGAAGCGGTGCAGCCCGCCCAGCGCCCGGATGACTTCCGGCCCCGGGCGCAGCCAGAGGTGGTACGTGTTGCCGAGGATGATGCGCGCGTCTAAATCCTCGGCCTCAAGCTCCTCGAACCGCACGCCCTTGACCGACCCGAGCGTCCCGACCGGCATGAAGACCGGCGTCTCAAACGTCCCGCGCCTCGTGCGGAGCAGGCCGGCGCGCGCCTCGCCCTCCCGCGCGAGGACTTCCCACCCGAGCGCTTCAACGGCCACGCGGCGCTCTCCCCCGACGAATGTTGAAAAGGCTCATGTGAGGATTTTATATGGCCTAGCGATTAGATGCGACCGGCGCGGAATAACAGGTCAGTACCAGCCGCGGTAGCGGGTGGGCCTGTGGATCATAGGCGCGGCCGACTCACCAAGGCCCACCCGCTACCGCGGGTGGTTCTGACCGCTCCGGCGTCAGGGGACGACCGGCGTCAGCCGCTCTTCGCCGAGCCCGAGCACGAACTGCTCCCACTTCTTCTGGAAGGCGTCCATGTCGGTCTCGCCCAGCACTCTCTTCAAAGTGTCGAAGCCGGTGGGGTCGGCGGCGCGTGCGGCGTGGAACTCGCGGTAGAAGCGCGTGAGGAGGCCGTGCTCCTGTAGGTAGTAGCAGAGGTAGCGCGCCTGCGCGTAGTTGTTGCCCTGCGCGTCGCCGTAGAAGGCGCGGCCGTCCATCGCGAGTAGTTTCTGAAAGGTGGCGAGGCCGCCGCGGCGGATGGCGCGCTGGAGTCCGGGCAGACGCCAGTTGGTGTAGCCGACGATGTGGCCGCCGTCCTCGCCGCTCTGCTCGTAGAGCGAGCCCAGGCCTTCGTTGAGCCACGGCGGGCAGTCGGGGAAGTTGGCCTCGACGAACGGGTGGACGATCTCGTGGACGAGCGTGCCGCCGCCCGTCTCGATGTTCATCACCAGCGCCTTGTGCGCGGGCGAGTAGTAGCCGTAGGGCGTCGTCGGCTCGCGGCCGAAGAGGCTCGCCGCGTGCTTGTTGTAGGAGGCCGAGTCCTTGAAGAGCCAGATGTCGAGGATGTGCTTCGGGTCTTGCGCGAAGTAATCTTTTTTGAGCAGCGTGACCGCCCAGCGCACCGTCCCGCGCGCGTGCCCCTCGACCGCGCCGCGCCCGCCGTCGCCGACGACGACGAAGGGTTTTTCGATGACTACCTCGAACTCTCTCGACGGCAGTTTCTTTTTGAGCTGTTCGACGTGCCGCGCGTAGTCGGCGTCCGTGAAGCCCGCGGGCGCGGGCGCGTTGGCGTTGACCACTGAGGCGCGGGCGTTCGCGTTCGCCCCGCGCCCCGACTGTGCCGACGCGCCGCCCGAGGTCTGCGTGCAGCCCGCGCCGAGCGCGAGCGGCAGGACGAGGGACGCGAGTAAAGGTCTTACGCCCACGCTTCGACTCCGGTCACCTCTTCGAGCTTGATGACGGGCAGGCGCACGGTGAAGCGCGAGCCGCGGCCGTATTCGCTCGCGGCCTCGATCCGACCGCCGTGCGCCTCGACCAGCTCTTTGACAAGCGAGAGGCCGATCCCTAGGCCCCCGTGCCGGCGCGTGGCCGTCGCGTCGGCCTGGCGGAAGCGCTCCCAGATGTAAGGCATGAAGTCGGCGGGGATGCCCTCGCCCGTGTCCTCCACTTCGACCTCGATCCAGCGCGAGCCGGCGCCGTTCACGCCTTCGGACGCATCGTCGAACAGGCGCGTGCGGACGCAGACGTGGCCGCCCTTCGGCGTGAACTTGATGGAGTTCGAGAGCAGGTTCCAGAGAATCTGCTGAAAGCGCTGCGCGTCGGCGATGGTCGGCGGCAGGCGCTCGGCCAGCTCGAGCCGCAGTTCGAGCTGGCGCGCCTTGACGGACTGGCGCACGGTGCGCTCGGCCGTCCGCACCAGCTCGTTCACGTCGAGCAGGTCGCGGTGCAGGCGCAGCACGCCGCGCTGGATGCGCGAGAGGTCGAGCAGGTCGTTGATGAGCTGCGTGAGCGACGTGGCCGAGGCGCTGATGGCGCGGATGCCGTCGGCGAGGTCGCCGTCGTCGCGCGGCAGGACCTTGCCGTCGGAAAGCATCTCGACCCAGCCGTTGATGGCCGTCAGCGGCGTGCGCAGCTCGTGCGAGAGCGTGGCGAGGAACTGATCCTTGAGCCGGTTGACCTCGCGCAGCTCGCCGATGAGGCGCGCGTTCTCCAGCGTCGCGCCGACGTGCGTGGCGACGGCGACGAGGAGGTCAACGTCGTCCTCGCTCCAGTCGCGCCGGCTCCGCGTCTGGTGCCCGCTGATCGAGCCGATGACGCGCCCCTGGTGCATGACGGGGACGACGACCAGACTCTTCAGGTGCGTCTTCTCAAGCAGCGCCGCGTTGCTGGCGGCGAGCGGGTGCGCGAGCACGTCGGGGACGACCTGCGGGCGGCGCTCGGTGCGCAGGGCGTAACGCACCGGCGAGCGCTCGCGCACCTCGCCCCAATCGGAGATGGGCTCGACGCCCTCGGCGCACCACTCGCCGTAGAAATCGTCGTGCTCGTCGTCGGCGAAGAGCACGGCGACGCAGCGATCTAAGTCGAGCACGACGCCGACGCGCTCGATGACCTCACGCACCTTCGCGTGCGGCTCGGTGCCGTGTTGCAGCGAGAGCAGCAGCCGGTTGACGACGGCCTCGCGCTCGGCCTGCGCCTGGATGGTGGCGAAGAGGCGGGCGTTGACGACCGTCTCGGCGGCCTGCGTGGCGAGTATCTCAAGCAGCCTCAACTCTCGCTCTGAAAAGCCGCCCGCGCGGTTGGCGAGGTAGATGAAGCCGATCAGCTCGCGCTTTATCTTCAAAGGCACGCTCAGGACCGAGCGCACGCCCCAGCGCTCGGCGAAGGCGCGGTTGAGGCGCTCGTCCGCGGTCGGGTCGTTGGAGACGAAAGCCTCCCCGGTCTGGTAGAGCGGCGCGGCGCGGTTCTCGCGTTCGAGCCTGAACTGGAACTGCTCGACGAGGCCGCGCGGCGTGTTGCAGCCCGGCGACTCGGCGCGGACGAGGTTCGTGCGCCGGTCGTAGGTGGCGATGAGCCCCATGTCGGCGCCCGCGAGTTTGCAGATGGCGCCGGCCAGTCGCTCCGAGATGACGTTGATGTCGGCGAGCGTCGAGAAGGTGCGCGTGATCTCGTAGAGGCCGCGCAGCTCGCGCTCGCGCTCCCAGCTCTCTTCGAGGAGCTGCGTCTTCTCGATGGAGATGGCGAGCGGGGCGGCGAGCCGTTCGAGCGCGATGAGGTGATGACGTTGGTAGGCTGAGCGCGCGCGGCTCGTCAGGTTGAGGCTCCCGACCGCGCGCCGCATCGAGAAGAGGGGCACGCAGACGGCCGAGCGGAACCCCTCGCGCCGCAGGTCCGCGTAGACGTTGAAGCGCGTCTCCTCGCTCAGCTCCGGGATGGAGATTGTGCGGCGCTCCGTCAGAGCCAGTTCCGTGACCGAGCCCTTCAAAGGCCCCCGCGCCCCGACCGCGAGCGAGCCGGCGCGCTCGCCCGTCAGCGCGTAGACGCGCAGCGTCTCGCCGTCCTCCTCGCACAGCGCGATGGAGGCGCGGTCGAAGGGGACGAGCGTGCCTATCTGCGCGCTCGCCAGCTCGAAGACCTCCTCGACGCTGCGGCCGGTGTTGACGGCGCCGACGATGCGGTTGACGGCCTCCAACTGCTCGTTCGCCTCGCCGAGGTATTCGACGAGGGCGCGCAGGCGCTCGACCTCGTCGGCGGCGTCTTGCGCGCGGCCGCCGTCGCCTGAAGGCTGCTGTTCGCTGTCCTCTGGCATGGGCGCTCAGTTCTTCTTCTTGTGGCGCTCGACGATGCGGAGCGGGGTGGCGAAGAAGTCGAACTCTTCGCGCAGACGGTTTTGCAGGAAGCGCTCGAACGAGAAGTGGATGCCCGGCCGCCCGCCCGCGGTGAAGATGAGGAAGGTGGGCGGGCGCGTGCTGACCTGCGTCAGGTACTGGACGTGGAGGCGCGACTGGCCGCCCTTCACGGGCGCGGGCACGGTCGGCGCGCGCCCCGAAGAGATGACGCGCTCGTAGAAGGCGTTGAGCTGCGAGGTCGGGACGCGCCGGCTGCGCGCCTCGTGGGCGCGCAGCGCGAGCGGGAGGAGTCGTTCGACGCGCTGACCCTTGAGCGCCGAGATGGTGACGACCGGCGCCCATTCGAGGAACTTCATCTTGAAGCGCAGGTCGCGCTCGAACGCGGCGGGCGTGCCGGTCTCCTTGTCGGGGACGGCGTCCCACTTGTTGACGGCGAGGATGATCGAGCAGCCCGCGTCGAGCGCGTAGCCCGCGATGTTCGCGTCGAGCGCCGTCACGCCCTCGACGGCGTCGATGACGACGACCGCCACGTCGGCGCGCTCAAGACTCCGGCGCGCCATCACGACCGAGAGCTTCTCGGCCATCTCCTCGGTCTTGCCCTTGCGGCGGATGCCGGCCGTGTCGATGAGGCGGAACGTGTGGCCTTCGGACTCCAGCACCGTATCGACGGCGTCGCGCGTCGTCCCGGCCACGGGCGAGACGATGACGCGCTCCTCGCCGAGGAGTTTGTTCAGCAGCGAGGACTTCCCGACGTTCGGACGGCCGACGATGGCGAGCCGAACCTCGCGCGCGCGCTCGTCGGACTCTTCGTCTTCGCCAGACGTTTCCCGAACCGGAAACCTTTCCACGAGCGCGTCGAGCAGTTCGGCCACGCCGTCGCTGTTCTCGGCCGAGATGGGCAGCACGTCCTCGAAGCCGAAGCGGTGGAACTCGCCCGCGAGCGCTTCGAGCTTCACGGCGTCAACCTTGTTGGCGGCGACGAGCACGCGCTTCCCCGTCGCGCGCAGCAGCCGCGCCAGCTCCTCGTCCAGCGGCGTCGCGCCCGCGCGCGCGTCCACGACCCAGACGAGCACGACCGCCTCCGTGATGGCGAACTCGGCCTGTTTAAAAATATTCGCGGGGATGACTTCGTCGTCGTCGGGCACGATGCCGCCCGTGTCCACCAGCGCGAAGCGGCGGTTCATCCACTCCGACTCGCCGTAGATGCGGTCGCGCGTGATGCCCGGCTCGTCGCCGACGATGGAGCGGCGCTCGCCGACCAGCCGGTTGAAGAGCGTGGACTTCCCCACGTTCGGCCGCCCGACAATCGCCACCAGCGGCAGCACCGCCGCGGGCGGCCCCGACTCCTGCGACTCTTCTCTGTTCTGCTCGCTCGACATCCTTAAGTGCGCCCGTCTCCCCCGCTCGAATAATCTGTCACTCTTAAAAATTGTGTGGGTAATGATCGAGGGGGCTGACGTGAAGTTTAACTTGGGGCCGTGTGTGCCGCAAGGAACCCTTTTCGTCCGGGGCAAAACCTTGCGCCCGGAACCCGGTTGGCGATAAGCTGCGCCGCACCGATGCTCTCGCTCCGGACTCCGCGAAAACTCTTCGAGCAGGCGCGCGCACGCTTCGCGCCTCGACCGGCGGCGGTCGCGCCGCACATCGCCCTCGGGCGGCGTGGCGAGCGGCTGGCCGCCGACTACCTCTGCGCGCGCGGCTACGAACTGGTGGCGTCGAACTTCAAGACGGGCGTCGGGCGCAACCGCCGCGGCGCAATCGTGCAGGCCGAGATAGACCTCGTCGCCTACGACGGCCCCGTGCTCTGCTTCGTCGAGGTCAAGACGCGCGCCTCGGACTGGTTCGCCGCGCCCGAGGCCAACGTAGACCTGCGCAAGCAGCGCCAGATCACGCGCGCCGCGCGCGCCTACCGGCGACTGCTCGGGCTGCAGCACGCGCCCCGCCGCTATGACGTGGTCACGGTCATCCTCCCCACGCCCGCCCCCGACGGCCGCGAGCCCGCGCCGCGCGTCGAGCTGCTCCGCAACTTCTGGACGGAAGATAAATTCC